>NZ_JBHWKX010000153.1:0-6972 GCF_042730885.1 Streptomyces sp. NPDC059909
CAAGCGTGGATCCGGAAGAGTGGCACACCCCACGCACGGGGGATTCCAAGTCCCCCAGTAGCGGTGGGGCAGTGCCTCGCTTCACTGCCCATTAGGCCGCGTTGGCGTGGAAGTGCCCGGAGGGCAGGTGGGCCAGGGCGCCGGCTTTGCTATCCGCGATGACCTGCTCGACCACGGCGTGGTGGCGGTGTTCCCGCTCGGCCTGCAGCGTTGCGGCGGGCTGGTCGGTGAAGAAGGGGTGGTAGCGCCAGACGGGAAACAGTTCGCCCTGTTCACCCGCAACGGCGGGTTTGGCCAGGTCACGGACCCGGCGCACGATCAGCCGGGCGGTGACCTGCTCGCTCTTTTTGCGGCTCGCGAACGCGGTGTATTGGGGTATCTCGGCGACTTCGGCGTCCGAGATGAGCTCACCGGTCTCGGGGTCTGGCACCGCGGTCGGGTAACTGATGTGCTGCCAGGCATCGTCGGGGATGCTGTGGACGGCTCGTTTGATGGAGGGGTTCATCCCGGTGGTGATCGAAAAGTGTGCGCCGGCCCGGCGGCATGCGGCGATCACCCCGGCGTTGTAGAACTGCGAGTCGGCCCGCAGGATACGGGTCCCCGTGCAGCTGGCCTCGCGGGCGGTGGCCAGGGCCTCGCTCACGAATTTCGGGGCGCCTCGGGAGTCTGCTGCCTTGCCGCGTCGCATCCGGACGCCGGTGATCACCGGCCTCGATTGTGGGGTGCAGACCGTGGCGAGCAGCGGGTGCAGGGTGCGGATGCCTTTGAACCGGCCGTACTCGGCGCCCTGTTTCGCCCGGCCGTAGACCCGCTTGTGGGTGGAGTCGACATCGATGAACGCCAGCTCGTCCGAGCCCGGCAGCAAGGGGGTGTGCGTGGCCAGTGCGGCCAGGAACCGGCGGTGGACAGCGTGGAGTTGAAGGGCATGACCGTGGGTGAACGCGCGGAGGAAGGTGCCCAGCGTGGAGGGGGCACGGGCACCTGCGAACACGGCCGGCATCGCCCCGTGCCGCAGGACGTGAAGGTCGTCGATGCTGTCCGCACCCGCGGCCATGCCGCCCACAATGCTGGTGACCTTGGCGTCCACCGCAGCCCCCGCCCCGTTCTTCGCGCCGGTCAGCTTCACCTTCTCGGCCACCAGCCGCGACAGCCCGCACCGCTCGGCCAGCCGCAGCGCCGGCAGCAGCCCGGCATACGCGATCAGGTTCGGGTCATCGAACGCAGCGGAGACCGCTGCCGGAGTATGGGAAACTTGCATCTACGAGGTGCCTTGCTGATTGTGTGTGCTGGAAGCGTCAGAACTCCCATCATCGCAGGTCAGCAGGCACCTCTTCTTGATTGCTCATCCACAGCACACGAGTCACTCGGTGGATCGAGGCTTAGGCAGTCGTGCTCAACGAGGTAGAGACCGGCAGTGCCGGCATGGCCGCGCCTGCTTTCCCTGGCCTGGACGGGGAGCATCTGCGTGCCGGAGGCGCGACCTGGATGACCAATGGGGACCGGTTTCCCAACTTCGGGCGTAGTGAGGCCCCGCCGCGGAGGGGGTCGCGACGGGGCCCGAACAGCGAGGACTAGAAGTTGCCGTTGGCGATCAGCTCGCCGTCTTCGCCGTACACGGACACGAGGCCGTTCTCAGACTGCTTCCAGTCGGCGAACGCCGAGGCGATGAGCTTCGCCTTCCCCTGGTCCTCGCTCATGAAGCCGCCCTTGAAGTCGGTGTACACCGACGCCGAGTCGAGAAAGTCGTTTTGCTTGTCGGCGCCCTGCACCTTTGTGACGTGCTTTACGGCAGCCTTCTCCGGTGCGGTGCCGTTCTTCGCGACGAACGCCTTGAACTGCTCGGCCTGGCTGAGCTTCTTCTCCGGGGCCTTGGTCGGCTGCTCCTTCTGGGCGGGCTTGTCGTCCGCCTTGGCGGTCTCCATGGGCGCGACAGCCACGGTGTCGGAGGGCTTGTTGCCCGTGCCTTCGCCGGCGGATCCGATGGCAATGATGAGGCCGAGGAAGCACGGGATGCCGAGGACGCAGCTGAGGATGATGGCGACCTTGGCGCCCGTGGACATGCCGGGCTTCGGGGGCTGCGGCTGGAACGGTGCGCCCTGGTACGGCGGCTGGGGCTGGTAGGGCTGCTGCGGCCCGGGGTACTGCTGAGTCACGTCGGGTGTCCCCTCTGGTGGTTCTGTGATGGAGATGTGGGGGGAAGGTGAATCTATCGTTCGACCGAACGGGCGGGTAGAGGGGTCAGCACTTCTCGTCGAAGGTGGTACTGCGCCATCTGTATTTCGTCACGGGAGCTCTCCCTCACGCCCGCCGTCAGCCCGCGGTTCGCGAGGGAACCGGCGGAAGGAGACGTCGGACACACCGACATCGTTTCGTCCGTCGCCGCCTCAGCCCTCCACGAGGGTGGCCTGGCCGTCAGCGGCAGCCACGACTGCACCCTGCGCGTCTGGGACCTCACCACGGGTGCGCCGGTGGGCGAGGCACTCGTCGGCCACACCGACTGGATCATGGACGTGGTGATCGGCAGGCTGGACGGCGTCCCCATCGCCGTCAGCGCCGGCGACCGCACCATTCGGATCTGGAACCTCACTGAGGGGGCGGCGAGGGAGGAACCGCTTTCAGGGCACACCAGCTACGTCTCCGCGCGGGGGTTGGCCGAGTCGGGTACCGGCACGCCCCTGCTGCTCAGCGGCAGCTACGACAACACCATCCGCCGTGGGACCTCGCCACGGCACCGCCGTGGGTGAGCCCCTCACCGGTCACACCGACTGGATCACGGCACTGGCGGCAGGCCGGCCGGGCGGGGTACCCATCGCGGTCAGCGGCAGCGCCGATGGCACCGCCCGGGTTTGGGACCCAGCCACGGGCCGAGCATGTGCGAGCCGCTCACCGGGCACAACGGCTACGTGACCGCCGTCGCGATGGCGGAGTCGGGCCAGGGACCCACCGTCGTCACTGGTGGCGAGGACGGCATCGTCCTGGCGTGGGACCTGCGGCACCTCACCGATGGACCGACCGGCGGCCTGCTGCGGCAGCACAACCGTCGGCTGGCCGACCCGATATCCTGCTGTCGCGCGACGCCCCGGTCACGGCGCTGGCCTTCTCCCAGGAAGGAGACGTCCTCGCCACGGGCACCGGTTCAGAGGTCGTGATCACCCGGATCAGCGACGCCCACCAGCGTGAAATCGAATTCGAGGCACGCGTCCTCGGCCTTGCCTTCGCTCCTCACCGCCTCCTTGTCATAGCCACAGAACAGGGCCTCGTGGCCGTCAGGCTCGATGTTGTCGGCGTCGGCTGAATCGTGACTCAGTCAAGATTTTCGTGAAACCGGTCGTGCTTCCGTGCGCCGGTGACGCTCCGTCAGGGGTGCCGCAATGACGAGAACCCGGGGTCGGTTCCGGCGCCGTGCCCGGATGGCGGGGCGCCGTCGGTACGACGGCACAGCGGATACCAGCGCTGTCTCGCGGATGGCGCAGTCGGCGGGAGGCAGGTGTCATCGAGCTGACCATTCGCCGGCTGTGCTGGGATGCGCGGGGTTGCGTCTGTGTGGCGGCGGCACCCTACTGTGGTCGAATCCGTCATTCTCCTCCACGCCGGACCGCCGCCGCACATCCACCGCCGGGAGACAGTCCTTACTACGTTCTGGACGGCGACATCGAAGTACTGGACCGCGACCGCATCTTCACCACCGGCCCGGTCCCTTCGTCCACATGCTGCTCGGCACCCTGCACGCGTTCGGCGGCGGCCTTCTCCAAGGCTTTGGAGGGACCGGCGTCCGCGGCCCGCTTCAAGGCGACGAGGTCGAGGTAGGCGGCGAGTGCGTGGGCGAATTCCTCGGGTGGCGACCAGCTCGGCCAGCGCCGCGGCCAGGCGGTCGAGGTCCGGGCCCGCCAGGCCGCCCGGCTCCTCCATGTACACGTCGCAGCGGATCTCGACCATCAGTGCGCGACGCTCGGGTCCCGGCCGTGGAACTTCAGCGGCACGTACGTACCCGCGAAGGGGCTGTCCAGGCCCGTGCCCCCGAAGCCGGAGAAGGCCTTTGGCGTACGTCGCCGAGGGCCTCGGCCCGAGCGAGCGCCACGGCGGAGGACAGGGCCGGGCTCATGGTCCCGCCGGCAGATGGTGCGGCGGCGCAGCGGACGTACGCGTGGCCGCGTCCGCTTTCTGGCGGGCGCGGCCACGCGGTCTGGCCTGGCGGATCGTCAGAGCCTCAGCGGACCGTCAGACTGTCGGTCTTCTGGCCGACGGTGAAGGTGTACGCGCCGCGCTCGACGCGCTGCGTGCCGGCGCCGTCGATGTCGCCGGGCGTGACCGCGAGGACGTTCGGCCGCACGGTGAGGCGAATGGTCTGCTGTTCGCCGGCCTTGAGGTGGACCTTGGTGAAGGCCACCAGCTTGCGGGACGGGGCCAGCACATCGCTGGTGGGACGCGAGACGTAGACCGGGACGACGAGGTCGCCGTCGCGGCTGCCGGTGTTGGATACCTTCACCTGCAGGTTCACCTTGTCGCCCGCGCTGACCGATGGCTTGTCGAGGGTGATCCCGTCGAAGGAGTAGCTGGTGTAGGAGAGACCGGCCCCGAAGGGGTACAGGGCGTGGTACTGGGACTCCGGGCCGCCGTTGGTGCCCGGCAGCTGCTGGTAGTACAGCGGGTCGTTGCCGAGAGCCTTGGGCCAGGAGACCGGCAGGCGTCCGCCGGGGTTGGCCTTGCCGAAGAGGACGTCGGCCACGGCGTGGCCGCCTTCGGAGCCCGGGAGCCAGGACATCAGCAGGGCCTGGGTGTCGGCGGCGTCGCCGAGCACGAGGGGACGGCCGGCGAGGACGACGGTGACGACGGGCTTGCCGGTCTGCTTGAGCGACTTGACCAGGGCCTGCTGGTCGGCGGTGAGTTCGGGCCGCGGGTTGTCCGCGGGGCCCTCGGCGCCGGCCTTCTCGCCGACCACGACGACGGTCGCATCGGCGTCCGCGGCCTGGGCCACCGCCTCGTCGGTGGTCTTCGCGTGCACCACCTGCGTGCCGGCCCCGGCGGCTTCCTGGATGCCCTTCAGGACGGTCGTGCCGGGGATCTTCACTCCGGCGGGGACGCCCTGCCAGCCGATGGTCCAGCCACCCACCTGGTTGTTGATGTCATCGGCGTACGATCCGGCGACGACGATCTTCTTGGCGGACGCGGAGAGGGGCAGTGTGCCGCCCTCGTTGCGCAGCAGCACCTGCGACTCGGTGGCGGCCTTGCGGGCCAGGTCCTTGTCGGCGCCGAGTACCGCGGCGTCGGCCTTCGCCGGGTCGACGTACGGGTTCTCGAACAGGCCGAGTTCGAACTTCAGCGCAAGGATGCGCTTGACCGACTGGTTGATCCGCCGCTCCGAGACCAGTCCGCGGTCGACGGCGGCTTTCAGGCCTTCGCTCCAGTCCTTGGCGAAGTACGGCTCCATGGCCATGTCGACGCCGGCGTTCACGGCGAGGGCGATCGCCTCGGGATAGTCGGAAGCGATCTTGTACCTGGTCTGGAGGGCGCGAACGTCTTCCCAGTCGCTGACCGCGACGCCCTTGAAGCCCCACTGATCGCGCAGCACCTTGGTGAGCAGGTACGTGGAGGCGGTGGCCGGTACGCCGTTGACGGCACCGGAGTTGACCATCACGGTCTTCGCGCCGGCCTGGATGGCCTGCTTGTAGGGCGGTAGCAGGGTGTCCTGCAGATAGCGCATGGAGACGTCGGCGGGGGCGCGGTCGTGTCCGTTGAACGGCTCGGAGTAGCCGGCGAAGTGCTTGACGCTGGCGGCGACCTCCTTGGCCCCGTTCGCGTGCTCGGTGCCCTTGACGGTGGAGGCGGCGAGCGTGCCGGCGAGCAGCGGATCCTCGCTGTAGGTCTCGTAGTAGCGGCCCCAGCGCTGGTCGCGGGAGAGGTCGGCGACGGGAGCAAAGTTCCAGTCGATGCCGGTGGCGGCGACCGCGCGGGCGGTCGACGCGGCGGAGTCCTCGACGGTGCCCGGGTCCCAGGTGGCCCCCACACCGATCTGGTGCGGGAAGACCGTCGCGCCGAGCACGTTGTTGTGCCCGTGCACCGCGTCCACGCCGTACAGCACCGGTATGTGCAGTCGCGAGTGCTCCACGGCGTACTTCTGCACAGCGTTGACCAACTCCGCCCAGGCCTTGGGCGTGTTGGATGCGGGGGGCATGCCGCCGCCGGAGAGGATCGACCCGGCCGCGTAGTCGCCGAGCACGGTCTTCATACAGGTCTCGTTGAGCGCGCCGCCACTCCACTCGCAGTCGCCCTGGATGCGCGTGACGGCGACCTGGCCCATCTGCCCGATCTTCTCGTGAAGCGTCATCCGCTTCAGCAGGTCCTCGGCGCGCTGTTCGGCGGGGGCGCCGGCCCGCTTGTAGAGGGGGACGTCCGCGTTGGCGGGCACGGCCGCGACGGCCGCGACGCAGGCCGTCACGACGGCAAGGGTAGAGAGCGCTCTCAGACTACGGCGCGGTTGACTCAATGGCATGGCAGGTATCCCGTTCCTGTCCGGGCCCCGGAACCGGGGCCGTCCATCGAATGCGGCAGGCCTTTCGCTGTTGCTGGCGGAAGCCTTTCCTTGCCCTGGCATGGCGTCAAGACTTTGACACAGCAACATCTAGGAACTCCCAAGCAACAGTGGGTTGTTCACTGTCATCGAGTCGCGACCGCTTGACGATTGAACCGGTATCGGCGAGGCTGCGCGCGCACACAACCCGCAGGTCACACATGAGTGGGGCATTCAAGCCCATGAGCGGCCCGCACACTGGTCCGCCGCCGCGTCGATGTGATCGGCCCGTTCCGTGACATCAGCCAAGGTTCCGGCGGCGACCACCATCCTTTCCTTCGGAACCTGTTGAGAGCGTACGCAGAGTGGGACGACGCACAGCGCGACCGCGTCCTGGCGATTGCTCTGGACGGGGTGCGCGCGGGGCGCTGACGTGCGCATGCGGCTTGTCGGGCAGGTCGCTG
>NZ_JBHWKX010000154.1:0-6822 GCF_042730885.1 Streptomyces sp. NPDC059909
CGACACGTCGGAACCGCGGGCCTCGCCGCGGCGATCGGCTGACCATCCGGGCCGCCCCGGCCTCAGCGGGCAGAAATCCCGGCCCGACCGACCCGACCGTCGGCCCCACAGGCGCTGACCGGGCGACCGTGAACGATCCCGCCGATCAGGACCTCCCGGCCAGCTGACGGTTACTGAGACGCGCTCCTAGCCGCGCACGTGGCACTGGGGCGAGGTGTGGGGCACGGCCATGAGCTGGCCGGACGAAGGGGGCGGGATTGTGGGAACGGATGAGACACGGGAGCGCTGGGAGCTGCTCCCCGAAGTCGGTGTGGGACCGTTGCGGTTCGGGATGAGCTCGGCCGAGGTCGCTGACGCACTCCAGGTGTCTGGGCCACAAGAAAAGGTGGGCGGCCCATACGGGCAGGAAGACTTCGCCGACGGGGTGAAAGTGTTCTACGACGCGGGCAAGCTGGCGTGCGTCGCACTGGACGCGGTCACCGGCCCGCAGGTCTTCCTCGCGGGCTTTGCTCTGGCCGGCCGCGATCCCGAGCAGGCCCACCAGTACCTCCTCGACTACGCCGCCGAGCACGGGAACTGCGTGCTGTACACCCCCGATCACTCCCTCTCCTTGACCGACCTCGGGCTACTTGTACGGTCACAGCAGATCGGGGACGTGCGCCTCTCGCGCCCGCTCGTCGTAATCGAGGAATGGCTGGAGTCGCAGTACTACCGAGAGCACCTGCCGCTGGAGGGCACCCCACCCCCGCCCGGCACTTGGTGAGGCGGTCCGGGCGGGGACAGGAAGCCGTCAGCGGCGGCCGCGGGCCTTGGCGACGTTCTTCGCCGCGTTCTTGCCGTCGGTGCCGCCGACGCTCTTGACGACGGTGACGACGCCCCAGGCGCACACGGCGGCGATCAGGGCGAGTATCGCGAGGTTCGCGGCGATGGCGGTTAGGACGCCGACGAGCAGCGGGCCGAAGTAGATGCCGGTCGCGACCGCACCGGCACCGACACCGGAGCCGAGCGCGACGCGCTGCACCGTGCGGTCTGGCGACGCCTGGTGGATGTGCACCACCTGCGGCCCGGCGGACTGCTGTGCGGGCAGAGAGGCAGGGTCGGCGTAGACGTGGCTGCCATCGGGGAGTTGAATGACCGTCAGTGGGCGGTGTGCGGGAAGCTGTTCCATGACGCACCCTCCGGGGCGTTGTCGGGGAAAGCGCAGGCAGAGCACATGCCGAGCGAGGGCGGGATGACGTATCCCGCGTCACGGCGGCAGGCGGGGCAGGTGCGGCGGGCGGCGTTGGCCTTGGCCAGAGCCGCCCACCGGGCCGGGGTCATCGCACGCACCGGCTTCGCTTGATCGATGCGGTAGAGGTAGGCGACCAGCGGCGGACGCTTGCGGCGGGGCCGTTCCACCTGTGCCGCCACCGCCTGGCCACCCGGACGCAGGCCGAGGGCGCGGAGCTGGCGGTAGGTGGCGTAGCCGTCCGGAGCGAGCCGCCACCGGTAGACGGGCAAGGCGGCCATCAGGCGACCAGGAGGCCGCGTTCGGCGCGCAGGGTGTCGCGCAGGGTGCGGGCGTTCGCCGGTGAGGTGCGTACCTCCCGGCGGATGCCCTCAGCCGTCAGCCTGGCGTCCGGCCAATCGGCCGTGGCCTTCCGCGCCTCGGCAAGCAGCTCATCCGGCGTTCGCTTCGGCCGCGGGCTGCGGGCCACGTCGGGCACGCGGCCCGTGGCCCGACGCGGGCGAGTCGACTCGGCCGCCACAGCCCGCCGGGCGATCGGCTGCACCACTGGGGCCGACTCGATGGCCGGGAGCGGCTTGGCCGGGATAGTCGACTTCAGGAAGCCGACGGCCACCGCTCGGGGCAGAGGCTTCACGTTCGGCGTGATCGGCCCCGGGGTCGATTCCATGAGGTCAGACCTAGACCGATTCCTCTCGATCCCGGTCGAGTCCTCCTGATTCGCGGTCGGGGTCGTGATCGGGGTGGGGCGGTGGTGCAGCACCTTCGCCACGAGGTCCGAGCCGAAGTAGATCGACCCGACCGGCAGTGACGTGGCGAGCAGCACGAGCGCCCAGTTCGCCGGGTCCCAGTCGGCCAGTCGACCCCAGTCGACCGACCGGTCGTGCAGCTCCGGCACCAGGCCGTGCACGTAGTTCAGCACCAGCGAGGCGATCGTGTAGGCGGCCAACACCCGCAGCGCGAACGTCCTATCCCGACCGGCGAGCACGAGCGTCGCGATCAACGCCAGGGCCATCAGGCCGTCGACCACGAACGGGTACAGCGTCGCGGCCGTGTCGTCGGCGCCGATGGCGCCAGCGATGTCGCGCAGCGCGTTCCAGGACACCCGGAACGCCATGCCGACCACGACGACCAGCGCGAGCACGAGGGCCGTGCGGCCGTTGCGGTGCAGGTTCACCGCGACCACCCCCGCAGGCGGCGGTTCTCGGCGTGGCTGCGCTGACTGGGCTGCGTACGCGGGGCGCCCTCGCACCATGGGAACGGCGCGATGGTGTCAGCAGCCTTGAACACCCGCATCGCCGCGCCCTCGGGGGCGTCCGGCAGGGCGTGGACCCTCCCGGACGCGAGCGAGGCCAGCAGCCGGGCAGCGTGGTGCTCGCAGCCGTCCGCCCCCGCGTTGGAGGCGTCCAGCACGGTCACGACGGGCGGACCGTCGCAGGGGGTCGGGTCCTCGGGGTGTGCCGCAGGACAGCGAGGGACGACCGGACTCATGCCGCACCCCCCGCCTGCCCGGTGGCGCTGCGGTTGGCCAGCGCGCGACGCGCGGCCAGCACCCGGCGGCGGGCGCGGCGGATGCGCCGCTGGTCCAGCTCGCTCGGGACGCGGTCCAGGGTGATGATCTGCGCGTCGAGCAGGTCGACGCCGGCCAGGATGACCGGCAACTCCTGCTCGATCGCGTCCAGCTCCGCGGCCGTCGGCTCGCGGTCGATCCTGTCGACGACAACGGTAACGGCCGTCTGACGTGCAACGATGTCCTTCATGGGTCGTTGTCTCCCTAGCAGGTGGAACGGCCCGAACAGCACCCCCGGAGCGGCTACTCCGGGGGTGCGCGCCGTTGAAGTCGGAACACCCGGCTCCCCTCAACGCCGCTCGTACGAGACGAGTAGCGGAGGCAACCGGCCGCAGTACTTGGACTGCGGAAAGGGTTGAGATCGCGCTGTTCCGTATGCGGGAGCAGAACCCGCGTACGCCGCCCACTTGTTGCTGGAGGGGGACGGATGCCTCTGCACACTGTTGAGTTCTCAAGGGCCAGTCGCTTCCTTCGAGCCGTTTCACGGGCTTTCTGGGCGCCGGGAGCAGCCCAAAGATGAGCCATCCCCGCTCGCAGTCCTAGGACTGCGAGCTCTGAGAAGACAATGACGCACAGTCCGAGGACTGTCAACAGTCCTAGGACTGTGTTTGACTGGCTCTGTCGAGAGGAGTTCCTAGTGGCACCCAAGTGGCGGGAGCTGGCAGACAAGCTGGCGGATCGGATTAGGAGCGGCGAGTACGCCCCTGGCCAGCAGTTGCCCCATATCCGGGACCTGGTTGAGGCTGGTGAGGGGTCGAAGTCCACGGTTCACGCGGCCTACAAGGCATTGGAAGCAGAGGGTCTCGTGACCTCATCCCGGGGCCACGGCACGGTCGTACGGCAGCAGGCGCCGCTCAAGCGGCTCGGCATCGCTCGCTACGACAAGGCGAAGTGGCGGGACGGCGACGAAGTCGCGTTCATCGCCGACCGCGTCGCCTCAGGGCGCGCATACCAGCGGGGCGAGCAGACACAGAGCATCAGCCGTGTGCCTGCGGCGCCCCTGGTAGCTGCGGCTCACGGATTGCCCGAGGGCTCCGAGGTGTACGCGCGAGCTCGCCTCGTGAAGGAGGGGGACCAGCCGACGCACACGCTGACCAGCTACTACCGGCCCGAGCATGTTGAGGGAACGCGTCTTGTCGACCCCACCCCGGGGCCCGCCGGCCGGGGCGGTGGCTTCCGTGTGCTCTACGACGCGGGATACGAGATCGACCACATGCGCGAGGAACTGTTCGCGCGGATCGCGGCACCCGAGGAAGCGTCACTCCTCCAGTTGGTGCCTGGAGAGTGGGTTGTGGAACTTCACCGCACCACGTACACCGCCGACGGGACCGTCGTGGAGTTCGCTGTAGGCATCCATGCGGCAAGCCGCTTCGCGTGGTCGTACGACTTCAAGGTCCCTGACTCGGCACAAGAGGCGGCACAGTGATTTCAGAACAAGCATGGTCCGACGCCCAACGGCTTTGGGACTTCCAGCAGATGCACCACGAGCCACACCCATGCTCCGTGGGCATCGGACTCGGCAGCCATGACCTAGGCGTAGCGGACGTGACGGTCGACCTGTACCAGCGCGGCATGATGCCGCTCATCGTCTTCACGGGTGCCACCAGCCAGACGACGCGCGAGCGCATGCCCCGAGGGGAGGCAGAGCACTACCGGGAGCGGGCATTGGAACTGGGCGTGCCGTCCTCTGCCATTCTCGTCGAGCCGAACGCGCGGAACACTGGGGAGAACATCCGCTTCTCCCGTGCGCTCCTGGAGGAGCGGGGCGCCGACGTCTCGTCCGTCCTACTCATCAGCAAGCCATATGAGGAGCGTCGGGCTTACGCAACAGCTCGCCAACTCTGGCCGGAAGTTGAGATCGTCAGCGCATCCGCGCCGATGACACTTGCGGAGTACGTGGACTCGATCCGGGACGCCCGTCTCGTCCTCGATATGCTCGTGGGGGCACAGCAACGGCTGCTGATCTACCCGGAGCAAGGATTCATGATCCGCCAGCGGATCCCTGAGTCAGTCACTGTGGCCTACGACCGGCTTCGCCGTGAAGGTTTCACGAGCCGCCTCATCCCCACTGAGCCGTAGCGGGGAGCGTTGGCTTAGAAAAGCGACTGCTGATCACCGGGTTCGATCGGGGTATCCGGCTGATCCGGCACAATTCGGACAAGCTCCAGAATTTCCGGGTCGTACAGCCAGTAAAAATGCCCTTCTAGTTCCTGGCGTCCCGAGATTCGCAAGGCTAGGTTGTTCCTGTGGGCGTCAACGGCGAGGTCGTAATCTTCAACTTTCATGCGGACTCGCATTTTCCTTGCCTTGGTGCCTCCGATCACGTCGAGGCGCACAACTCCAGGATTGCCCGGCTTTGGGCGCTCAAGTAGCGTGACAGTTCCCAAAACGGTGACGTGCTCAGCTGCGGCCGTGGCCGCGAAGATGTTCCCTGCCTTTTCGAGAGCAGGGTAGTCTGAAGGGGAAAACTCAAGCTTATGACGCTGGGTGGGGGCGTCGGTAAATAGCTCTTCGATTGAATTTAGCTCGACTTCGATTTCGGCCCCTTCGGAATCCCTGATAAGGGATCGCATGGCCTGGGTCAATTCATAGCAGAAGCCGCGCTGAACATTCTCCACGAACCCGTGGGTCGAGCCGGAATCTTTGAAGTGATCCAGAGACTCTCGGGCTGCTTCCAGGGCATCCACCAGTCCCAGCGTAATTTCGCGCCCCGTATGCCTGCCAACCAACGGAATTGTGTCGCCCGGGCGAATTTTGCGTTCGCTGTAAACCTCCTCTGGGGGCGCGTATGCAGTGATCACATAACTCCCCACCTCGGTTTGCCCCATCAAGACCGAGTCGAGGAAGGAGTTTGCCAGGAAAGAGTTGGAATTGCCGAAGTAGGCAGACTTTGATTTGCGCGTCTTAGCGGCCACCGCCATTGACTTTTGTGCGCCTGCGTGAAGGTCTGCTCCGGCGAGCCAGGGGATCGTGCCCTTTCGGGACTGCACTTCCTTGTGGAACTTCAGTTCATCGCCGAGGGAGTGAAGGGTTGCTGCACGCTCCAAGATAGAACGGATTTTTCCGTCGCCCATCCTCCACGCCTGCGCGACAGCCTGACTCAGAAGTTCCAAGTAGTCATCGGTTTCAACGTCTTGAGGGATGAGGAGGCCTCTACTGAATTCATGATCGGGTGACGTCGGGCGCCACCTGCTGTAAAGGTTTTCCTGTCCTCCGAATTTCTGCCACCCGTTACTCTGGAGGGCCAATGTGAGCTGCCTATCCGTGAGATGCTCGGCAATCTCCTCAAAATCCGGAGTGCTCACGGTTTCCCCCCTCTCCCTACTCGTTCCATGATTCCGCAGAGGGCGTTATCGTCGAATATGTGGGTGGTTGGAACTCTCACAGCGGTGGAGTTCTCGCCCGATGGCTCGACTCCGGTGACGCTTCGCCAGTATGCACAGTGGCGTAGCTGAAGTATGTCGTGACTCGCCTAGACCCACTGACCGATGTCCTCAGGGATGATCATCGCGACAAGGATTCGATGGACGGTTACCCTTTTTCGCGCGAGAAGCTTAAGGCGGTCATTTGAGAGGTTGACCGATACGAAGCCGTTAGTTGGATTGGGCGCGCTGGTCCAGGTGCTCTTGAGCTGTATTTTCAGATCAATCTGACAATCGGCGACGTGGCTCTCCGAAGAATGAGTCACCACCCAGTCGATCCCGTCGTCCGGCTCGGGCTTGGCCATGGTGCATCCAGCTGCTGCGGCTACCGCCCTCAGGTAGCTGTCCTGGAGCATCTCCATGCGCTGCTTCTTCGGGACGTCCCCGCGCAAAGGGGCAGCAGACAGTGCTTCGCCTACGTCGATCATCCATCCCCCCAGACGGTGTTACGCAGCTCACATCGTAGAGGGGGGTGAGTTCTCGGCAACGGGTGAAACGAGGGCCACGGATGGCGGATGAAAAGTGAGCCACTCTGCGATCTCTTGATCATCCTGACTTCACTGGTTCTGAAGTCGGGAGGAAGAGAGGGTGATCCACGTGGAGGA
>NZ_JBHWKX010000155.1:0-6783 GCF_042730885.1 Streptomyces sp. NPDC059909
CGGCTCACTGGCGAGGCCACCATCTCGTGGCGCGACCCGACATCACCGAACCAAATCCGCATCACGGGATAAAACAACGGGAGGAAACGACCTCTCATATTCGTCTCTGGACGGTTTGCCAGGCGGACCGGTCCGGCCGACGGGCCGAAGCCCTACGTCTCGGCGCGCCGTTGCGCGCGGTTCTTACCCACGGACCGCCCCCGCCCCCAGCCCGTCGAGGGGCTGCGCGGCGGTCTGGAGAAGTGCGGCCATCAGGGCCGCCGCGGTGCCGGCCTTGAGGCCGTTGGCGCGGACGAGTGACTGCCATGTGCTGAAAGCGGCGGCGTGGCGGACCGCGGCCGTGAGGGTGGGGAGCGTGGCCGGGGCGGGGGAGTAGCCCGCGATGAGCACGTGGGTGATCGCGTCGATCTTCGCCTCGTAGGCGTCCACGCTGGGCTTTATGCCGGGAATGTGGTCGCCGTCTTTGAGGACGTTGGCCAGCATGGGCTCGACGGCGTCGTAGAAGCGGTACAGGTCGCCGAGCGCTCCGACGGTTCGCTCGCCCGGCGAGGGGATGTCCTGCCATTTCGCGGTATCCGGCCAGGGGTTGCGCTGCCAGTACTCCGTGGAGCATGCCGTGAACAGCTCTTCCTCGGTGGGGAAGTGCCGGTAGACGGTGTGCCGCTGCACTCCGGCCAGCGAGGCGATGCCGGCGATGGTGGTGCGGGCGGGGCCGACCGTTCCGTGCAGCTGGATCGCCGCGCCTGTGATGCGGTTGCGCGTCTCGCTCACCGCGTCGGCGCGGCGCCGCATCTCGTACTTGCGGCCGGTGCCCTGCTCGTCCGCTGTCATCGCTGCAGCTCCGGTCCTCGCGGTCACGGGTCGGATCCGGCCGGCCGGACGACCCCGGAGGAAATGACTATATGCAACTGTGCATCGAAGTAATTTCATTGCACATGCCTGTCTTGTGAACCTTGACGGACCCGGCGGTGCGGGTTTTCATGGAACAGTGTCGTGCATCGAAATTGTTCGCCCCGCAGGACGGGACGCCTTGAGCGCGGCACGGTTCCCGGCACATCCATGGAGGAGAGTCATGTCGCACATGCGGTCAGTAGTCGTACCCGCCCTCGGGGCGCAGTGGGAAGCGAGGACGGTGGAGGCTCCGGAGGCAGGTCCGGGGCAGGTGCTGGTGAAGGTGCATGCCAGCGGGATCTGCGGCACGGACGTGTGGATCACCGAGGGCAAGCTCGCGTTCGGCGCCGACTTCCCCATGACGCTCGGCCACGAGGGCGCGGGGGAGGTCGTCGCGGTCGGCGCAGGTGTCACCTCCCGGGCCGTCGGCGACCGTGTCGGCCTGGTGACCCTGCAGACGGGCTGCGGACGGTGCGCATGGTGCCGCCGGAAAGAGCCGCTGGACTTCGTCACCGCCGCGAACTGTGAGCGCCCGGTGCTGACCGGCATGAACGTCGCCGGCGCGAACGGCGAGTATGCCGCCGTGAGCGCGGAGGCGACGGTGCTCCTGCCCGAAGGGCTCCCCTACGAACATGCGGCGCCCCTGATGTGCGTGGGCTACACGGCCTGGAGCGGCCTGCGGCGCGCCGATCCTCAGCCCGGTGAGCGGGTCGCGGTGTCCGGGATCGGCGGAATGGGGCACCTGGCCCTCCAGTACGCCAAGGCGGCAGGGTTCACGACGATCGCCGTCACCGGATCACCCGACAAGCGGGATCTGGCGCACAAGCTGGGCGCGGACCTGGTGGTGTCGAACGGGGCGGAGCTGCGGGAGGCGGGCGGAGCGGACGTGCTCATGCACACCAACAGCTCCAACCGCGCGGTGGCGGATGCCTTCCAGGGCGTGGCACCGCACGGCCGGGTCGTGCTCATGGGCATCGCCTTCGACGAGCTCGCCGTCCCCAACATGCCGATGATCATGAACAGCATCCGGATCCTCGGCTCCGCCCACAACGGCCCCCAGTATCTGACGCAGGCCCTTCAGATCGCCGCCGAAGGCAAGGTCACACCTATGGTGGAGGTCTACGCCCAGCACAGGGCCGCCGAGGCCTACCAGCGCACAGCGGAGGGCAAGGCCCGCTTCCGGACGGTCATCACCCACCATTGAGGACCGGCCGGCCGGTCCAGCGCACGGACGGCGGCAGTGCTGAGACCGAGCACCGCGTACGGGGCTTACCGGCGCCGCCGTGCGCGGGCTGTGACCATCCGTCTGATCCCGGGTGCGGGCGCGGCCGCCCGGGCATCGCCCCACACCCCGGCTGCCCGGCTTCACGTCGAGGGCCCAGGTCACCCGGTGACCTGGGCCCTCGCGGGGGGCACGCCGCGCGGAGCGACTCGGAGTCCGTCACGCCTTGCCGCCGGAGGGAACCTGGCCGGCCTTGTCGGCCACGCCCCGGTCGAGAACCGCGCTGATACCGGTCAGCTGGCCCGCCTTGCCCGCTTTGCTGTCCTTGAGCAGGTAGCTGCGTTCGCCGAGGTAGGTGTGGGTCGTCTTGTCGAAGATGTACTCGGTGCGTTCGTTGAGGGACTCGAAGGCCAGGGCCTCGCCGCGCCGGCCCGCCGCGTCGACGGCGCCGTGCACGACCTCCACGCCGGGGATCTTCCCGGCGCCAGCCAGATGGCCGCCTCCACCTTCGGCGGGACGATGGCCTCGCCGACCGTTTCGCCGACCCAGTCGAAGGCCGCGGCGTCACGGCCGGGGGCCTGGCCCTCGGTGATGGCGTAGATCTTCTTGAGCAGGACGTCGGGGTCGGTGGGCAGCGCGGACACCTGCGCGTAGGGCGTGTTGCCGGCGCCGGCGGCGGTCGGCGCGCCTCCGTCGACGCTGACCTGGACACCGCTCCCGCCGAGCTTCACGTCCTCGCCGCCCTCACGGATCAGCCCGGGAGCGGGTGGGGTCCTCCGGCAGCCAGACCTCGCGCTCGTGCACGGCGTCCATCCGGATCAGGCCGTCCATGGTGCGCTGCGCGACCTGGCGGCTGAAGCCGACCTCGCTTCGGACGTAGACGTACTGGTCGGGGCGGATCGTCAGGTGCCGGCCGGCACCGGTGGCGGCGGCGACCTGCTGCATCAGCTCGGTGGTGCCCTGGGCGGAGGCGGGCAGTACCTTCACCACGGGCGCGATGGCGACGGACGGCGCGGAGGGGGAGGCCGAGCCGGTGACGTTCAGTACCACGGCGGTCGCCGCGGCGGCGACGGCCACCGGTATGGCCACCAGGCCCCAGCGGGGGCGGCGGCGGGGCGCCGCGGCCACGGGAGCCGGCTCGGTACGGGTGATCTCACGCATCAGGTGTTCCTCGGGCCGCAAACGAACCCCCTCCACCGCCACTGCGGCCCGGCACCCACGCCAGCCCCACGGCCAAGGAGAGCGCCCATGCCCGACACCACCACCGCGCCCGACACCACCATCACCGGCGTTGCTGTTGAGCCGTTCTTCGAGCCCGGCACCCACTACTTCCTCGGCAACCCCTACACGGCCCCGGAGGCATGCTGACCGACCGCCGCGGCCACAGCGGCGACCTGCTGTTCACCGAACTCCTCGAGGAGCCGACCTTCACCGGCCAGGCCCGGCCATGCTCCCGCTCCTGCGGTTCCTGCGCGGCCGCCGGGCGGGCCAGAACCCGACCCTGCTCCTGGACCCGCACACCCCGACACCGGCGCTCACCCTCCTGCTGCTGGCGGGGCAGGCCCTGCTGTCGGCCGCCGCCGCCCCGCCGGGCACCCCGGCCGCGGACGCCGTGCTGCGGGAGTGTCTGCGGCGTCTGGCCACGAGTCCGCTGGACGACCGCGCGAGCGTCGGCGACCTGGCCTTCGGCCTGAGCAAGGGCGAGCTGGAGCGGGCAGGCGATGAGGAGTTCATCCGCGACCAGGCCCGCCGGATCTGCAGCGAGACCGTCCCTCTGCGCCGCGCGCTCGCGCTCACCACCCGGCCGTCTCTGCTCGTGCTGGACCTGGCCGCCCGCCCGGACCTCGAGGACCTGCTGCGCGTTCTGCACACCGATGCACCGGTGGACGGAGCGGACACCGCCACCCGGTGGCGGTCCGTTGGCGGTGGTGACGTCGTCCGTCTGGAAGTGGACTGGCTGGAGCCGGTCCGCACCTCGCTGGCAGTGCTCCTGAACACGGTCGAGCACCGGGCCGTTCTCGAGCGGATCGCCGCCGAGGGGCGGGTGGACCTGACGGCCACCGACCCCGCCGACAGCCTCGACGACTTCTTCTCCCTTGCCCGGGTCACCACCAACGGGGAGTCCCTGGCGGATGCACTCCGCCGCGCGGCCGCCTCCCGCAGCTGACCCGCCGGCCCCGCCGGCCCCTCGGTCAGGCACGCACGGCCGCCCCGCGCCGCCGGCAGCACGGGCAGATCCCCGGTGGCCCGGACACACGGCTGTCCGTCCGCGGGCCCGGAAACGACTCAGGGGGTGCGGCCGACTTTCAGGACGAGGACGGTGATGGTGTGGTCTTCCGGTTCGTACAGGATCCGCCCGTCGCCCACGGACAGGCGCCAGAGGCCGGAGCCGCCGAGTTGCCGGGCCTGCGGCGGGCGGGGATTGTCGGCGAGGCTACGGACGGCGGCCGCGCACTCCTTGGCGCCGGTGGGGTCGAGGCGGCGCAGGCGCCGGTATTCGTCGGCGGCCTGGTGCTGCCAGACGACGGTGTGGGTCACGAGGCGGCGGGGGTGTCGTCGTCGGCCTCGAGTTCCGCCATGAGGGCCTCGTGGGTGATCACGGGGCCGCCCGTGTTTTTGCGGCGCTGGGCCTCGGCGAGGTCGGCCTCGTCGCGCAGGCGGCGGAGCTCGGCGAGCTCGTCCACGGGGATCAGGGCCGCGGCGGGCCTGCCGTAGTCGCTGATCACGATCGTCTCGTGGCCGTGCCGGACCCGGTTGACGAGCTGCCCGAGCTCGTTGCGGGCCTGCACCAGCGGATACGTCTCATCCATGCCCCGAAACTGTACACATTGCCGAGTGTGCACGGTATGAGATGCCCGCACCGCGCCCCGGCTTCCCGACAGCGGGAAGCGGCATCGACGTGGCTCAGGGGCCGGGCACGGGACGCCACCGTGGGGAGGGTGAAAAACTCCCGCTTCGGCTCCGGGCGGTGCCGTGCTGCCGGTAGCGTCGCCGCCCATGACCGGTCCCGCAGCGCGCCACGACCAGACGCCGACGTCGCCGTACGACGCCTTCCTCGCCGGCCTCGACGGCGGGGCGAGCGCGGACGCGTACGAGCAGTGGGCCCGCGACCACGACAGCGACCCGGACGTTCCCCGCGCCCTGATCCACGCCGGATGGACCCGTTCGCAGGCCCGCGACCACGAAGGGGCGCTCGCCCTGTTCCGCCGCGCTCTGGAACGCGGCGGAGAGCAGTCCCGCAACGCCCAGGTCGGCATCATCGAGCAGCTGTACGCGCTGCGCCGCACCGACGAGGGCCACGCGGCACGGGACGCGCTGCGCGCCGAACTCGACGCTACGACACCGCCGGATCTGTGGATCTACAAGGAGATGGCGGAGCTGCTGTCCGAGGCGGCCGACCCGCAGCTAAGGGCGGCGCTTCAGTGGTGCGAGGCCGCCCTGGCGCGCACCGGCGCCGAGGACGTGGGCGAGGACGCCGCCGACTACCGGCAGAGCCTGCTCTTCAACCGCAGCGTGCTCCGCGAGCAGCTCGGCCTCGAACCCGACGAGCTGGACCGGGCCGTCGACGCCGCCGAGGCCGAAGCGGACGGGGAACTGCTGGACCTCCTCGGCCAGCTGGACGGCCTGATCGACCCGCCCGCCACAGGCCCGTTCCCTGACGAGGGCCCCTTCGACGGAGTGATCCTGCGCTGGACGCGCGCGGACTTCCCCGAGGCCCGCCGGCGCTGGCCCAAGACGACCACCGAGTACGGCGACGACTACGAGAGCTACGCCGCCGCTCTCCAGCGCTCCGCGCTCCGCTTCAGCACCGGCGGCGCGGTCCGGGTCCGCATGGTCACCGGCAGGCTCGCGGACTTCGACGCCTACGTTCGGCACAGCGGCGATGCCCCCGACGACCCCGGGACACGCACCCGGTACGCCACGTGGCGCGACGCCGAAGCGGCAACGGAAACGCTGCTCTGGCCCCCGGCGCGGAACGGCCCGTGCTGGTGCGAATCGGGCCGGAAGTACAAGAAGTGCTGCGCGCGCCACGAGGCGCCGTGATGTCGAGCGAAAGGTGAAAGACCTTTGCCGTCGGGCCGTCGCAGCGGCCCGATAGAAGCTGGGGGCAGTCTAACCCGGGGAACGCCGGGAAGGGCGGAAAGCAGCCCCGACAACGACGGGACGCATCGGAACTGCCAGAAGGTGCGGGCCCGGCAAGCGAGACCAGAAGGTGCAACGAGAGTGAACCAGCGGTTGAGGTCCCGTAAGTTTTGTGCTGACTCAAACCTGGCGGATATGGGTCAGTCTGCAGCGCGTGATCACGGCTTTATGCCGGATCAACTCCGAAGCCGGAAAGCAGCAGTCGGCGGGGAGGCCACGTTGAAGGTCTGCGGCGTAGGCGTGGCGATGCTGTCGGGGTACAGCTGGGTACCGACCTGGTCAATCGACAACATGGTGAACGTGGGAACCATCCACAGTCGCCCAACTCGCCGGACATCCAATTCGGAGAGTGGGCAGGCCCGTTGCCGACTGAAGGCTGTGGGATGGGGCGGAGGTCTCGTAGTAGTCCGAGCGCACGAGAGGTGCGTACATGGCGAAGTTGCGCCGTCTAACTCGGCGTTGGATCACTCTCTCAGAGAGTAGAGGTTCGGAAGGAGAAGCCTCTGGACTACCCGCCTTACCTGGAC
>NZ_JBHWKX010000156.1:0-6519 GCF_042730885.1 Streptomyces sp. NPDC059909
ACACCACCCCCACGGCCGCACGACAGAACAACAGCCACAGGAACGATCATCCCGTGCCCGCCGTCACCCCCGCAGGGAATTGCGCAGCAGAGTCAGCCGCTGCCGATTGGGATGCGCTCGGAGCTGGGGCGAGGTGAGCTCCAGGGCCCGGTTGTCCAGTCCGGCAGCCACGTGGTCGAGCCATCGTTCATACCAGGAGAGAAAGTCTAGGGCTGAGGAGACGTTCGGGCCCCAGAAGCCGTCGGCGTTGCCGGTGATCACGCGTCCGGTGAGAGGGCCGGTTACGCCTATGAGGACGAGATCGCTGCAGCCGCGTTCGATGACGTGCAGGAACAGGTCACCGCGGCGTGTGGGGCGATAGGCCCGGCTGAATCCTCTTGAGCTGGCACCGGCGTCTTTGGGATTCATCGTGAAGAGCGTGCAGTCCTCCAACGGGATCAGCCCGTAGTACGGAGACGCCCCCCTGCCGCCCATGTTTGTGAGGAAGTCCCGATAGGGATCGGGGAGTTCCACGCAATGTTCAGCCTCAAAAGCGTCTGCCTGAGCTTTGGACAGGCAGGGGCCGAGACGAAATTCGTGCCGCTCCTCGCCGAAAGAGTGGCTTCGGCTGGGCGCGTAGGGGATGCGGGCCAGCTTGCGTCGCAGCCGCGGGATGCGGGAGTCCATGCGAGCTCTTCTCTCGTGTCGCCCGCAACCTACCGCACAGCGAAAAGGCTCATCATGCGAGAAGGACTCGTTTCCGCAGCAGATGTCCCGCCGCGCCGGATTCCGACTTCTTCGGCAGCGAGTCCTGCTGGCGTGAGCGAGATGCCGGGGCCACGTGGGGTCTACTCAGGACTCCGATCGTCGGGTCCCCTGGGACTTCGCAGGGCCGCGCAGCCCAGGCAGTCCGTTCCAGCGCGCTCGGCGTAGCGCATCGCCATCTGAGGGTTCACTCCAAGGGCGTCTGCCAGGACGGCCGGCGGGGCTTCGCGGACCATCTGGATCCAGGCTCTGGAGCGCGTGGCCAAGGCCGGGATCCCGGATTCACGGAGAATCGTCGCAACGCTGTAGACGTGCATCGTCCGCCCGGGCATGCGCCGAACTCACCGAACTCGGGAGCGTGTGGGTTGTGCCCGAAGTCCGCGAGATCCAGCTTGATCACCTCGCGGCGACGCAGCCCCCAGGCATACGTGGCCTTCATGGCGGTCGCGTCTCGCATGGCCGGGAGCCAGCCCTGGCGGCCCGAGGTTCGGGCGGCTGCCACCTGGTCATCGGCGTAGCGCTGAAGCTCGGCCTTGGTCAGAGCACGGCGTCCGGGCCTGCCTTCGTACTCGGCGGCGTGCACGGCGGTGTTCCACTCGAAGAACACCTGGGCCGGATGGCTGCCGAAGAGACGCTCGCTGACCGCTGTCCACTCGTAGCGAGGGTCGGCAACGTACTCCAGGAACAACCGGACGTGGCCGTGATAGCCGCGGATCGTGGAATGGGACCGTTGTCGTCCGTCGCTCCGCAGGTGGGCGGTGTACTCCTCGACGTCCGTAGGGCGCCACGTCCACGGCCACTCGTTGGTGAAGCGCTGGAACCGCCGTACCGCTAGGAGCCGGTCCGCGATCGTGTCCTTGCTCAGTGCGTTGTGGCAAACCGGATCTCGTTCGAAGCCTGCGGTGCGGGTGATCATTCGGACAGGGATGCCCATGTGGTCGTGGGCATGAAGAAACGGGCCCCTTGGTAGTGACGTGGTTGTTGAGGCCGGTCACGAGCAAGGAGGCCCGCTGTCTGACGAGTTGACCATCCCCGCCGTACCCGCGTCCACCACGGTCACCCCTGAGTGTGACTGCTACGTGCACAGGTTCGGTTCGATCGCTCCGGGACGGCGGGCAGGCTGCTATCCGAGTGACATGACGGATGCGGAGTGGGCCGAGGTCCGCTCCGCGATGCCGGTGCCGGCCTGGCTCCTCAAACTGGGCGGGCGTCCGGAGGCGTACTGCCACCGCGAGATGCTCGACGCGGTGCGCTACCTCGTCGACAACGGCGTGAAGTGGATGGCCCTGCCGGTCGACTTCCCGTACTGGCGGGCGGTCTACGACTTCTTCCGCCGCTGGCGTACCTATGACTACGTGCGTGAACTGTACGAACGCCTGCGCCGCGCGGCGAGGGAGCAAAGGGGCCGCAACGCCGAGCCCAGTGCGGGAGTCATCGACAGCCAGTCGGTGGACGCCTCCGAGACCGTCGGCGAGGACAGCCGCGGATACGACGGCGGCAAGTCACGTGACGGGCGCAAGCGCCACATCCTGACCGACACCGAGGGCCTGCTCCTCGAAGTGACGGTGACCACCGCGGACGTGCACGACTCCAAGGCCGCTCCCGCGCTGCTGGAGACGTTCATGGACCAGCCGGGCCGGCTGCTGAAGCTGGTGTGGGTCGACAGCGCCTATCAGGGGCCGGCGCTGGCGAAGGCGTTCGTCCGCCACGGGGTGCGCGTCGAGGTCGTGCGCCGCTCTGACGGACACCGCGGATTTGTCGTTCTGGCCCGCAGGTGGGTGGTGGAGCGCACGCTGAGCTGGCTCTCCCGCTCACGCCGCCTCAACCGCGACCACGAACGCCGCCCCGACCACCACGCCCAGATGGTGTGGTGGGCCGCCGTGATCAGGCTGTCCCGGCGCCTGGCCGGGGACGCTCCGCGCTGGCCGGAGAAGCGCCCCGGCCGACTGCTGAAGGCGCGGGCGTGAACCGTCCGTCCTTCGCCCGCACCAGCCAGCCCCGCTTCTCCAGGACGTAGGCACGGTGCCGGATCTTCTCCACCTCGTTCTTGATCTCCGTTTCCCGGCCCATCGCCCGCGTCAGCTCCACCCCGTTCACCGGTCCCGAAGCGGCCACCGCAGCGGCGAACACCTCCCGATAGAGGCCGCTGAGCACCTCCTCGCCCATGCCTGACCGCCACACCGGCGGCCGCTCGCCATGCCCCGCGCCGGGGCCGCTCGATCCCACGGCGGCAGCCATCTCACCACCAGACGGCACGGAAACCGACGTATTCACCGGACTCTCCTCGGCCAGCACCGACACGAGCTCCTCACGCCCCACCCGGGCCCGCTCGACCCGCTCCCGCGCGGCATCCACCTCCGCCTGAGCCTGCTCCAGAACCTCCGTCCAGGACTCCAGATCCTTCCTCGCCCGCGCCTCACGCTGTTCCATCAACCCCAGCACCGACGGCATGGCACCCTCCTCGATCGTCAACAAGCCGCCCGCTGCCTGCCCCTACCCCGTCGCGATCATGCCCCGCACACGAAGAAGCCCCTGCTCATCGAACAGGGACTCCCTTTGCCACAACGCACTCAGATTCCGGGCCAACTGCTGATCACGCCACCCCGCCAGCATGCCCTCGAAGACCTGGGGCTCCGGGTGCAGCAGTGGGGCGCCGCCCACGAGGAACAGCGACGGTGCCGCCCCCGGCACGTTCCATGAGGAACCGCCCACACCAACCCCCTACACACTGCGAGAAGGGCGAATGAATCGTTCATTAGATGAGAACGAGCGGGGTTGCCGCAGGTCACGCGGGCAGCCGACCTGCGGTCAGGGCAGATCGTGGGGTGTCTCCGGGCTGTGACCAGCCGATGCCTGCCTGTTCAGGCGCCCCTACCAGCGAGGGGTGAGTCGTCGCACCTGATGCAATTCACGGCACTTCGCCTCGTACACCCCGGCTTTATCCGAGGTCGATTTCTACCCAGATCAGGTGCGGGGCCTTCACCACTGCATGCGAATTTCCCGGGTGTCGAACCTCGGGGCTTGGGAAGCCTTCCACGATCTGGCTGCGGACAAGACCCTCGCTCCCTTGGGTCGAACTGCGACAGGCTGCGGGACGGCGCGGCAAGTGGGATGCGTCGAAGATGTAAGGCTGTCAAGCTTGCCGCAGCTCGGGAGACCGGTTTGATGTGGGCGAAGGCGCTGCGGGCGTTCCAGGTGGGGAAGGCTCGTACGAGCCAGGTAGGGCCGTGGAGTTGGATGCGGCGGTCGCGGGTGGCCTCGGCCCAGGTTTGCTGGCCGGCGTGCCATTTGACGAAGGCTTCGGCTTCCGCCGTGATGTAGAGGTCCTCGTCGAGGCCGGGGTACGTCTTGCAGATCTCGGTGTCTCCGTGTTCGATCAGCAGCCAGTACCGCTCGGGGCGCTGGCGGCCGGTGAAGTCGAAGCGGATGACGACGCGCCGTTCCGGGAGCCGGTCTCGGCGGAGCATGTTGCACATCGACCACAGCGCCACAAAGGGATCGAGGTGCTCGGGGGCGATCTCGAGCCAGGCGGCACCCCACTCGCCGAGCGACACGCAGACCCTGAACAGGTCGTGACCTGCGGGCGTGAGCTCGTAGTGGCTTCCGCGCCCGTCGGGCTTGGGTGCCACCCTGACGATGCCGAGCCGTTCGAGCTGCTTGAGCCGCTGCGAGAGCAGGGTGCGGGACAGCCCGGGGGCGCCCTCCAGGATCTCACTGAAGCTTCCGCAGCCCAGGTGCAGGTTGCGGATGATCAGCGGCGTCCAGCGTTCGGCGAAGATCTCGGCGCCGCGGGCTATGGGGCAGTACTGGCCGTAGCTCCGCACGATGCCAGTGTCGCACCCCTGCCTCCGGCCCTGAAGTCCAGATTCTTGACTTCACGGCCGCGGTCCCCCGGTGGTGCGATGGATATCGAGACACGAGGAGGTGACGAACACGACCACCGAGCACGTCGGCCATGCCCCAGCGAGGAGGCGATCGCCATGGAGATCGACGGGTTCCGGGGCCAGCTGATCACCGCTGACCACGCCGACTACGACACCGCCCGAGCGGTGTGGAACGGTGCCGTCGACCGGCGCCCCCGGCTGATCGCCCGATGCAGCGGGACCGCTGATGTGGCCGCGGCCGTGCGCTTCGCCCGCGACCACGACCTGGAGATCGCCGTACGGGGCGGGGGCCACAACGTGGCCGGCACCGCGGTGTGCGACGGCGGGATCGTCATCGACCTCTCGGCCATGCGGGCCGTGTGGGTCGATCCCGCCGACCGTACGGCCCGGGTGCAGGGTGGTGCTCTGTGGGGCGACGTCGACCACGAGACCCAGGCCCACGGTCTGGCCACCACAGGCGGCATAGTGAGCCACACCGGCGTCGCCGGGCTCACCCTCGGCGGCGGCATCGGCTTCCTCATGCGCCCACACGGACTCACCGTCGACAACCTCCTGGCCGCCAAGGTGGTCACCGCCGAGGGCAGCATCCTCCGGCCGTCCGCCGACGAACACCCCGACCTGTTCTGGGCGCTGCAAGGCGGCGGCGGCAACTTCGGCGTTGTCACCATGTTCCGGTTCGCCCTGCATCCCCTCGGGCCGACCGTCATGGCCGGACCCGTCTTCTGGGTAGCCGACGACACCACCGACGTGCTGCGCTTCTACCGGGACTTCGCCGCCGAAGCACCCGACGAGCTCGGCACCGTCGTCAGGCTCGGCACCGTCCCCCCACTGCCGGTCATCCCCGAGGACTTGCACTGGCGGCCGGCCATCGCCGTCGCCTGCTGCTATGCCGGTGCCGTCGCGGACGGCGAGCGTGCCGTGCGGGCCCTCCGACAGTTCAAGACGCCGCTTGTGGACCTGCTCGCACCCACTCCGTACGTCGCCTTCCAGGGCGGCCTCGACGACACCGTCCCCCACGGGTGGCACTACTACTGGAAGGCCACGGACCTCACCGGCCTCTCCGACGACGCCATCGCCGTCATCGCCGATCACGCCTTCACCGCCGGCTCGCCCCGGTCGTACTCGGCGATGTTCCACATGGGTGGCGCCGTCGCCCGGGTCCCCCACGACTCCACCGCCTACGCCGGTCGCGACGTGGCCCACAACATCATCATCGACGCCGTGTGGCTCCCTGACGAGTCCGGCGAGCACGCCACAGCCGAGACCGCGTGGGCCCGGCGGTTCCTCCACGCCCTCCAACCGCACCGCGTCGGCAGCGTCTATGTCAACTTCCTTGATTCCGACGACGGCACCAGCCGCGTTCGAGAGGCGTACGGCGAGCGCATCTACCGGCGACTCGCTGAGGTCAAGGCCACGTACGACCCCGACAACGCCTTCCACCACAACAAGAACATCCGCCCCGGTTGAGCAGGGCCGGCAAGATCGACGCGGTGGACGGTGGACCCGAACGCCCTCGGCGCGGACTACGACCGCGACGGCGTGTACCAGTGACGTGAGTCAGAGATTCGTTGGCAGTACGCGGCTACCTTGTCGAGGATCTCGTCGGCGGTCTTCGTCCAGACGAAAGGCCGCGGGTGTTCGTTCCAGTCGGCGAGCCAGCTTCGGATGTCGCGTTCGAGGGCCTGGACGGAGCGGTGGACACCCCGCCGGAGTTTCTTGGCTGTGAGCTCAGCCATGAGGACCCGGTGGGTGTCAA
The DNA here is from genome assembly GCF_042730885.1 of Streptomyces sp. NPDC059909. Classification (NCBI taxonomy): domain Bacteria; kingdom Bacillati; phylum Actinomycetota; class Actinomycetes; order Kitasatosporales; family Streptomycetaceae; genus Streptomyces; species Streptomyces sp. NPDC059909. Next base: position 6,385 of record NZ_JBHWKX010000156.1, read on the forward strand.
CTTCTCGGCCGTAAAACGACCGAGCCTGTTGGCTCAGTCATCTACACCTTGTCGCGCTCCCGGCTGCCCCCTACGGCGGGACGGTCACGGGTCGCATCCACCACGAAAGGAGGTGTTCAGGTCCTTTGCGGTACG
>NZ_JBHWKX010000157.1:0-6030 GCF_042730885.1 Streptomyces sp. NPDC059909
CAGCGTGCCAAGCGCCACGACGTCGGCAAAACAATCAAACGCGCCGAATCGATCAAGGAACACCAAACACAACGGGGTTAAACGCCAAGCTGAGAGGGGACCTGCTCCCCGCGCCCGCGGGGATGGTCCCGTGCTCACGGCAGTACCGCGCCGATCGGCCTCCTGCTCCCCGCGCCCGCGGGGATGGTCCCGCGGCATCCTACGGTCCCCGGTATGAGTGCTGCTGCTCCCCGCGCCCGCGGGGATGGTCCACCGGTCATCCTCACGCGGAAGGCGAAGCCTCTCCTGCTCCCCGCGCCCGCGGGGATGGTCCTGGTCGGTTGCTTCGTTGACTTACGGGCGCCCTCTGCTCCCCGCGCCCGCGGGGATGGTCCCCCCATTCCGCCGGACAACAGCTATGGGGTGTGCTGCTCCCCGCGCCCGCGGGGATGGTCCGTCCGGGATCATGTCCATGGCTTCGTCGACCCCCTGCTCCCCGCGCCCGCGGGGATGGTCCCCGCAACACATCCCCCTTCTCCTGGAACGTCAACTGCTCCCCGCGCCCGTGGGGATGGTCCTACGACCGCACCGGCCCGGATTGCTTCTCCGACCTGCTCCCCGCGCCCGCGGGGATGGTCCCGGCAATCTCATCTGGGCCGGCGGGAAGGTCCGGCTGCTCCCCGCGCCCGCGGGGATGGTCCCGTGCGGACGTAGGCGCGTCGGGTGTGGCGGCTCTGCTCCCCGCGCCCGCGGGGATGGTCCCGGGGCGAGGCGGGCGGCGTGCCGTACGGGGTCCTGCTCCCCGCGCCCGCGGGGATGGTCCCGACGACACCGTGTTCGAGCTCGGCGTCCGCGTCTGCTCCCCGCGCCCGCGGGGATGGTCCCCGGCGTACACGTCTCCGCCGGATCTGGCCGTTCTGCTCCCCGCGCCCGCGGGGATGGTCCCAGCACCCGGGGTGGCGCCAGGCTGCAGGGCGGCTGCTCCCCGCGCCCGCGGGGATGGTCCCGTGCGGACGTAGGCGCGTCGGGTGTGGCGGCTCTGCTCCCCGCGCCCGCGGGGATGGTCCTCCGCCGACCGCAGGGTCGACAACGTGGTTGGACTGCTCCCCGCGCCCGCGGGGATGGTCCCTACCGGTTCACCGCCTGGACCCCCTGCCCCCGCTGCTCCCCGCGCCCGCGGGGATGGTCCCTGTCGGCGGATCGCCTCGAGGAGCACCGCCGCCTGCTCCCCGCGCCCGCGGGGATGGTCCCAGGGTCCCCTTACCCGGGACGTTCAGGAACACCTGCTCCCCGCGCCCGCGGGGATGGTCCCGGCACCTTCGGGCAGGCGATCGCTGGCGCTACCTGCTCCCCGCGCCCGCGGGGATGGTCCCCGGCTCGCTCCCGAGGGCTCCTCCATCGGCCACTGCTCCCCGCGCCCGCGGGGATGGTCCCTCCACGGTGTGGGGCATCACGACCAAGCTGCTCTGCTCCCCGCGCCCGCGGGGATGGTCCCGCCAGGCGATCTTGCCGTAGTTGGTGTCGTTCCTGCTCCCCGCGCCCGCGGGGATGGTCCCGTTCCGCGGGGCCTTTTCCTCTGGGGGAGGTGCTGCTCCCCGCGCCCGCGGGGATGGTCCCAAGGTGGGCATCCACGATCCGGCGGGCAACCTCTGCTCCCCGCGCCCGCGGGGATGGTCCCGACCGCACCCAGGAAGCCGCGGCAAAGTCGCTCTGCTCCCCGCGCCCGCGGGGATGGTCCCCACTGGTCCGAAGGGCACCGGTTGCTGCCCGACTGCTCCCCGCGCCCGCGGGGATGGTCCCGTCGGCCTGTGCCCGAACGGCCCGGACCAGTACTGCTCCCCGCGCCCGCGGGGATGGTCCCAAGGACGTGTGGTCCCCTGCTTCACCGTCAGCTCGCGACGGCTCAGGACTGCTCCCCGCGCCCGCGGGGATGGTCCCCCTCAGAGGAGCGGTGCTTGTCCCGGTGCCGGCTGCTCCCCGCGCCCGCGGGGATGGTCCCTTGTCCGTGGTTCTGGCCGGGCACCGCAACAACTGCTCCCCGCGCCCGCGGGGATGGTCCCACCAACGGCCCCGACCGACGAGGGTCGGGGCCCTGCTCCCCGCGCCCGCGGGGATGGTCCCGAGGCCTGGTAGCCGACGGCCGCCTTCGACGTCTGCTCCCCGCGCCCGCGGGGGTCCTTGGTGCGCGAGGGGCTAGAGGCTCGGCCAGCGAACCAACTCAGCCCTGATCGTTCTCAAGGCTCGCGGATCTCGGTGGCCGTCTGCCGGGATCGGCTGCCACGATGTGGCTGGCGAAGTCGCCCGCAACGGTGCGGCAGCCCGAGAGGCAAGGGAGTCGTCCATGTTGCTGCGGCCCGGGGTCACCTGCGAGAAGGCGATCAGGTTCCTCGACGATCTAGTCCAGGGCGGCCTCAACGACGTCCGCAACTCCGTCCCACACTTCGCCCAGCCGATGCTGGCGGGCGTGGAACCCTCGAAGCTGTCCGGGCCCGACCTGGTGGTGACGCTGCGGCAGTACACCCAGTGGACCGCGACGACCGCCCGGCAACTGGCGGATGTCTTCGCCGACCCGGCGGTGCCGGCGCGGCTGCGCGGCGAGCACTACAGCCACATCGTGCACAGCCCCCTGACGCCCTACCGAACCGCGCTGCTGCTGCACTGGGAGTTGGACGAGCTGGCGACGTACTTCAAGGAACTGCAGAACCAGATGCGGCAGACCGTGGAGGAGTACCGCAGCTACCGGCAGCGTGTGCTGGTCGTGGACGCGAACACCCTGCTGCACTGTCAGCGCTTCGACAAGATCCCGTGGTCTCGGGTGTGCGGGAAGGGCCCGGCGACGCTGGTGATCCCGCACGTGGTGGTGGAGGAGGTCGACACCAAGTCCTATTCCGAGGGCAGCGAGAAGATCAGGAAACGGGCGCGCGGGGTCTACGAGCTGCTGGGCGACGTCCTCAAGGGACTGTCCACCGAAGGTCGCTTCGAACTGCACGACGGCACCGAGGTCCAGGTCCTACGCGACGAGCTTGGGCACCGACGCCTGCCGAACAACGACGACGAAGCCGTGGCCCGCGCGGCCCACCTGCAGCAGGCCATCGCACCGCGTCAGATCACCGTCATCACGCGCGACAACGGGATGCGCGGCAAGGCCATGACCTGGTGCCTGCCCTGGGACTTCCCACCGGACAAGTACCTGATCCCCGAGGACGGCTTCGGTGCGAAGCACCGAGAGGCGAACCTTGCGAGCATCAGCGTCGACGTCCCCGAGGACGGTGACGACACCTAGTCCCGCCCGGGACCGCGGCCTTCCCTGATGGCTGGGACCAGTGCTTCAGCGGCCGGCACCTCGTCGAGTGGACCGTTCACGGAGCCGCGATCAGAACTTGAAAGCTCTGTCTGCAGTTCCGTGAAGGTCATCAGTTTGGCCATGGCAGGACTGTGAGCTCCGGCCACTCGTTCTTCCAACGGGCCGCCTTGGTCTCGTAGACCTCCTGCGGGGCAAGGAGCGGGTTGGGTCGAACGACGAGGTTGAACACGTCGGAGAGCCCGTGAGGCGCGTAGACGCGCCATCCTCCATCGGGCGCGCTTCCAGTGGCTAGGTGACCTGGTCCTTCAAGGCGGTGTTCTCCGCCGTCAGGTCGGCGACCCGCTCCTTGAGTTTGGTGACGTTCTTCCGCGGCCCGCGTTTCGGCCTCGGTCGCCGTCCCGTGGTCGGCGCGGTGCTGCGGAAACTCAGGTGCTTGCCGCACGGCCCGGTCACTACCGTGAAGGGCCCCGGCTCGGAGCCGAGCAGAACACGGAAGGCACACGGCGATGAAGCGCCTCGAACTGGTCATCGTGCAATTTGAAGAGGTCAAGCGCCTCATCGAGGTCGGACGGGTCCCGCAGCTGAGGCTGGCCCATATCCTGCTCGACAGCGCCGTGGAACTGATCATGCACCGCATGGCCGAGGCCATCTTCGACGCCGAGCGTTTCGACTTCGAGCGGCTCCAGAAGCTCCGCCGGCTCGAAGCGATGCGCAAGAGCGACAAGCCTTTGAACCGTCAGTTCGGTGCATCAGGGCCGAGTGACGACAAGCTCCGCGCGGAGATCCAAGGGCTCGAGAAGGTCGTGACCTCGACGACGCAGCGGAAGAAGACCACCGAGTTCGGCAAGAGGATCGACTTCCTGGTCGGGAAGAAGAAGCTCCCCGAAGACCTCGCGCCGGTGCTGAAGAAGCTGCACGACTACCGGAATGAGACTTACCACCGTGACCAGCACCGAGTCGAAGTCATTCGCCCCGCCGTCTTGATCTACTTCGACGCCGCATGTACGGTCCTCGACCACTACGAACTGGGCATGCTGATCGGAGACGACTCACCCGGGCCCGAGCTGGCACGCTTCCAGGACAGCGCTTCCTCCGACCGCCAGAACCCCTTCGAACTTCCCCAGCGGGTCGCGAAGCAACTACGGGCGGAAGTGGGCCTGGGCCTAGAGGCGGTGAGGACCGCTCTGGTTGACCATCTTCTCGGACGTCTTGACGACCTTGAGTCGGGACTTGCCTACATCGAGGAGAACACTTTCGGCGGCGCGATCCCGGGCGACGGCATTCGGAGTATGCAGATCGAGGACGACGATCTGGAGGCGATCTTCGACAAGCAGGCGCTCCGGAGCCGGAAGTATCCGCTCACCATGAAGGATGTCCGGTCCTGGACCGAGAGGGCCACTGCGATGGAGGGCATGGAGGACAAGCACGCGCTGTTCGCAGAGCTCGCGGCTCTTGAGGACGCGTTCGAGGATCTTGAACAGAAGGTTCGCAAGGCGGTCTGGGAAATCGACGAGGCAGCGAACATGCGCTGAGCAACACCTGCTCACGCCCACTCCTCGTGCCGGGTGTCCGGTGGCCCCGAGCCGTTCGACGGCTCGGGGCACCCGCACCGGGATCAGGCAGTCGGCTTGAACGCGGGGGCGACGTCGTTGCCGGAGCGGGGGCGGCCGGGCGGCAGTCCGCGGTTCCGGAGGAGGAGTAGACCTCAGGGGCGTCGCCGTAGCCGGCCGCCTGGAGGGCGGCGACGGTCTCGCGGATCTTGTTGGGGGTGGTGCCGTAATCGTCGGCGGACTCGTGGTGGATGAACCGGCCGCCGGGCGGGCGGGACATGAAGACGAAGTCCTCGCGGGTGCGGGTCACCGCACCTCCGGCCGCCGCGAAGCGTAAAATTCTCGGCACGACTACTGCAAGGATGCCGACGGCTCTGCGCGCCTTCTTGCGATGCGCAGACTGTGCGGATCGTGACGCGCCGGGCCACGTCACGCCCTCTCTCCGATGCCCTCGCTCATCTGTTCGCACCCTCATGCGCGGCCGCACATTCACGGGGTGCTCCACTCGCGCAGTGCCTTGAAAACGGAGTCGCTGTCGAACTCGTGGCCTCGATCCAGGCTCTTGAGGAGAGCTGTGGAACTCGTCATGCGGTCGGGGTAGTACAACTCGGGTGCCAGGCACGTTGGGCAGTCGCTCAGGAGGCAGAACGGCGAGAGGGGGAGGGGTTCGTCGTTGGGGGGATGAGGTACAGCCGGTCGTCTGCCAGAGGGTGTGCCGTGTCGAAGGAGACCGTTGCGAAGTCGGGGTGGTCTCCCATCAGGACCAGGCCTGATACGCGGAACTTCCCGGCGTCAGGCATCCATTGGAGCCGGTCGGTGTGCACCCATCGGGTGTGGGCGAGGAATGCGCATCCCGACAGGCTGCTGAGCATCAGCGGTTCGATGCGCCCAAGGCTCTTCTCCAGCTCGGCCCGTGTCCGGGGGCCTGCGCCGTGCCGGATCTTGTTGCGGAGCTCGACCAGTTGGTCGAGATCGGCGACCAGGCCTTTCCCGCCCTTCTTACGGGCTGTTGCCTCGACGAGGCCGGCCGCGGGATCCCCGTGCTGGCGTGCATCTTCGGCCACGGCCCTGACCACGCCCACCCAGTGGCCGAGGGAGACACGGGCCTTCCACCAAGGCCGGGTAGTTAGCGTTTTCGCAGGTCACGCAAGCCCGTTGAACAATTTCCGACGCAGAGCAACGGAGCTCGTTGGTACA
>NZ_JBHWKX010000158.1:0-5988 GCF_042730885.1 Streptomyces sp. NPDC059909
GGCTCAGCCAAGATTTCCGTGAAGCCGATCATGCTCCCGTGCGCCGGTGACGCTCCGTCATTTGACTCGTGATACTCGCCCCGTGTGAGGAATTGCTGACGATGTTGTTGCCGCACCTCGGTGGGGTGCGGGTGGAGTCCGTGGTGCCCGAGGGGGACCTGTTACGGATCGTGGCCATGACTCCTGTGGTCACGGCGGTGCCGTGCCCGGATTGCGGTACGCCGTCGAGACGGCGGCACAGCGGCTATGTCCGCCGGCTGGCCGATGGTGCGATCGGGGGACGCCGGGTGTGCATCGAGCTGATGATCCGGCGTCTGTTCTGCGACGGCGCCGATTGCGCGCGGGTCACCTTCGCCGAACAGGTGGAGGGACTCACCGTCCGCTACGGACGCCGGACACCGCTGTTGGCGCACCTGTTGAGCGCGATCGCGGTGGCCCTGGCGGGCCGGGCTGGTGAGCGCCTTGCGGCCAGGCTGCCGGTGCCGGTCAGCCGGACGACCCTGCTGGCCCTGGTCATGGCCCTGCCCGACCCGTCTGCCGCGACGCCCCGGGTGCTCGGGGTGGACGAGTTCGCTCTGCGCAAGGGGAGGAACAACTACGGCACCGTACTGGTCGATTGCGAGACCCGGGCCCCGGTCGACCTGTTGCCCGAGCGGGAGGCGGCCACCTTCGCAGCCTGGCTCACCGAGCACCCCGGCGTGGAGATCATTTGCCGTGACCGCGGTGGCACTTATGCCAACCCTCGGGAATTGCATCAGACGGGCGAGAATCCGCAGGGCGCCAGCTCAAGGTCACACCTTGAAGGACTCCCACGTTACCGCGGACTGTCAGCCTGAGCAGGCAAGTTGCCGAGCTGATCCCGTCTGATGCATGATCTGCCCGTCAGAAGGGATGGATCTGAGTGGTGCATCAGCGCAGGACGGCTCTTGCTGGATCGGCTCAACTGGAGCTGGTTTCCGGGGTAGTTCAGCTCCGTCCCGAGGACGCCATGCTCGACGCGATGCTGCGAGGTTGGCGCGCTCAGCAGAAGTCGCGGGGGCTGCAGGACGAAACAGTCGATGACCGGGAACGGCTGATCCGCCGCTTCCTCGAGTACGCGAACGACTATCCCTGGCAGTGGACGCCAGGGCACATGGACGAGTGGTCGGCCTACCTGACCGGCGAAAAGCGCCTGGCCCCGTCCACGGTCCGCAGTTACCAGGGCGACGTGCGGTTGTTCACCGAGTTCCTCGTCGACGGCCGCTACGGCTGGGGACCGGCCTGCGAGGAAGCCTTCGGCACCCATCCCGTGGCGATCTGCCATGAGTGGAACACCATCGCTCACCTCAACGACTACGAGGGCGATCCAGAAGCGAGGCCGTTCACCCGCGAAGAACTGCAGATGTTCCTCGACTACGCCGATGACCAGGTCGAACGCGCCGTGCGAGCCAAGCGCAAAGGCGTCTTGGCGGCCTACCGGGACGCCACCCTGTTCAAGGTCATCTACGGCTGGGGACTCCGCCGGACCGAGACGTCCAAGCTCGACGTGGTCGACTTCGGGCGCAACCCGCAGGCCCGCCAGTTCAGCCGGTACGGCACGCTCAACGTCCGCTACGGCAAGGCGAAGAGGGGCCAGCCACCCCGTCGGCGGAACGTGCTGTCGGTGATGGACTGGGCCGTCGAAGCGGTGGCCGACTACATCGAGAACGTCCGGCCACAATTCGGATTTCCAGATCATCCCGCGTTGTGGGTCACCGAGCGGGGAGGGCGTTTGCAGCCCGGCTCGATCAACGACCGGTTCGAGGCATACCGGGATGCCCTGGGATTGCCGAAGGAACTCGTCCCGCACTCCTTGAGACATTCGTACGTGACGCACCTGACGGAGGACGGGGTAGACCGCCGCTTCATACAGCAGCAGGTCGGCCACGAGTGCGACAGCTCGACCGCGATCTATACCCACGTCAGCGACGACTTCATGAACACTGCCCTGCACAGGGCACTGGCTCCGGCGTTCGCCGGGGAGTGACGAGGGAGGACCCAGGATGGACGGCAAACTCGACTACCGCTGGCACCTGCGCACCGTGATGGCGGACCGCGGGATGTTCTCCACCACCGACCTCATCCCACCCCTGGCTCAACGCGGCATCACTCTCTCAACGAGCCAGGTCTACCGGCTCGTTGTCGAGCGACCCGAGCGGCTTAGCCTGAAGATCCTCATGGCCTTGCTCGACATCCTGGCCTGCACTATGGACGACCTCATCGAACCCATCGCCGTTGCCGGCGCCGCGAAGCGGCCGAAGAAGGCGGTGTCGGGCGGGACGGCGCCGGCCGAGAGTATCGGCGCCTTGCGTCCGAAGCGGGCGAGGATCACCAGGTCATCACGGTGACCGACAGTATCGAGCCGCGGCACGTCGGCGATCCGGTCAAGGCCCTGCTCGCCGTGGTCAGCGCGATCGAACCGACGGTGTGTCCGGAAGAGGTCGTCATAGCCTTGCAGCAGGCGGCTGTACGTCCCGATGGACAGCGGCGCGTCGCCGAAGAGATCGTGAGCTGCCCCGCGTTGCTCACGGGGAAGGGGGCTTCTGCCGTATCGCCGGGGGTCCTGCGGTTCATTTACGCCCTCGTGCGTGAGGGCGCCCGCACGGTCGTCGAGCCTCCCTGTCCGCGCTGCGGCAAGCAGCGAAAGCTCGGCCGGCCGTTCGACGGGGTCCGCCTTTGTGCGGGATGCACGAGGAAAGCCCTCGCTGTTCGCTGCCACCGGTGCCAACAGGTCAAACCACCCGCCCGCCGGGACGACAACGGCGAAGCCATCTGCCAGCCATGCTGGTGGCGCGATCCGCGAAGCTGGAAAGTCTGCGCGGGTTGCGGCCATCGGCGCCGCGTTGCCGCCATCACCGACAGCGGCCCAGTCTGCCAGGTCTGTCGGCCCCGGCCCGAACTGCGCTGCAGCATCTGCGACCGGCCTGGCCGAGGCACCATCTCGAAGGCGACGGGCAAGCCGATGTGCGACCGCTGTCGGGAACGCTGGATCGTGTGCTCCGGCTGCGGAACCGGGGCGTCGCTGAAGGGCGGCACGCTGCAAGAACCGTTGTGCGCCCGGTGTCTCAACCCCGATCCGGCGTTCTGGAAACGATGCGGCGTCTGCAAGATCACCTGGCAGCTGACGACAGCCGAATGCATTCGTTGCTCCCTCGAGCGCAGGCTGAGCGAGGTCTTCACCCCGGCCGACGGCACCATAGGTCCCGAGCTGGACCAACTTCGACAGACCCTGGTCCGCGTCGAGCGCCCCGACAACGCGCTGACGTGGCTGAGCAGAGCCCGCAACCGCACGGTGCTGCGGGCCGTCGTGACCGAGCATCGCCAGGTCAGCCACGAGTCGCTCGACGCGATGTCGCCGAGCAACGCGGTCACGCACTTGCGGTCGATGCTCGTCGCCGCGGGTGCACTCGAACCCCGGGACGAACGCCTCCATGCCGCAGAGCGGTGGATCGCTCAGGAAGTTGCCGTGCGCGGGCCCCTTCAGCATCAGCGGGTCCTTCACGGCTATGCCGTCTGGCATCACCTGCGCCGTTTGCGCAGCCGACTCGCCGGCGCTCCCGCGTCTCACCTCCAGATCCGTAACGTCCGATCCCACGTCACGGCCGCCATCACCCTCCTGGACTGGCTGGAGAGACAGAGCCTGACCCTGGAAACCTGCACCCAGGCCGAGTTCGAGCAATGGCTCGCCGATCAACCTCGATACCCAGAGCGAACCGCGCACTTCGTCCGGTGGGCCATGAAACACCGCCACGTCACCGGACTGACCGCCCCTGCACTCCGCTGGAATGGTCCCAGTGGAGCACTCGATCAGGACCGCCGGTGGGCGGATGCCCGACGGCTTCTGCACGACGACTCGTACGCCGTCGCTGACCGAGTCGCCGGACTTCTGGTCCTCCTCTATGCCCAGAAACTCAACGTCATCTGCGAGTTGACCACGAGCGACGTCAGCCACCAGACGGGCCGGACCGTTCTCGCCCTCGGAAGTCGGCCCGCCGTGCTTCCCGCACCTCTCGACGGCCTGGTCGACAGCCTCCTCACGATGCGCAAAAGTGTCGGCAGCGGCCTGATCGACATGCCGTCCAACTGGCTATTCCCCGGACGTTGGCCAGGACGGCCACTGACGGAAGGAGCCCTCGCCAGACGGCTCCAGGCGATCGGCCTTCACTCTCGGCAGAGCCGGAATACAGCGTTGTTCACTCTCGCCTCGGAAGTCCCGGCCGCGATCTTGGCGAAGATGCTGGGCCTCCATATCAAGTCCGCGATCCAGTGGCAGAAGGCATCAGCTGGAGACTGGGCTGCCTATGCGGCCGACGTCAGCCGCCGCTCAGGCACACTCACCGACGCACCCGCTCACGACACAGAACAGGGCACCCGATGACCACCCCGGACTTCTCGGTCGACTGGCTCACCACCTGGCAACGCGAGATCACCGCCATGCTTGAGCAGTCACTTGCCCACTTCGAGACCGTCTACGGCTACCCGCCGGGCGACAACGGCGTCCTCGTGGCCGACGATCAAAGCCGGGCCGCGGTCTCGCGGCTGAATGACACCGCCGACCTTCCCGCCACGCTGGTCATCTTCTACTCCTCAATCGCATTGCTGCAGCTGCCAGACATCGACCACGGATACTTCATCCACACTCCCGACCTGGTGCTCGGCCACCTCACCGAATACGGACCAGTTCGCCTAGCCGACCACCGCACCGGCATCGTTTTCGGCAGCGACGGCGGAGGACACCTCTTCGCTCTCGACCAGAACGGGCAGGTTCACCGATCCACTACGGCGTCGTGGCTCGACGACTTCGAGCCGGCAGCCCCGTCCCTGCCGCACTTCCTTGAACAGCTGCACCGAGCCACCGCGGGCTTCGCGGGCGACACCAAGCGCCACTCGGCTGCCGATCACGGCTGACCGATCCCGCTGATGGACGCCGTCCACGACGGCATTCCGAGAGTTCCAATACCCGACTCCACCATTAGACGGCGCCCGCGCCGGAGCCCCCGACGCCGTGCAGATTGCCGATCTCTGGCACATCTGGCACAACCTCGCCGAGGCCGTGAAACGCCTGGTCAGCAAGCACCACGCGTGTCTGCGGGATCCGGCTCCGACCCTGGGTGAGGCTCCCGAGGTCCTGCACCCGCCCGCCTCAAAGGCGGGCCGGCTGGCCGCCCGGGTCGAGCAGCACCACACGGCCGTGCACGACCTCCTCGACCAGGGCCTGGGCATCCGGGCTGTCGCCCGCCACCTTGGCCTGGCCGTGAACACCGTCCGACGCTACGCCCGGGCCGACACCTGGCAGGAACTCGCCACCGGCCGCTGGCAGAACCTCCCCAGCACTCTGGACCCCTACAAGCCCTACCTGCACCAACGCTGGCACGAAGGCCACACAGTGGCCGTGAAGCTGCACGCCGAACTCCGCGAACGCGGCTTCACCGGCTCCTACTCCGTCGTGCGCGACTACCTCCAACGCTTCCGCCGCACCCCCAACGACACACCTCCGCCACGGCCGCCGGGCGTGCGGAAGGTCACCGGTTGGATCACCCGCAACCCCGACCGCGTGAGCGACGACGACCGGCAGAACCTCAAGGCGATCCTGGCCCGTTGCCCCGAATTGGAGGCCGCGACCGGGCATGTCCGGTCCTTCGCCGCAATGATGGCCATCCGCAGCGCGGACCGGCTGCCGGAGTGGATCGCCGCCGCTCGCGCGGACGAGCGCCACGGTCTGCGTGCCTTCGCCGACGGACTCATGACCGATCTCGATGCGGTCATCCTTGGGTTGAGTACGGAGTGGAACTCGGGCTGCGTCGAGGGCAGAGTGACGGACATCAAGCTGCTGAAGCGCCAGATGGCGGGCCGTGCTGGCCACCCCCTACTCCGCAAGCGGGTCCTGCTCGTGGCCGCCGACCGCCGACAACACAGAGTCACGACCACGGCGGCCTCATGATCGGCTTCACGGAAATCTTGGCTGAGCCT
>NZ_JBHWKX010000159.1:0-5985 GCF_042730885.1 Streptomyces sp. NPDC059909
CTTCACCGAAGTCACACGCCCACAACCAGCGTGAGCACCCCGACGCCGACGCACACCAGGCCCGTGACCTGCTGCTTCACGATGCACACCACTCAATGGTGTCCACCCCCGCCGTCAGCGACCGCACCGACTCAGCAAACGCCACCCCCCAGACCGCCAGGACCAGGACGACTGCGCATGGTGGGCGGGGTGAGCGTGACGGCTGTCCGGTAGGCCAAGCCGCGTGACCGGTTGGATTCTCCCGTCGGCACCTGTCACGGAGCGGAAGGTGGAGTCCCCGAGCTGGCAGGTTTTGACAAGTGCCTTGGCCCCGCTTCCCGCGGACACGACGGAACTGCTCACCGTCCGCTCCCAAGTCCACCGCCGTGCTGGGCGACCGGGCCGTCACGATGGAGGACAGCACGGACCTGGCTTGCCAGTCCGAATCGTGATCAGAGCTGGCTTCTGCCGTGGTCTGCCGCGTAGGCACGGTAGATGTCACGCACCGAGCCACCGCTGTGCAGGAAACGCTGGTCGAGGATGGCTGCAAGGTCCTCCAGCGCGGTCGTCAGCAGAGAGGCCGCGAGCCGAACCTCCGTGTGCCGGGCGTTGCGGCCAAGGTCGGCGAGTTCGGCGGCGTACTGGACTCGCGCAGCCAAGGAGGTCTGGTCCTCCCCCTCGTGGAAGTAGTAGGACTCGCCGTACTGGAGCAGGTCGACGCAGATGCCGGCCATTTGCCCGGCGAGACCGTCGAGGATGCCGGCCCCCAGCGGTGAGTCGAGCTGCAGCGGCGAGGGATCGTTCCGCTGCAGCTGTGACAGCCGCAGGGCCAGGGCCCGTCTGCGGGTGAGTGCCGGGTAAATCTCCAGCACCCAGGACACGGTGGCCGTGAGAAGAGCGAAGCCGACGAGGGCTTCCAGCGGGGCGATGATGCGGAGCCAGGGCTCGGCCGGGGCGATGTCGCCGAGCCCGAGCGTGGCGACGGTGACCAGCGAGATGTAGAGCGAGTCCAGCGGGCCACCGTGCTCGGCCGGTTTCAGGCCGGCGGCGAAGGAGAAGGACTCCGGCAGGTGAGGCCAGTAGATCAGGGCCCACCCGATGACGACCGTGCCCGCCCACAGGGCCACCACTGTCACCATGGCGAGCGGTCCGGCGAGTCCCGTCGCCCGTCTGCGCAGCGGCAGGCGTTGGGAAAGCTTCCACAACGCCGACATCACGTATCGGCTGAGCCCGCCGTGGCGGGTGGGGTGCCACAGCGTATGGAACACGTCCCGCAGGGCGACCATGGCCAGTCCCGCTCCGAACAATGAGACCAGCCATTCCATACGCGTCTCCCAAAGCGCGGCGTATGCAGCCCAGCGCGCATACCGACTTACTGATCGTTTCAGAATGAGGCTCGAAGACAGCCACGCGTGGGGGGGTGAGCAGTGTGGTGCCGCGGAACACGGACAAGGTGCCTTGGCGTTCGGCTGACGGACCCACGAAGGAGGGCCAGCAGCGCAGCTGGAATGACGACGCGCTGGCGGGGATCAGCGCGATCCGCCCCGAGTCCCCGGCCTTCGAGGTCGGGCTCTGATTGCGTTTCTGGGTCAGTTGACCTGGGCGACCCAGGGCTTGCAGCCCGTGGTCTTGAAGAAGTCGCCCTCTTTGAGCTCCACCAGGCCACTGCCGGTGATGTAGTCGTTGGCGATGATGCTGTCGTCGCTGCCGGTGGCGTCGCTCATGCGTGCCCAGTAGCAGCCGGCGGCTCCGGAGGGGCCCTTGGTCTTGTAGGTGCCGGGGGCGAGGTACTCGTCATCGAGGGCTTTGGTCATGTCCTCGTAGTCCGGCGTGTTCTCGGTGATCTCGTAGGTGCCGGGCTGCACGCCGAGGGTTTCGCCCATGGCCCCGTCGAGCGATTCGATGACCCTGTCCAGCTCGGCCTCAGCGTCCTCAAGAGCCTGGGACGGGTTCGCGGTCGGCTCGGCTGCCGGGGTGCTCGTGGCGGCTGGCGTGCTCGGCGCTGCTGCTTTGGCGTCCCCCTCGGCGCCTCCGCATCCGGTGAGCGTGATCGTCGCCAGGAGCGCAGCGCCGGCCGCCGCTATCCAGTCGTTCTTCTTGTACATCCCCACCCCCTTTTTTCAGCTCTGCGCCTGACTGCGCATCATATGGCGGGTCGAGACCCCCGGCTGCGCGGAATGCTCAAGAGGGCGTCCGCTGATCATGAGACCCGGTACCGCATCCCCCGTCGGTATCGGGCCGTTCGGCTTGCCCGGCCGCGCAGGACGATGACCTGCGGCCGCACGCAGCACGGGACGCATGCAGGAGCCCTGCCACCACGGCGTACCGGTTCTGCCCAGTCGCCGCCGCATACGCCGTCACCGCCGCGTGCAGCCCGCTCCACAACGTCTACCCACGGCCACCACGCTTCCGGACTGTATGAGCCCGCTATCGCCTCAACCGCACGCTGCAGCTCGAACAGGTAGTCCGAAGGTTCGATCCCCTGCGCCACACAGTGCCGTCATCTGCCGAAGAGGGAGCGCAGGACGGGGATGCTGCCGCCGCTGCCCAAGAGTCCTGCGAGCACCGCTCCGGCGACCGGTGCCGCGGCCGCTTGGGCAACCTCGTCGGCGCCGGTGCGCGGGGTGCGGGCGGCGATCGCATCCAGCAGCCGGGATACCGCGGCCACACCGCCGGTGCCGGCCGCCAGCTCGGCCCCGGCCGCCGCCAGCTCGCCGAGGAAGTCCGGGTCAGCCAGGAGCGCGTGCGCCAGGTGCTCGGCGGCGCCGGGCACGCCCGTGCGCAGCGCCTACAGGAGCTCCGTGCGGTCGAGGGCGGCGGCGGACAGGGCGGTCCCCAGCGCAGCCAGGAGGCGGCCGGCGAGGCCCGGCCTTCCGGTATGCCGTACAGCTCGGCGCGGTGCTCGGCGGCGAAGGTAGGCGCGTGGCGGTGCAAGGCCGGCAAGTGCACCCTGACGGCGGCGGCCACCGCGTCCTGATCCCCCCGCGCGGCGAGCTGCCGGCCACCACCTCCAGCACCTCCTGGGGCATCGAGCCGGCGGTGCGGGCGCGGAAGGCGGCGTACTCCAGCAGGCACCCCAGCGCGCACCGCCGCATCCGAGCCCAGCAGCGTCTCCCCTCCCCCATCCGGGGAGGCAGGGCCGGCGACCTCGGCACCGTCCCGGGCCGGGGCTCCGGCTCTTGGGTGCAGCGGCCTCCACCCTCGGCGTGCATCGCCCGCCAGCTCCACGACTGTGGGCTGGCAGACGACGGCATGACGGGCATCTCAAGGGGCACTGAGTTGATCTTGAGGTCCTGAAGGGCCCGAGCCGTCACCGCCAGGCGGTGGCCTCGGTCGCCTGGATGCAGTACCGCTCGAATGTGCTGCCGCCACCAGGCTTGGGGATCACGCAGGCCGTGACCTGGAAATCACCGTCCGGAACAGCAGCCATGCTCGTGAACTGGTCGTCGCCGTACTCAACCTCGGCACTTCGCATGTTGCCACCGGACACCTTCACCGTGACCATGTCCCCAGGGCGGCCGTGCTGGATCCTCGCCCACACCGCCTTGCAGTCCTCGCTGTAACGGATCTGGAGAAGGGCCGGGTTGTTCACAGCAGGTTTGAAGGTGCGGGCATCCTCACCGCAGCCCTGATTCTGCGGGTTCTTGCCCTCACATGCCTCCCCCGGACAGGTCGGCTCGTCGAAGAACGACTTCATCACATGGTCCCCGAGCGGAGTCGCCACAGCGGCCACCACCGCGCCGAGGATGGCAACCGCGTACGCCAGTGCCGCAGGGCCGCTGAGCCGCTTTCTCGCAGCCGGTTGCGGTGAAGGGTCGGCTGCTGTGGTGGAGTTGTCGTCGGTGTTGCTCGTGGCCATGAGGGTCCGCCTTGATTGACTCGTCTGGAGGCCAGGGTCGCTTCCTGTTGCAGCAGAGGAAAGGCGCAGCGCGGGAGCATAGAGGCATGACGGCCCTTCCCTGCGTGCGCCCCTCAGTCAGGCCTCACCGCGGCCGCTGCCGTCCTTGAACTCGTCCGAGTAGTCCCTCATCGCCATCGGCGGTCTTCTCGCTTCCTCCGGATCAAGCAGATCCAGTATCAGCGTGTCCACCACTCAGGGGGACGCCCGCCGAGTAGCCGAGGGGAGTTTCACCCCTCGGCCCTCACAGATCCGTACGTGACGATCTCTCGTCATACGGCTCTTGTCGTTCTGGTCACCAGACGCGGGGGACGTGGGTGGTCCAGGCCCAGTGCGCGAAGAACTTCGGCCGCCTCGCGATGGCCTGGTTCCATGCGATTTGGGCCTTTCTCCGTCCCCGCAGCCGTTTGAACTTCTTGCGCATCCATCGCATCAGGTAGGCGTTGACGCGTTCCAGGAGGGGATGCAGTGCCGAGGCGTAGAAGGCCCCGTAGTACTGCATCCAGCCCCGCACGATGGGATTGATCCACCGTGCGAGGTCCGCCTCGGACAGGCTGGTGCGATGGTGCAGCCGCCACGACCGCACCTCGGCGCTGATCCTGCGCAGAGCCTCTTTGCTGATGGCGGGCTGGAACGAGCGGAACGTGCCGCCCTCCCGCCTGCGCGCGGAACGCTCCCGGAAGGTATAGCCCAGGAACGAGAACTCGGTGTGCTCATGCGAGCCCCGCCGGTTGTCATCCTGGCAGTACACGATCCGGGTCTTCTCCGGATGCAGCTCAAGGCCCACCTCCGCCATCCTCTTCCTGATCGCGGCCAGCACGAACCGTGCCTGCCGCTCGCTGACGCAGTGCACCACCGCGTCGTCCACGTAGCGCTCGAACCGGACGGCCGGGAAGGCCCGGGCCATCCATGCGTCGAACGCGTAGTGCAAGAAGAGGTTGGCGAGGACGGGTGAGACCGCTGAACCTTGTGGGGTTCCCTGGTCCCGCTCGCGCAGCGTCCCGTCCGGCAGCCGCAGCGGGGCAGCCAGCCACCGCCGCACATACAGCACCACCCAGGACAGGGACGGATCAGTGTGGGCTTCAACCGCCTTGAGGACCAACTCCCAAGGAACGGTGTCGAAGAAGGAGCGGATGTCGAGGTCGATGACCCAGTCCGCCTTCCAGCACCGCTCCCGGCAGCGGCCCACCGCGTCCAGCGCGGACCGCCCCGGTCGGTAGCCATAGGAATCCGGATGGAAGACCTGCTCGGCCCTCTCCCCCGGCACCCGGGCCACCACCGTCTGCGCAATCCTGTCGCCCACAGTGGGCACCCCGAGCAGACGCACCCCGCCGCCCGGGCCCCTCTTGGGAATCTCAACCCCGCGCACCGGCGGCGGGAAATAGCTCCCCGAGGACATCCGATTCCAGATCTTGTACAAGTTGCCCTTCAGATCCTTCTCGAACTCCTCCAGGGACACCGCATCCACTCCCGGCGCGCCCTTGTTCGCTCTCACCTGCTCGTACGCCTCCCGGACAGCCTGCTTCGAAATCGCAAACGGCTTGCCCGGTGCTTTCAACTCGTCCACGCGACTCCTCCCCACCCGAGAGGGTGAGTTGATCGAACGAACACCGTCACGAACGACCCGGCCCCTTCGCTCCACCCCCATTACAGGGGCTTCAGCACTACTACGAGCCGGTCCGCCGGCGCGCCCGGCATCGGTACTCAGTCCCTCACGGCTTCGGACCGCCCGGGACGCTCCCTTTCTCCCCGCGACCAGCGGAGATGCATCCAAGCGCGCCTTCTCCTGTTCCACACGGAAGCCGCAGACCGGGCTCGCGTCGCCTGCATGCCGGACACCACCTGGCCAGTAGACGGGCTCCCGCCAGGCTCATCCCGGGACTGCCTTGAGGCCCCGGTTTTGATGTCATCTCTACGTTTCGACACGTCAGCAGCGATTCGCTTGCGCTCGCCTTCCCGGTCCCCACCTGACGTTTCACCAACGCCTTTTCCTCATCGTTCACCACGACGGTCTGCCGAGTAGCCGAGGGGAATCTCACCCCTCGGCTCTCACAGAATCCGTGCGTAACAGTCTCCCGTTACACGGCTCTTGCCACTCTGATCACCAG
>NZ_JBHWKX010000160.1:0-5929 GCF_042730885.1 Streptomyces sp. NPDC059909
CCACCCCATAGGGGTGTCTGGACGGAGGAGCCCACCCAGCAGCCAGTTGGGCACTACCTCCAAGCCCGGTCCCTTCAGGGCCGGGTCAAGTTGACTTTCCGCCGGAACGCGCGGATCAGGGTGTCGGGTGTGTTGAAGCCGCACGCCGAAGCGACACGTTCGAGGGTGTCGTCCGTGGATTCGAGCTGGTTCCGTGCCACTTCGACGCGGGCCGATTCGATGTAGGCGGCGGGGGTCATGCCGAGTTCGGTCTTGAAGTTGCGGGTGAGCTGCCGTTCGCTGACGTGGACGTGCTCGGCGAGGTCGGTGACGGTGAGGTGGTCGGCGATGTGCAGCGTGATGTAGTGGCGGATGTCGTCCATGCGGCGGGTGGTCGAGACGGGTTCGATCGGGACGCTGAACTGGCTCTGCCCGCTGGGGCGTTTCAGGTACATGACGAGCTGTCGGGCGACACGCAGTGCGACGGCCTCTCCGAAGTCTTCGGCGACGAGAGCGAGTGACAGGTCGAGGCAGGCGGTGATGCCGGCTCCGGTCCACACGTTGTGGTCGCGGATGAAGATGGGGTCGGCGTCGACCTCGACCGCCGGGTGGTCGGCGGCGAGCTGCTGCGCGGTGGACCAGTGGGTGGTGGCGCGCTTGCCGTCGAGCAGGCCAGCGGCTGCCAGGAGGTGCGCCCCCACGCACACGGACGCGACGCGCTTGGCCCTGCCTGCCAGCTCCTTCACCCAGTGGACCACGGTGGGGTCGGTGATGGCGTGGACGCGGCGGTTGCCGTCGACCTCGACCGAGCCGGGAACGATGAGGGTGTCGATGCTGCGCGTGGATGCTTCCTGGAAGGTGATGTCGGGGAGGATACGCACCCCGGCGGAGGTGGTGGTGGTGGTGGTGGTGACGGGGCCCATGGTCTCGGCGGCCAGAACCACGTGGTATCCCCCTGCGTTGCCGGTCTCCCGCTGCAGCAGGGCGAACACTTCCGGCGGGCCGGTGACGTCGAGAAGGTCGACGCCGTCGAAGAGGAGCACGACGATGAACCGGTTGAGGCTGCTCAAGGGGTGTCCGTCCGGTCGGGGGCCGTGACACGACACCAACCAGGTGTCGGTATCTGCAAGTTACATGACATTGCCGCCATGCCGGGTGGGTTCGTAGCGTGGGCGGTGCGCCATCGCACGGCGGCGCTGACCTGCTGATACGTAACCGAGAAGGTGCGGCATGCCTACGACAACCCTGCGGGAACTCAACGGATTCGACCAGACCCCGGCTTCGCTGGCCGGTGCGACGCTGATCCTGGTCGACTACCAGAACACCTACACCCGCGGTGTGATGGAGCTGGAGGGGTGGCAGGCCGCGCTCGACGCTGCCGCAGCGCTGATGGCCCGGGCCAGGAAAGCGGGTGCGAAGGTCGTCCACGTCATCAACGACGGCGGCGAGGGCACCCCGTACGACATCCGTGCCGAGATCGGCCAGATCCACCCCAGCGCGGCGCCCGTCGAGGGCGAGCAGGTCGTCGTGAAGACCACGCCCAACGCGTTCCACGAGACGAACCTGGGTGAGCTGGTGGACGGTGCCGGGTACAATGTCGTCATCGCCGGTTTCATGACCCACATGTGCGTGCAGTACACGGCGTCCGGCGCGTTCCTGCGCGGCAACCGGCCGACCGTGGTGGCGAATGCGTCGGCTACGCGTTCCCTGCGGGCGGCGGGTGTCGAGGTGCCTGCCGTACAGGTTCACGACGCTGCGCTGGCGACGATCGAGGACCTGTACGGCGTGGTTGTTCCGTCGGCTGCTTCCCTGGGTTGATCCCCCTCCCCGTCCCCGTCCACCTGGAGGAGCCCCGCTGCTGCTCCTGCTGGCCCTGGCCATACCCGAACCGCCTTCGGCCTGCCGGCCGCCCGTCCCGGCTTCGTGAATCACACAGGCACCAAGACAGTCACCGCCGGCACAAAGGACGAGAAGAAGGCGCTCGCCTCACCCGTACGTTGCGGACACATCCCGGCCCCGCCTGCTTCGGTGAAGCGGGCCGGGCCCCGCACACACCATCAGACCCTCGCGGCGGGCGACCGCCGGGAGGGCCTGGTGCGTGAGAACGGGCGGCCCTGCCACTGGACGACGCCACCGGTGTTGCCGGAGGACGCGACGAAGGCGATGCCGGGGTCGTTGAAGACGGTCCAGGTGGTGGCGGACTCGTTCCACATTGCGCGCCGTCGCCCCCAGCCCCAGTCCAGTCCTTCGACCACCTCTCGGCACCGCACCGGGCCCGCATGACCGGTGAGCACGCGGAGGACCTCCTCGGTGAACGAGTGGCTTGCCGACGAAGTCGAAGCGGGGCACAAGGCCGTCTCTGCTTGTGCCGACGGCACAGCGAAGCCACTGCTCGCTCGTCTGTCGCGGCCCTGGAGCTGATCCTCATCACCTCACCGAAACTCCGACGTCGGACCGCAAGCACGCAAAGCTGAAGAAGGTGTCCGGGTGATCCCGGTGGAGGTCCGATCCGGTGGTGTCCAGTCCAAGGGGAAGCTTCGGTGGCGACGTCGTATCGTCGTCGTGTACGAGTTCCCTCTCCCGACGAGGTCGGTTAGATGGGCACCTTGGATGGGGCATCCTCCGCCCGCACCTCGGAATTCTCTGGCGGCCCGGCTGCGTTTGTGGTGGACGCCCGAGGGCTGGTGTCCGCGTGGAGTCCGGCGGCCGAGCGTCTTTTGGGCTACGAGACGGCTGAGGTCGTGGGTCGGCCGGTGGCCGAGCTTTGGGAGGAAATCCCGTGGGACTCCCCCCAGCAGATGTTGTCAGCCGCTGGGGCCGGTAGCGCCCCCTGGCTTGCTGCTGTCCTCATCCATCGGCAGGGTCATCCTGTGCCCGTCACACTTACGGCCTGTTCCGTGACATCCGTCATACCTGGCAGCGAGGGGACGGTGATCCTGGCGACTGCCGGTTCTCTGCCGGAGAACCGTGAATACCGTGAAGACACGTCGGTCCAGAACTCGCTTCACCACCGGGAGCGCAGTGCGGCGGTTGCCCTGAGAAGGCGCGCGGAGCCCGCTGATACACCGGAACACAGCGCAGCTGAGATCACTCGCTCGTACCTACCCGCGCGCAGCGGCACGGGTGTGAATGGCTCCTGGGTTGATGTGATCTCGCTGCCCGGTACGCGTGTCGCTTTTGTGGCGGGCGATGTCCCAGTTTCCGGTATGCAGGCCACCGTGTGCATCGGACTGATCGGCTCCGCCGTCCGGGCTCTGTCGGAGCTGGATCTCGCACCTGAGGAAGTGCTTGCTCGGATGGACGACATCGTGGCGCGCTATGCCGCAGGCGAGCGCAACAAGTGGTCCCTGTGGTTTGTGGAACGACTGGTCGGCGCGACGTGCCTCTACGCGGTGTACGACCCCATCGCGCGCCGCTGCGTCATGGCGAGCGCTGGGCACCCCCCACCCGCCGTCGCTGATCCGGACGGATCCATCCGCGTCCCCAAGCTGCCCAGCAACAGACCCTTGGGCATGGGCGAGCCCGTCTTCGAGCCGCTGGACTTTGAGCTCGCCGAAGGGAGCACTCTCCTCTTCTACGCCGGCGGTCTGGTGCGGGCATGCGGCACGGACAATGCTGTACCTGGGCTACTCCGCAGAGCCATGGGGCGCAGCGGCCCGTCGATCGAGGACGCCTGCCGGGTCACCGTCGACGCCGTGACGCCGCTCCTGGCGGCCGAGGACGACCTGGCGCTCCTTGTCGTTCGGACGCGCGCGCTCAGGGGCGACCGAGTGGTTACCTGGGAGCTGCCGCGAGACCCGGCCGCCGTCGCCAGCATTCGCTCCCTCGTCCTCCAGCAACTCGACCAGTGGGGCCTCGGGCACCTTGACTTCACCACGGAGCTGATGACGAGCGAACTGGTCACCAACGCCATCCGCTACGGCCGTGAGCCGATGAGGCTGCGGCTGATCCACGACCGGACCCTGATCTGCGAGGTGTCCGACGGCAGCAGCACCTCTCCGCACATCCGCCGGGCGAGTGCCACCGACGAAGGAGGGCGCGGCTTGTTCCTCGTGGCCGAGTGCTCGCAGCGCTGGGGTGTGCGCTACGCCGACCAAGGCAAGACCATCTGGGCCGAACAAGTGCTCAAGGCTGAAACTACTCCTGAGTTCCTGCCGTAGCAGCATCAGCCGTTCGAGTTCGAACCATCGGCGGATCCGGCTGCCTCCACGTGGGCCCTGGCCCACTGGCCGGCCGAACAGATCGCTGACGGCTTCCCCGGTCCCGCGACCGACGCGGACCTGATCCGGGTCGCGGCAGTCGAGGAACTCGACTGACCACCGGAGCTGCGGCCCATCGCCTTTGTGCGACGTCGAGCTGTGGGACTCGAGAACTCGAAGCTCACCGGGGAGGAGATCACCGGTGATGCCTTCCGCACGGTTGACGAACTGCTCCGAAACCGGCCGTCGGCAGCAGCTCCGATGCGCTGAGCGTTCGTCAAGCGGCGGGAAGCCGGGCGGCCATGGTCCGGCCCCTCGCGTCTTCCTCGCGGGCGGGGCTCGTCGTACGCCGGGCGGCACAGCGAAGCTCCCGGCGGGGAAGGCCGAATCTCATCGTCCTTCTGCCGGGAGCTTTGTCGCGCTGTCGGACCGGTGGGAGCGCGTGGCGGTCGTGCCGGGGTCAGCGGACGGTGGCGTGGGCGGCCTGTTCGATCAGGCGGGTGACCGCGCCGGGGTGGGAGAACGTGACGGCGTGGGAGGAATTGATCTCGACGGTGTGCGCGTGGGCGCGCTCGGCCATGAAGCGCTGCGCGTCCGGCACGATGGCCTTGTCCTGGGTGGTGATCAGGTCCCAGGAAGGGATGGTCTTCCAGGCCGCCTCGGTGGGCTTGTCGCCGAAGACCGAGGCGGCGACCGGGCGCTGGGTGGCGGCCGCCAGGTCGGTGAGCGACTTCGGCACGTCGGCGGCGAACACGTCGTGGAACTTGTCGGCCTTGACGTACAGGTCGGTGCCGGTGCCGCCGCCGGGGAGCGGGAAGGGCACGGCGTTGAGGGCCGAGGAGAGTTCGGCGCCGGGGAACTTCTCGCCCAGTTCCGCCGGGGTCTCGCCCTTCTCGGGGGCGAAGGCGGCGATGTAGACCAGCGCCTTGACGTTCGGGGCGTCGGCGGCGGCCTGACTGATCACGGAGCCGCCGTAGGAGTGGCCGACGAGTACGACCGGTCCGGGCACGCTCTTGAGGAAGCTGTGGAGGTAGTCCGAGTCGTTTGCCAGGCCGCGCAGCGGGTTGGCCGGGGCCACGACCGGATAGCCGTCGTGCTGCAGGCGCTTGATGACGCCGTTCCAGCTGGAGGCGTCGGCGAAGGCGCCGTGGACCAGGACGACCGTGGGCTTCTTCTGGACCGGGTGGTGCGTGGCCTTGGCGGCATTGGCCGGAGCCGTGGCCGTCAGCGTGAGCGCCGCGACGCCTGCGGCGGCGGCCAGCACGGCGGTGTGCTTGCGGGTGGGGCGGAAGGCGGTCTTGAGGTTCATGGTCGTTCTCCTTCAGGTACGGCGGGGTACGGCGCTTGACGTCGCCCGGGTCCGGCATTTCTGCGGCGCCCGCCCGAGGCGACGTCAAGAAACCTAGCCCCCATGTAACTTGTGCGCAAGTTAATCGTGAGCGAGACCATAGCCCACGTGGGAGTTGGTGCAATGCCCTCTGAGGTGACCGAGCAACGACCAGGGAAGGGGAAGGAATCGTGGGTGACGACAGCCGCGCTCCCGACCCCGGGGAGCCCTCACTGCTGCTGCTCGACCAGCTCCGCTTCACCCCGTACGCGGCCTCGCGTGCAGTCACCGGCGTCTACCGGCCCCTGCTCGACGCGATGGACCTGACCTACCGTTCCTAAAGACTGAGCGGAAGTGAGTCCTGTTGCCAGAACTCATGCTCAGCCGAACGCCCCGAACGGTGTTGGGCGTTCTGGTCCCCCGC
>NZ_JBHWKX010000161.1:0-5837 GCF_042730885.1 Streptomyces sp. NPDC059909
GCTCAACCAACTCGGCTACCAAGTCACCCTCCAAACAGAAGGAGCTGCCTGACCAGCGGCTACGGACACGGAACGGGGGATTTTCGAATCAGGCGCCTGCGCCGCGCTCCTCGCGGATCTGCTCGACGACGCGCGCCACGGCCTGCCGTACCGCTTCCGTCTCCGTCAGGAAGTGCCAGTAGTCGGGGTGGCGGCCCTCGAGCCCGGCCACGGCACGCTCCAGCCGGGCCACGGAGTCGTCCAGGGGCCGGGCATGGCGTGGCTCCGGGGTGTTGCGGCCCGCCATGGCCAGGCGCTGGGCGTCGCGGATGGCGAACCGGGTGCGCTGGATCTCCTGCTCCGGGTCCTTCGCGACGGCGTCGAGACGGCGCAGCCGGTCGCCGGCGGCAGAGACGGCCTCGTCCGTGCTGTTCAGCAGCGCCCGGACCGTGCCGAGCAGGGCGGTCGCGTCCGGCCAGCGCTGCTCGTCGCGCGCTTTCGCCGCCTCTTTGAGCCTCTCCTCGGCGCGGTGGACGTTCTCGGCGGCCTGTGCCGGGACCGGCTGGAGATCCTGCCAGCAGGCGGCGGTGAAGCGGCGGCGCAACTCGCTGAGGACGGGCTCGACGCCGTCAGCACGGGTGGTCAGGGCCTGGGCGCGGGTACGCAGGGACACGAGCCGCTTGTCGATCTCGGCGGCGCGCTCGGGGAGCCGCTCGGCCTCGGACCGTACGGCTTCGGCTTCCCGTACGACCCGGTCGGCACGCTGCAGCGTCTCCGACACGCCGTGCCGGCCTGCGCCTTCGTTGAGCTTGGTCAACTCGGGGGCGAGGGCGGCGAGACGGGCGGCGAGATCGTCCGCTCGCATTCCGGAGCCCCGCACCGAATCGAGAGCATTGCTCGCGGCGAGGAGCGCCTGTCGCGCGCGCTCCACGGCCGGGGCGAGCCGGGCCAGCTGGGTCTCCGCCTTCTCGAGCAGCGGCCCGAGCCCCTGCGCGAACCGGTCGAGCTCGCCCTTGACCCGTACGAGCTCGTCCTTCGCCTTCGTCAGCTCCGTACGCGCCCGTGCCGCGACCGACGCCTCCAGGTCGTCCCGGTCGAGGTCGTGCGCGTCGACCGCCGTGATGTAGCCGTGGCTGACCTCGTCGATCCGCCGCCCCAGCGCGGCGAACTCCTCCGCCGTCCGGCGCGCACCCGGCGAACTGTCCACGGCCGTGATCGTCTCGATCGAGATCCGCAGATCGCGCTGGGCCGTGTCGAGCTCGTAGAAAGCCGCGGCCGCCGCGTCCTTCGCGGCCTGAGCATCCGCCCGCTGGCTCTCCCCGCGCCCGCCGCCGAACCAGCGCCGTGTTCCCCCGCTGCCCCCGCTCGCGAAGGCCCCCGGCAGCGCGGCGGCGATCAAGGGCAGCGGCAGCAGGACCACGGCGACAAGATCCCGCAGACCCCGCGCGACACCCGCTTTCGCTTTCACTCCTGTGTGCGGCCGCGCGTGTGTCGCCGTCACATCCCTCTCCCGTGCCGTGTCCGCCCTGCCCGGTTCATTCTCCCACCCGGTAAGGACGAACACACGGGCCCGTTAGTTCGCCCGTACGACAACCTCTCCGTTGTCGCTGCGCGCCTTGATGACGTGCGGGCTCGTCGGGTCCTGGCCGACGTCGACGGACGTCTCGCCGTTCTCGGCGGTCGCCGTCACCTTGTAGGCCTTCGAGCCCGGCACCTCGACGGTGATCGAACCGTTCTCGCTGGAGCCGTCCACCAGATCCGGTACGACGGCGAAGTCCAGCGCCACCGCCCCGTTGTCCGACCCGGCGGTCACGGTCCTGGAGGCGACCCGCTCCCCGGTGACCTCGCCGTTGTCGGAGACCAGGTCCAGCGGCCCGCTGGCGTCCCGCACGGTCACCGAGCCGTTGTCCGCCCGTACCGTGAGCGCGGTGTCGAACCCACTCGCCGTCACGCTCCCGTTGTCGTCCCGCACACTGACCGCGACCCCTCGCGGGACCCGCACCGAGTGCCGTGCCTCGCAGTCACTCGCGACGGCGCTGCACTTCACGCGCAGGGTGAGCGTCCCGTCACGCAGCTCCCACACCGGATCGGGACCCGTGCCCATGAACACCCATCCGTCGACCCGACGCTCCACCTCGACGGCCTTCACATCCGCGGGCACCAGCTCGATCGCCGAGTCCTCGGCATCGATGGTCAGCGTCTCCCCGCTGAACGCGAACGTCTTCCGCTCGACCACGGCCCCCTCGGCATCCGCGTCGGCACACCCGGTGACGGCGACCGCGACGACCACGGCCCCACCGGCGGCGCCGAGCACGCGTCCACGGATGCGTCGGGTCCGACTCTCCAGTGCGCCCACGATGATCAATCCCCCAGCCTCTGAACTGCGACGTTCCCTCACCCTAGGAACCCGCACCCGCCCCGACGATCCGGCCGCCCACCCACTCCGTGGTGGGGCTATCCCCCGGGTCCCCGCCCTCGGGTCGCTGTCCCTGGTTCACTCCCGGCCCCGCATGATCTGGTTTGCGGCACCCACCGGTGGTCCATGTACGCTGTTGCCTCATTCCGGGTGCGTAGCTCAGGGGTAGAGCGCTGCTCTTACAAAGCAGATGTCGGCGGTTCGAAACCGTCCGCGCCCACCAGTAGGAAGCACGACAAAGGCCCAGGTCACCGGTACTGAACCGGGAGCCTGGGCCTTGTTCGTTCCCCAGCAGCGGGGGCGGGGGAGTGGCGTCGTGCCAGTTACGTGCCAGATGCGTCCTCGGACTCCGCTGGCCGGGCCTTCCTGATCTGCTCGTCGACGTGCGCGGCGATGGCGTGGTCACGGCCGTTCACCAGGTGCTGGTAGATCAGCGCGGCCCGCATCGAGGAGTGCCCCATCCGCTGCATCAGTTCACGCGTCGTGGCACCGCCGGTCGCGGCGAGGGTGTTCCCGGTGTGGCGCAGATCGTGGAAGTGCACGTCCCCCAGGCCGGTCGTCTCCCGGGCCCGCAGCCACAGACGGCGGAAGTTGTTCCGGCGAAGCTGCCCACCCCGTGCCCCGGTGAACACCAGCCCGGCGCGGCCCGGCTCGGCGTGCGCGTCGAGGTGAGCGGCGAGGTCCGCCGTCAGCGAGGCCGGGAAGGCCACGGTGCGCACACCAGCCGCGCTCTTGGGCGTCTTGACCACGATGCCGTCCGTCCGTGTCTCTGCCAGAGCACGCCGCACGGCCACGGTTCGCCGTTCGAGGTCGACGTCATGGCGCTGGAGTCCGGCCAGCTCCCCGAACCGCAGGCCGGTGAAGGCCGCCAGGAGGATGAGCACCCGGAAGCGCGCCGGCACCGCGTCGGCGAGTTGGAAGACCTCGGAAACGTCGAGGAACGGGCGCTCCGCCGTCTTGGCCGCTCCCGCGCCCTTGATGCGGCAGGGGTTGCGCCGGATCACCTCGTCGTCCACCGCGGTGTTCATGATGGCCCGGAGGACTTGGTACGCCTTGACGACCGTCGGCTCACCCACACCGGACTCCAGCAACCCGGCACGCCAGCGGCGGATCTGCGGGGTCGTGATCTCACTCAGCACCACGTTCGCGAAGGTTGGCTCCCTATCGGAGGGGGCGGATTGATCAACCGCAACCAGGCGACGTCACGCGGCTCCTGTCTCTCACCAACCGCGCATACATAACGGCCGTGGAAACGCCTACCCCCACTCGCGCAATCAGGCGAGAAAAGTCAAGATTGGGCACCCTCGCTCGAAACGCGCGAAGCGTTTGGGGAAAGGTTGGGCAAGTGAGGGCTCGATGTACGCCTGGGGGAGGGGATTGGGTCGTTAACTCCTTTCCTCCGGCTGGACCCCTCCGGTAGAGATCCCCAGGACCCAGCAGCACGGGACCACTCTCGCGGGCTGGGGGCATTGGAGCGGCAGGGGGGCCGAGAGGGGTAGTGAGCGCGCGTTGGCTGCAGTCATCGAACTGACGCCTGACATCCATCGTTGACATCAACGACCGCGGACAGCGGCATACCTCCTGGAAAACCGACGTACGACGCGTGGCAGCAAGATGCCGAGCCCGCAGAGGCTTGATCGAACTTACAAAGCAAGTGTCAGCCCCTGGCCCGGCTCGAACGGGCTGGCCCCCTCCACAACGGGCCGATGCTGCGGGTCTACAGCTGCCGGCCGACGCAGGCTGGACGATCGTAGGGCAGTGCCGAGTGCTCCCGCACTGCAGATTCCCGCGCGGCTGGCGCACCAGAATGGCACCAGATGGAGCGGAGAACCGCGGTCAACAACGGTTCGATCCGGTAACAGGGAGCACCGCGCTGGAACGCCGTTCGACCTGGTCAGCGACCCAGGGCGGCTTCGCCGCCCGCCGTGGGACGGGTAAATGGGCAGCACAAACGCCCCGTAGCCCTTGATCAACACCGCGCCGCGGGGTGGCAACACAGGAGGCGAGGTCAGCTACCTGCGGTTTTGCCCACGCCGGTTCGTATTTACGCGTCAGAGCACCGAGGCAGCCTCGACAGCTCGTGATTCCCAAGCTGAGTGTCTCTCGCTGGTGGAGCCGGATGGCCCGCATCGATGGCGCGGGCGTCTCCGCTCGTTCTCGTCAAGTAGCCTGCGTCCAGTGTGCTTTCCGGCGTTGGAGGTTCCATGGACGCGACCACACTCACCAAACCTGCGCGGCTGTGGTCGGCGCACGAGGTCTTGGTGCGGCACTGCCCTGTACCAGCAGCGGCCGGAGTCTACGGGTGGCATTTCAAGGAGGCGCCCCACCCCGACTTGGCCCGTGGACAACTGCTCTACGTCGGCATAGCTCCACGCCACATGTCCAACCGGAACAGCACGCAGAACCTGAGGAAGCGCGTCCGGTACCACTACCGGGGCAACGCGGCTGGATCAACGCTGCGGCTCACCCTGGGCTGTCTGCTCGGGCTAGAGCTACGCCGCGTAGGTAGCGGCAACCGCCTAACGTTCGGCAAGAGCGGGGAAGCTACCCTCAGTCAGTGGATGGCTGACCACGCACAAGTGGCCTGGCTGGAATGCGACGAACCGTGGACCTTTGAGTCGGAGCTGATCGCGCAGCTTGACTTGCCGCTGAACCTCGATCAGAACCGCCACAACGGCTTCCACGACCGCCTCAAGGCAGTGCGTGCCAAAGCTCGGGAGCGGGCAAGGACCTTGCCCATCAGCGCCTAGCAAAGGAGGCCAGGTGAGCAACGCAGACCTGCCCAGACCTCGGCGCAGCGAAGCCAAACGCGCCCAGGATCGGCGCCGCCGTGAGCGCATGCGGAGCAATGGGAGCGTCGAGCGCTACACAACGGAAGAGATCGGTGCACGGGACGACTGGATCTGTGGTCTGTGCCAAGATCCAGTGGACGAGGCATATCAGCACCCAGACCCTCGGTCCCCGAGCATCGACCACGTCCGCACCATCACGGCCGGCGGCACTGACACGCGCGACAATGTGCGCCTCACACACTGGGGCTGCAACCATGAACGCAACGCCAGCATCCCGCTGGCAAATATCGAGGAAGCCGCAACGCAGCGCGCTGTTCTCCTCCGGATACCCGCGCTCCGGGCCTACGCAGAAAGCCTCAGGGTAGAGGACATGATCCGCCGCTCTCAGGCCTTCCACTCACCCGAGAGGTATCGCGCCAAGTTGGCGTGTCGGGTGGAGCGCTACGAGCGTGAAGGTCGCTGATCGCGTGGACATCTGCGAAGAAGTCGCGTGCCACAGCCGTGCCAGATTTAAGGGGTCAACCACGGTCAACGTGTCGGCAACGGCTGAATTTGGGCTCAGCCAAGATTTCCGTGAAGCCGATCATGCTCCCGTGCGCCGGTGACGCTCCGTCATTTGACTCGTGATACTCGCCCCGTGTGAGGAATTG
>NZ_JBHWKX010000162.1:0-5807 GCF_042730885.1 Streptomyces sp. NPDC059909
CCTCTGACCCCAGCAAGATCACCGAAAGTAACCACTCCCAGGACCCGACCAGCAAGGCCGCACGCCTCTACATACACAAAGGAATTGACAACCTCTGGGGCGCTGTGCCGGAGTGGTCACCGCGAAACTCCCAGGTCGCCTGGACATGACTACCGACAGAAAGCTACTGATCCACCACCTCAAGTATCCGGCGCTATCGCCGGAGAAATGCGCGGGATCGTTCAACTCCTCACTGAAGAGCGCCGGTTCCTGCGCCAGCTCCGGTTGAGGGCTGTCGTCCCGACCGGTGAACCTGTCCTCCCGCCTGCTCCTGGCGGCAGCTGACCCTGTGACCGTTCACACCGTGGAGGACTCCCATGCTTGAGGAACACCGCGACAGCCCGCCCCGGATCATCCCGGCTGGGTCCGTGTCGGCTCTGGCGCCCCTGCCCATCCGTACGCGAGGGCAGGCCCGCGGGGAGCTGGATGCACAGCACGCCGCGCGGATGGAGGAGCGCCCGCCCGACCTGTTCCACGTGCCGAACGCTCCCCAGACGTGGCGGCACCTCCACCGCGCACTCACGCGTGAGGAGCCCGAGACGTGACGATCACCGGCTTAGGCGTGGTCGCCGCGTTCGGCCTTCTCGTGCTCTTCGGCCCGAAGTGGGGACAACGACCGTGAACGCCGACGGGGCAAGACGCGTCTGCCGCGCCTGCGGTTCGCGATACGGCATCCGTTCAGGACGCTCCGCCGGAACCAGGGCAAGGCCATCGATCGCACCGGGTTCGGACTCGGGCAGTTCGCCGGGATCGGGATCTTCGTCGTGGTGGTCGTGGGCTGGCTCACCTTTCAGTACCTCTCGCACTACCCCTGAGACCGGTCATCTCCGTGCAACTGTTCCTCCGCGTTGCGCGGAGATGGCCATCCAGCCGGCTTCCTCCGAGCCCCGCCGAGACCCCCGTGCTCGCCGACACGTGCGCGGGCCGGTCCCGGGATTACCCCGCGTCGGAGGAAGCGGCCCCGCTCCTCGTGTATCCGCGCCGTCCCCCGTCGGCGCAGGAGAGTCGGGCCCCGGCCGCCCTCGCGTGTGGAACGGCGGCCGGCCAACCCTTCCCAATCGCCCCGTACAGCGATGAAAGGCAGCATCCCGTGCATGCCACGACCGACAGCACCACAGCCGCTCCGCGACTCAGGCCCGACACCGTCCCGTGGATGGCCGCGTGGACCGGTGAGGCCCTCATCGAGGCCCCCGTGATCATCCGGCCGCAAGTCGGCGGGATCGCCTTCGTGGACGAGCTGCCCACCGACCGTGGCGTGGGGAATGCGCTGCTGCACCGCGGCCGCCGCCCCGCCCGGGACACGCGCGGTCGGCCCATGTTCGGCGTCGTGCATACCAATCGGCAGCGCCGTGCGATGCGAAAGCTGCTCTGCCACGTCTGCGGCAACGACGCGGACCGCACTGACCTGGGTGTGCTGTGGCTGCTGGATAACACGGCAGCGAACTGCCCGCCAGGCTGGCCCGAAGAAGAGCTCACAGTGCACCCGCCGCTGTGCCTGGGCTGTGCCGCGCAGGCCGCTCGGCAGTGCCCGGAGCTGGAGAAGAAGGGCT
This sequence comes from Streptomyces sp. NPDC059909, assembly GCF_042730885.1. Taxonomy (NCBI): domain Bacteria; kingdom Bacillati; phylum Actinomycetota; class Actinomycetes; order Kitasatosporales; family Streptomycetaceae; genus Streptomyces; species Streptomyces sp. NPDC059909. Next base: position 1,590 of record NZ_JBHWKX010000162.1, read on the forward strand.
TCACCGCGCTCCGGGTCCGCGATCCGCAGCCGTACGGCTACCGCGGAAAGCTCTACGCCCGGAATCTCGACCGGCATGCGTCTCCGTTTCCGATCCTGGCGAGGGGGACGGAGAACCTCGCGTTCTTGGATCCGCTGCTGCCGTGGCTGCTCGCCGCCCAGTCCATCCTGTGTCTGGTCGGCTGCACCATCGTTGACCTTGGCGCGGAGCTCGCGGCTGGAGGCGTGCGATGACCGCTGTGCCAGGATGCCGACACCAGCCCGCTTGCCCGTCGGCGGATTCAGCGGACAGGGAAGCCGCCCGCGTGGTGTCCCACCACTTCGAACAGGGCTGGGCACTCCTCTGCAATGGCGTACTTCAGTTCGACGACACTGGGGGACTGCTTCCAGACGGGAAGATCGTCGCCCCCCACCGAGCTGTTATGACACCCGCGTTGACCACGACGGCATGACCGGTGGGACTCGGGCCTGGCTCTGCCGCGGCCCACTGAAACTCCTGATGGGTATCGCCTGCCCCTACACGCGCCCCGGGACACCCAAGGCGCTGCTCGCCGCGCTGGACGAAGCCCAGTTCGCGTCGCCTCCGCGGGCGTGTCCGCAAAGAATGGCCGGCCCATAGACAGCCGCTCGGCATTCCGGAGTACGGGTTCGGTTCGTCGAGCGGTGCACACGGCATCCCGGAGCGGGGTAAGCGGCCCGCCGGCCTTGGACAGCGGAGTGCGGGCATGGCACCCGCGCCGGGACGCCCCGACTGGAGCACAACCCCAATCCTGAGGGAGCGTACATGCCCAAAACCCGAGACCATTCCGGCCTGCGCATCGGCGTTCTGTTCGGCGGCGACTCGCCCGAGCATCCCGGCTCGGTCGCCTCCGCCGAGGCGGCCTGCAAGGCCCTGACCGTCCAGGGACTCAACGCGCAGCTCATCGACCTGACCGGCCTGGACCTTACTGGCCTGAAGGGCCGGATCGACGTGGCCCTGCTCGCCTCGCACGGTCTGGGCGGCGAGGACGGCAAGATCCAAGGCGCGCTTGACACACTCGGTATCCCCTACACGGGGTCGGGCGTGAAGGCCTCCGCCGTCGGCATGCACAAGCCCACCTTCAAGACCGCGGTGCGGGGCGCGGTGATCGATACGCCGCAGTGGCTGGAGATCCACCCCACCCACTCCACGGCCACCACGGTCACCTCCGTCACGATGTCGCTCGGCTTCCCGGTCTTCCTCAAGCCCGCCTCCGGCGGCGGCAGCCTGGAAGCAGGCATCGCCCGCAACGAGACCGAACTCGCGGCGCTCCTGGAAAGGAACCGGGAGCAGCCCTACACCGAGTACCTGGTCGAGGAGTTCATTCCGGGCACTCCCGCTACCGTCGGCGTCCTGGAGATCGGCGGCGAGCTGACGACCCTGCCGATCCACACCGTGGAGACGGACCGGGAGTTCTACGACTACGAGGCCAAGCACGATCTCTCGCTTCGCCATGAGACCTGCCCGGCCGAGCTGCCGGACCTGATCGCCACGCAGATGAGGAGCATTGCCCTGCGGGTCCACCGGCTCGTCGGCGCGCACGGCGTTTCCCGCGTGGACTTCCTGGTCTCCCCGAGCAGCCGCACGCCCGTCCTGGAAATCAACACCGTGCCCGGCCTGTCCGAGCTCGGGAACCTCGCCACGATGGCCCGAGCCGCGGACATCTCGTACGAGGAGCTGATTGTGCACGTGTTGGACACGGCGTTCACGAAGCCCGCGTACGTGCCGTAGCAGACTGTGGGGCCATGACTGGCTCCATGACCATGCACCGTGTCCCGTACTACTCACAGTGGGAATCCGCCGACCTGGTACCCGAATTCATCACCGGCGCCAGGTCGGCGGCCGACGACCCGCTCTGGCAGAAGTCCGGCGCCGGAAGCCGAGAGGAATACGCGTTCTGGGCGCCGCGCATGTGCGGCATGGCCTGCCTGCGGATGGCCCTGGACTTCTGGGGCCATCCTGTACCGCCGTCCGTACCGCTGCTCCACGAGGCCCTCGCCGCGGGCGCATACGTGCGCACCGGGGAGACCACCGTGAAGGGCCTGATCTACGCCCCCTTCGCCGACTGGGTCACCCACCGCTGGGGCCTGCACGCCGAGCCGCGGCCCGAACTGGCGGCCGAGGAGATTGATGCCGAGGTCGCCCGGGGGAATCTGCTGCTGCTGTCCGTACACAAAACCATCCGCACCCTTGATCCGGCACCGGCCGGACGCGGCGGGCACCTGGTGCTCGCCGTCGGATCCGGCCCCCGCGGCGTCATGCTGCACAACCCGTCCGGCCTGCCCGGCCGGTCCCAGGAGTTCCACACCGTGCCCTGGACGGACCTCGACCGGTTCTACGCCGGCCGCGGAGTCGTCCTGGGTACCACCGCGCAAGGAGCCTCATGATCCCCCTGACCCTCGCCGACATCGCCCAGGTCACCCAGGGCCGACTGCACCACGTCCCTGACCCCAACGCCCTGGTCACCGCGCCGATCTCGTTCGACTCCCGCGACATCGCGCCCGGCGGACTGTTCGCATGCCTGAAAGGCCGCAGCCTCGACGGGCACGACTTCGCTGGCCAGGCCATCGCCGATGGCGCCATCGCCGTTCTCGCCGACCGCCCCGTCGACGCACCCGCGATCATCGTTCCCGACGTGCTCGACGCGATGGGGCAGATCGCCTACACCGTCGCCGAGGAGTACACCGGCACGGTCATCGCGCTCACCGGATCAGCGGGCAAGACCTCCACCAAAGACATCCTGGAGAACGTGCTCGCGCTCGACGGTCCGACCGTCGCCAACGCCAGGTCCTTCAACAATGAGATCGGCTTCCCCGTCACAGTCTCCCGAGTGGAGCCGACCAGCAGATACCTCCTGCTGGAGATGGGCGCCCGCGGCAAGGGCCACATCGCCTCCCTGTGCCAGATGGTTCGCCCCAGCATCGCCACCGTCCTCGGCATCGGCTCCGCACACGTCGGCGAGTTCGGCAGCAAGCAAGCCATCGCCGACGCCAAAGCTGAAATCGTCCACACCCTGCCCGAGCATGGCGTCGCCGTCCTCAACGCGGACGATCCGCTCGTCGCCCCGATGGCCCGCGAGACCATGGCGCGGGTCATCACCTTCGGCACCACAGACACCTGCGAGGTCCAGGCAAGCGACGTCAGGGTCAGTCCCGACGGCCACCCCACCTTCGTTCTTCGGCACGCCGACCGAGAAGAGAACGTGGCGCTCAGCCACATCTACGGCCGGCACAACGTCACCAATGCCCTTGCGGCAGCAGCTACTGCCATCGGCGCCGGGGTCCCCTTCGACCGCATCGTCCACGGGCTGAAAACCGCCGAGCTGTCCTCCGGGGGGCGCATGGAAGTCAGCGTGCGTGCCCACGACGGCGTCACCATCATCAACGACGCCTTCAACGCCAGCCCGGAATCCGTCCTCGCCGCCCTGGACGCCCTCGCCGACATCGCCGGAGCCGAGCGCCGTCGCATCGCCGTCCTCGGTGAGATGGCCGAACTCGGCGACGACGCACTCGACTGGCACGACAGAGTCGCACGCAAGGTCATCATCACCGGAGTCCACCGCACCATCGGCGTCGGCGGATACCATGCCCAGCACGTGATCACCACGATCCGGAATAGCGGCTTGGAAGCCACCAACGCCGACCCGGCCACCGGCCTTGCCGGACACGTCAACGCCCAGCTCCAGCCCGGGGACGTGGTCCTCGTCAAAGGAGCCAACGCGCTCGGCCTGGAAGCCGTCGCCCGCGAACTCGCCACTATGCAGATCCCGTAGGCAGGCACCCTTCTTACTGGGCATTTCGGATTCCCCGGTCGCTGCGTTGACGACGGCGCCCGCCTTGCGAGGCGCTGCGTCACACCTTCACGCTTCAGCGTCGAGCGGCAGCTGCTCACGGAGACTCACCCGGCGGCGCTTTGCAAGCCGCTCTTCGACTGACCGAGGGCGCGGACCTGAACGGAAAATCCAGGATCTCGGAGGCGTGCCGGAGCATCCGGGCGGTGGCATCCGGATGGCGGGTCGGCGGGGAGGGACGGTTAGGAGGCCGGGGCGAGGGTGACCTGGTGGCCCATTGCGGTCAGCTGACGGACCAGGTCGCGGGTGCGCCGAGCGGGGTCGATCAAGCGCTGGTGGTGATCGGAGCCGAGCTCGTGGTATTCGGCGTCAGGGTTGTTGATGAGGTGCCAGATGATGCCCAGGATCGA
>NZ_JBHWKX010000163.1:0-1486 GCF_042730885.1 Streptomyces sp. NPDC059909
AGGGCAAGAACCTGCTCGACGTGGTTACCCAGCTCTTCGACGGCCGAGGAGCCTGGATCCCCATTCCAGCCTGACCACCAAACCAGTCACCTCGCTTCGACCATCGCTGCGACAACTCCACCACCAGGGCCATGCTCTCGTTCGCCAGCGCGTGTTCCCCGGCCGCTGCCGCAACGAGGACTGAGTCCTCCAACTGCAAGACGGCTGCCGGCAGTCGCCCTCGCTGCCGGGCGACCGCGTGCTCGCGGTACGCCCGCACGACGTCGGCCGGTGCGGGCACCTCCCGCAGCGGCAGCGAGCTCGTCGCCTCGAGGCGCGCGGCCGCGGCGCGGAACTGATCCTTGTGCCTGCGGGCGTCGACCCGATCCTGGCGCGGCGTGCCGAGGTCGAGCGAGATCACGGGGAAATCGCGCACGAGCGAGTGCACATGCGCCACCGGCGCGTACTCCTCCCCGGAGGTGACCCTCTCCAGGAAGATCCCCTGGACCAGCGGTCCTACGCGGCGCAGGAGATGCAGCTTCCGCGCCGTGTACTCGGGGAAGAGCGCCGCCCAGTCCGCAGTGATCACTCCCGTTGCGGCCTTGGGCCGGTCCGCTCGCCCCATCCCCGTCCCTCTCCCCCTCGGCCCGGTCTCACATCAGACGCCGGTCGTCCCTGTGAGCCCCGAAGAACTCCGCCTGGCGAGCCATGATCGTACGCATCGAGGTGCCGCGCGGAACCCCGTAGACCGTGCCCGGAAAGTCGAGGTCGCGCTGCTTCTCCCACAGCTCGTCATGCCGGTCGGGCGAGAACAGCTCGGCCGGGTCACCGGCCGCGACCCAGCCGATGGGCACTACCGTCCCCGGCTCCAGCCGCGAATTGACGTGCAGCACACTGTTGATCCGCAGCTCGGAGCCGGCCCCGGCCACGGCCCCGGGGAACATCGCGACGCCTGTCGCCACAAAAACCTCGTCCTCGACGGTCGCCCCGTTCACGTGCGCGTGCGGACCGATCAGCACCGCGTCCCCCAGTACCGCCGGATGCCTCGCCCGCCCGCGGCCCAGGGCGTTCTCCATCACCACCACGTCCGCACCCACCCGCACCTCACCGTCCTCGGCGGTGAGCACGGCCCCGTGCAGCACGCGCGCCCCCTCGCCCAGGACGACCGCCCCGCACAGCACTGCAGAGGGGGCCACGTACGCGGACTCGGGGACGACGGGCCGCTTGCCGTGATGCTCGTACAGCAGCTCACTCACCGCCCTCGCCGCACACTTGCCCGATCAACCGCACCAACCCCGGGAACCATGGGACTCCTTACGAGGACCTTTACGAAGCCCCTTACGGGCACGGACGCATCGGACCGGCCGAACCGGTCGTCTGCCACGACACGCAACCGCGGGGGGGCCCTCCACAAGGGGTGTAGTGGGCGGGGGGGGTCTTTCCTTTGTCGGGTTTCTGGAGAGGAAGAACCCCTTCTTGTTCCCCCTCTTTGTCAAGGTGGCCTCGC
>NZ_JBHWKX010000163.1:1496-5790 GCF_042730885.1 Streptomyces sp. NPDC059909
TCCCTTCAACAGGGCGCGCCGCGGCCGGGGTCGTCCGTTACTTGATCGGGTTCAGGCAGAGGACGAACTTCTCCTGGTCCCACTGCTGCGCCAGGGCGGCCTCGCCGTTCTTGCCACAGGCGTTGACGTCGAAGGTGTCGTCGATGACCTTGACGACCTCGAAGTTGGCGTCCTTGTCGCCGCACTCCTTCGTCGACACCTTGGGGTCGGTGTCGCTTCCGGTCACCTGGACGCACTCGCCGGCCTCGGCGTGCACCGGGGAGTTGAAGAAGTACGAGATGCCGAACTTCACCACGACCGCCGCCACAATCAGCGCGACCACGCGCAGGACCTTCTTGCCCTTACCGGCCTTGGGCTTCGGGGCGGGCGGGGCGACCGGGGCGCCGAACCCGTCGGCAGGCGGCGGGACCTGCTGGGGGCCGGGAGTCTGGGGCGCGGGCGGAGTGGTCATGAGGGTCCTCTGGTGACGGCACGTTGAATCGAACAGGCGAACGCTACAGCTCCGGGACGCCTCCAAGAGGCCCTGTAGTGCCCACCGGACGATTGGATGCAGAGTCGTGATCCTGACAAGGCCGAACCGGGCGCGGGTTGCCTGTCGGCACCGGCTTGAGGACGCGTCACCGGCCGCCGGCGACCCGCAGGACCGTGCCCGTGGTGTACGAGGCGTCGGGTGACAGCAGCCATGCGACGGCGGCAGCGATCTCGGCGGGCTCGCCGGGCCGCCCGAGCGGGGTCTGCGCGCCCACCCTGGCCGCGCGGCCGGGGTCGCCCATGGCGGCGTGCATGCCGGTGGTGACGGCACCGGGTGCGACGGCGTTGACCCGGATGCCGTCCGGGCCGAGCTCCTTGGAGAGGCCGATGGTCAGGGCGTCGGTGGCGGCCTTGGTCGCGGCGTAGTGGACGTACTCCCCGGGGCTGCCGAGGGTGGCGGCGCCGGAGGAGATGTTGACGATGGCTCCGCCGGCCCCGTGCGCCACCATGTCGCGGGCGGCGCGCCGGCAGCAGAGCAGATAGCCGAGGAGGTTCACGTCGATGACCCGGCACAGGTCCTCGGTGCTGGCGTCGACGAGCCTGCCGAGCGGGCCGGTGACGCCGGCGTTGTTGACCAGCCCGGTCACCTGCCCGAGTTCCGCCGCGACCGTGTCGAACAGCCGCTCCACGTCCGCCTCGTCGGACGTGTCCACCTGCACGGCGACGCAGCGCGCCCCCGCGGCGCGCACGGCGCCGGCGACCTCCTCCGCGGCGCTTCTGTTGCTGACGTACCCGAGGGCCAGGTCGTGCCCGTCCGCCGCCAGCCGGACGCATGTGGCTGCGCCGATACCGCGACTGCCGCCGGTGACGATGGTGATCGGACGTGACACGTGCTGCCTCCTGGGCTCGGCTGGTGCGCACATCGTCTCTTGAGATCCGCGTGGCCGGATCGGCCGGGCACCGGCCTACGGTGGCGCGCCCGCCGAGAAGAGGCCGACCGACAGCCACCCGGCGACTCGGTAGGGTCCGGAAGGAATCGCGAGGGGGCGAAGTGGGCGAGCAGCAATCAGCAAACGGCCTGACGGCGCGTTTGGAGGAACTCGCGGTCGGGCTCGCGGACCCGGACTGCGACATCGACGCCTTGGCGGAGCTGGAAGAGGAACTCCTCGCCGCCCGTGAGCCGGAGCTGATTCCACGACTGGAGGAGCACCTGGTTGCCGCGGTGGAAGCACGGAACTGGTACGCACGTCATGTGCTCGCCGGAATCCTGGCCGAGACGGCCGGCCGCAGCTCCCTGCCGGTCCTGTTGCGCGCCTTCTGCCGCGACCTGGGCGACGACCAGGATTCCCTCTCGACGACGCTCTATGTTTTCGCGCAAGAGGACCCCGTCGCTGCGCGCGGCATCCTCGTGCCATGGGCCGATGACCCCGACCAGGATCTGCGCAGGGCGGCGATCTGGCTGCTCGGCTTCGTACCTGATCCCGTTGACCTGGCCCTGTTGACCCGCGCCGCCCACGCCCCGGACGAGCGGATCCGGACCGCGACCGTGGGGACGCTCGGCAGCCACGGAGCGAACCCTGCGGCCGTCGACTTGCTGATGAGTCTCCTGGACGACCCATCCACGCAGGTAAGAGTCTCCGCCCTCAGCTCCCTGGGCTTTCTCAAGCAGCACCGGACGCTGCCGAAGATCCGTCGCCTCGCGGACGACAGCACCCCCCTCGTCCGCGCCTGGGTCGCCATCGCCCTGGGGCGCTTCCCTGCCTCCGAGCGCAGCGAGTCCGCGACCGCGCGGGTACTCGACCGGCTTGCCCTGGACCCGGACCCGTACGTACGCGAAAGCGCGGACAACGCACGTCGGCTCACGCCAGGTCGCGGCTGAACGGGGTGGATCGGCGACAGGCACCGATCCACCTCGCGCCCCGAGGCATTGGCCGCGATGGCGTGGCGGCGACGGTCAACGGCGAGAGCCCCATCCGCCGAGGATCCTGTCGGCTTCCCTGCCGATCGAGGCGTCAGCGTCCGACACCAACGCGGAGGAGAGCTTGTCGAGCTGTGCGAGACCCTCGTCGGACTGGCAGTAGACGTTGTTGATCGCGGCGTCGAGATGATCGCCGGCGTCGTCGTCCGCCCTGGTGAGCGCGGCCAGGACCATCCTCAGGCCGCAGACGTCCCCTCGCTCGAGCAGGGCCTCCGCCGTCTCTTGGGTGACCGCGGTGTCCTGGCCGTCAAGCAGCAGTCGATGCAGAACCGCAGCCACTTCGGCGTCCTCCGCCGCGCCCGCCAGATACCGGCCGGCTGCCGCTCGGACGGACCACGACGGCGAGCGGGCGTCCCGAAGGGCCGAACTCAACGCGTCGCCGGGTGCGGAAGGGGTCATGCCTCCATCCTGGCACGACACCTCGGAAGCCTGACCTCCCTCGTTCTCCCGCCCGGGCCGGTCCGCGCTGTGGCCGGCGAACGAGAGCTCCCGAGCGAAGGTCCGGAACAGGGCAGCCGGTTCGCCCAACTCCCGGCCGTCCCGCCCCAGGACAAGACCGCCTTGCTCTTCGAGCGCAGCCGTTTCGGCGGTCACCCATGGGTCGTCGCTGCGGGTGACAACGACCCAGGGAGACGTGGGTGCGGTGAGGGAAGGCGCGTTCACGGTCGGATCCTCGCCCCCGTAGCAGGCGCCCATCGTCGACATCCGGTCGCCGCTCGTCTCGCAGGGCACATCGATCGACACCATGCCTCACTTGATCACATTTCAACGGCCGCACAATTCCTTCACAAAGAGCTGTACTCTCTCCATGATTCGTGCACAGTTCAACCAGGGGAGGGTCCTTGAAGCTCCGTTACGCCACCTCGGCCGCGGCACTGGCCGCCGCCGTCGCCGGTGGTCTGCTGACCGCCGCTCCGGCCGAGGCTGCCGGTGGAGTGAGCATCTACCGCGTGTACTACAACTCGCCGGGCACCGACAACCGCTCCAACACATCGCTCAACGCCGAGTGGGTACAGCTCTACAACTCCAGCACGTCCGCGATCTCGATCAAGGACTGGAAGCTGCGGGACGCCGCCGGCTGGACATACACCTTCACCGGCACCATCGGCGCGAAGTCCTATGTGAAGGTCCACACCGGCAAGGGCACCAACACTGCGGGGCACCGGTACTGGGGTCGTGCGGCGTACGTGTGGAACAACACCGGGGACACGGCGTACCTGCGGAAGCCGACGGGCACGCTCGTCGACTCGTGCTCGTGGGGTTCGAGCGGTTCCTGGAAGAACTGCTGACCTCCCTCCTTCTCCCGTCCGGGCCGAGCCACGCTGTGGCCGGCCCGGTTCCGGTTCATGTCCGGGTCAGTACCGGCAACGAGGGCAGCCGAGGTCGGTCTCGGCGCGCCCGAGATCGAGCAGGTCCGGGTCCTGACGGACGAGCTCCCGCTCGAACGCGTCCCACCCTCGCCGGTCGATGAATGCGGCTTCGGCACTCCCGATGGGAACGAGCCACACGAGGGCGACCTCGCACCCGTTCTCCAGGACGACGGAGGCGAAGTCGTCGTCGAAGTAGACCGGTAGCGCCGCGTTGAGCGCCTTCATGGCGCCTCCCGGAGTCAGCGGTATGGGAAGCATGATCACGTCTCCCCGCAGCACCGCCTCTCGACTGGTCACCAGACGCTCCGCGACCCATTCCAGGCCGACCCCTCACAGCGTGAAGGCAGAGACGGGCAGCCAGGGCCGGTTGCCCCTCTTGCTCTAGATGATCAATTCCAAGGGGTGCCTGCAGAGACGAGAGCGAGGGCGTCCAAGATCGTTTTGTGACGAACAACCTGGACACCCTCGCGACGGC
>NZ_JBHWKX010000164.1:0-5588 GCF_042730885.1 Streptomyces sp. NPDC059909
GGAACGTCGTACTCAGGGCCGGGCTGGTCCTTCCCGACGTGGCCTGAGCCACCGACAGGAGAAGCCCCCGGATTTATCCGGGGGAGGAGTCACCTTCCGCATCGACGACGGTGAGGGCCGTGCGCTGGGCATGTGCGCCGTGAGCGTCGATGTCACCGACAGCACACGTGCGCGCGAGCGCCTCGCGATCCTGGGCGAGGCCGGCAAGCGGATCGGAACCACCCTGGATGCCATGCGGACCGGGCAGGAACTGGCCGACCTCACGGTCCCGCTCCTCGCGGACTACGCCACCGTCGACCTGGCCGAGTCCGTCCTGCTCGGCGAGGAGCCCCTGGCCCATCTCGGCCCGCAGGGCGGACGCATCCCCGCCTTCCGCCGCGCGGGCCTGGCCTCGGTCCGCCAGTGGGACCCGGAGCCCCTGTTCGCGCGGGGAGAGCCTGTCCCGGTCCCGTTGGCATCGCCCTTCACCAGCGTCCTGCACTCCGGACAGTCCCACTTCGAGCCGATGCTGGACACCTCCCCCGGCACCTGGCTGGACCGCCACGACGCAGTGCGGGCGGCAATCCGCGACCACACGATGCACTCCTTGATGGTCGTCCCGATCCACGCCCGGGGCGCCGTGCTCGGCGTGGCGGTGTTCGTACGGACCGCGGACCGTGTGCCGTTCGAGGAGGACGACCTGCTCCTGGCCGAGGAACTCGTCAGCTGGGCCGCACTGTCCCTGGACAACGCCCGCCAGTACGCCCGCGAACGCTCCACGGCCCTCACCCAGCAGCGCCACCTGCTCCCCCACCACGCGACAGGCGGATCCGCCGCCGACGTGGCCTGGCGCTACCTGCCCGCCGACAGCCACCACGATGTCGGGGGCGACTGGTTCGACGTGATCCCGCTGCCCGGCGCCCGCATCGCACCCGTCGTCGGCGACGTCGTCGGACACGGCATCAACGCGGCGGCAACCATGGGCCAACTCCGCACCGCCGTCCGCACCCTCGCCAGCATGGACATGCCCCCCGACGAACTCCTCGCCCACCTCGACGAGCAGGTCATCCGTCTCGCCGAGGAAGACGCCGACCCCCAGGACCCGGGCGGCGCGACGATGGTCGCCACATGTCTGTACGCCGTCTACGACCCGGTCACCCGGCAGTGCACCATGGCGCGGGCCGGCCACCCCCCGCCCGCCATCGTCGACCCGCACGGCCACGTCACCTTCCCCGACCTGCCCACCGGAGCCCCGCTCGGCCTCGGCCTGGTCCCCTTCGAGTCCGTGACACTGGAGCTGCCCGAGAACAGCGTGCTCCTCTACACCGACGGCCTGATCGAAGCCCGCAACCACGACCTCGACGCCGGCATGAACCGCCTCGCCGCCGCCCTGGCCAGGCCCGGCCTGGCGCTGGAGGACCTCTGCTCGTCCGCGGTGGACCCGCTGTCGTGCGAGGCCTCGTGCGACGATGCCACCCTGCTCCTCGCCCGCACCCGCCAACTCGGCCCGAACCAGGTCGCCTCCTGGGAATTTCCCGCCGACCCGGCCGTCGTCAGCCGCGCCCGCGCCCAGGCCACCCGCCAACTGAACCAGTGGGGGCTTGAGCACCTGGCCGAATCCACCGAACTGATCGTCAGCGAGCTGGTCACCAACGCCGTCCGCCACAGCAACGGCACAATCGGCCTGCGCCTCATCCGGCACGAGGCACTGACCTGCGAGGTCACCGACACCAGCAACAGCCAACCCCGCCTGCGCCACCCCCGCACCACCGACGAGAACGGCCGCGGCCTCCTCCTCGTCGCCCAACTGACCCGCAGATGGGGAACCCGCCACACACCCAACGGCAAACTCATCTGGGCCGAACAGCACCTCACAGCCCACCCCTGAGCGCCTGCCTGTCAACCTGCTGCCCGAGCGCGCGCGATCGACCGGCCCGGGACCGCTTTGGGACCCGCCGCGCAGCCCGCACGTGGGAGAAGTCGATCACCGCCCGCGGCCGATCCAGCTTCTTCGCCGAGCGCAATCTCCTCAGCAGCACCGCGCGCAGATGGGCCCGCACGCCGGCTTCTTTCCAGACCCCAGGCGGCGCCAGTAGGTCATGCCCGAACCGGAGCCCAACTCTGCGGCAGGTACTCCCACTGGACACCGGTGTGCAGCGCGAACAAGTCCCGCACAGAGCCTTCCGGTCAGGCACCCGCGGCCGCCCCGCGACCAGCGACCACGGACGGGGTGCCACACAAGGCTGACTTGCAATATTAAATTCAGACCCTAGGATGTAGGGCATGACTGAGACTGCAGCACCTGTGCGCATCATCGAGGAAACGCCCGCCTACTGGCGGGTCCTGTTCGACAACCCGCCCCTGAACGTGGTCGACCACGCCGTACTCCAGGGCCTGCAGGACCTGCTCGCCCGGATGGACACCAGCCCGGCCCTTCGCGTCGTCGTCTTCGAGAGCGCGAACCCAGACTTCTACCTGGCCCACTTCGACATGTCAGGCAAATCGGGGAGCCTCGCCAAAACCGCCGGCCCCTCCGGCCTCGCCATCCCCACGGACACCTTCGTCCGCCTCACCACGTCCCCCGTGGTGAGCATCGCAAAGATCCGCGGCCGCGTCCGCGGCGTGGGCAGCGAATTCGCGCTCGCCTGCGACATGCGCTTCGCCTCCCGCGACAACGCCGTCCTCGGTCAACCCGAGGTCGGCGCGGGAGTCATCCCCGGCGGCGGCGGCACAGAACGCCTTCCCCTGCTGACCGGCCGAGGCCGCGCGCTGGAAATCATCCTCGGCGCGGACGACTTCGACGCCGACACCGCCGAACGGTACGGCTGGGTCAACCGGTCCCTTCCCGACAGCGAACTGGACGGCTTCGTCGACACGCTCGCACGGCGCCTCGCCTCCTTCGACCGGCGCCCGATCGAGACCGCGAAGAACCTCGTCAACCAGGTCACCCTGCCGCCCGTCGACAGACTCCTCGACGGCCTCAACGCCTTCGCCACCGCCCTTGCCTGGCCCGAAACCCACCAGCGAGTCGCCGCCCTGTTCAAGCGCGGGATGCAACAGGAAGGAGACCTGGAGAACCGATTCGGCGCACACCTCGCCAACCTGCTCGACGACTGAGAGACCCTGAACAGAGACGCCGGACGTGCCGGTAGGTGCCAAGGGCAAAGAGTTCGACGGTGTGGTCATCGTAGAGGGCGCCTACCACAGCCGCCTGCTGGATCCCGAGTGGGACGCCAACCGCACCCGAGCCAACCGCCGCCTGCTGCGCGTGGCCATCACCCGCGCGCGCCACATGGTCGTCTTCATCCGCCCCAAGGGCGCGCCCCCCTGACGACCGCCGGGTAGACGCACGTGAGCGCCGCCCGTAAAGCGCCTTGGCGTACAGCGTTGCTGTTGCGTAACTGGCCGGCAATACCAGCACGGGGACGACGGTGCCCGGCGGGCAGGGCTGGACCATCTTGCACGCCCGGGTAAGTCGGCCCGGGCGCTCACCGAATCCGTTGCCCGGCCCGCCACGACAGCGCGGCGCTCGATCCCGCGGGCACGTCGGGCGGCGCTTCCTGTCCGACGCGCTGCCCGGCCACGACGAGAGCGGCACCGACACGGAGTGACCACCGCCCGGCCACAGCGCGCCAGCAGCCCGCTCCCCCGACCCCGAGCAGCCCGGCCCGTTCCTCCCGCATGGTTCCGCCGCGAAGTCGGGCTTGAACCGCAACATCCTGTGCCGCTCGCCGAGTGATCCCGGTCGATGCCTGCAACACCTCCCGCACCTGTCCCGAATGCGGGCAGGCACGTCGCTGAGGAGAACCGCCCTACACAAAAAGGTTCGAGTGCACCCTGTGGCGGCGTCCGCGCGTACGCCGACCACGTAGGCGCGCTCATGTGCTCAGCAGGGCCGGGCTGGTCCTCTGCGCGGAGGTTTGACCACCGACGCAGGAAGGCCGCGACTTCAGTCGTAGGTGGGGTCATTTGCTGCTGATGCGCCGCCAACCCCGACCCGACCCCAGGGAAACCCGAAACCTGCGCCCGGCGCCTGGTCGACCGGCTTCACCGCCGACGCGACGATGTCCTGCCCTTCCTCCACGACCTGACCGTGCCCTTCACCGACCACCAGGCCGAGCAGGGACGGGCAGGCAACCCGCTCGGACCACCAAGATTCACCTTGGAGATGGTTGATCAACGAACTAACGATACGGCAGGTCCATCCTTCTTTCCCAGCGTGGACGGGTGGTCATACCCACCCCCCCTTTGGCTGTAAAGGAAGCGCATGTCTCTCCCCCGCTGGTTGGCTGTCGCCGCAGCTCTCACCGCACTCGCCACGCAGACGGTATCGACCGGTTCATCGCAGGCAGCCGCCAACGTGGACGGCACACGCATCAATGAAATCCAGGTGGTGGCCACACACAACAGCTACCACCGCGAACTCTCCGGCGCTGAACAGCGTGCCCAGTTGGAGGTAGACCCTGGGGCGAACCCGAACCTGTTCTACTCGCACTCGCCGCTGGCCGAGCAGCTGGACGAGCAGGAGGTCCGCTCAGTCGAACTCGACGTCGTGCCCGACCCGAAGGGTGGCCTGTACCGCTGGCCGCTGGTCCGCAAGAACGCGGGCCTTCCTCCGCTCGAGAACCCGGCGTGGGGGGAGCCCGGCACGAAGGTCTTCCACATCGTCGACGCCGACTACAACACCACCTGCGTCCAGCTGACCGAGTGCCTGAAGCAGATTCGTGGCTGGTCGCAGAACAACCCCGGACACGTCCCGCTGCTGGTAATGCTGGAGTTCAAGGCCAGCGAAGACCGCTTCGAACGCCTCGGCGGCGTCGAAAGCCCCGCGTGGGAGGAGTCGGCCTTCCGGACCCTTGAGGACGAAATCCGCTCGGTCTTCAGTTCCAACCAGCTGATCACTCCCGACGACGTCAGGCGGCCCGGCTTGACTCTCGAGCAGTCAGTTCTGCAGCACGGTTGGCCCACAGTGGCTCAGTCGGCCGGCAAGGTGATGTTCGCAATGGACAACACCAACCAGGTGCGCACCGCCTACCTGGCCGGCCACCCGAACCTCGAGGGCCGCGTGCTGTTCACCGACTCCGCACCGGGCACCCCCTCGGCGGCCTTCATGAAGCGCAACGACCCGCGCGGCACGAACGCGGCGGAGATCGCCGATCTGGTCAAACGCGGATACATCGTACGGACCCGTTCCGACGTCCCGATGAGCACCGTGCTCAGCCGCGACACCGCTATGCGTGAGCTGGCGCTGGCCAGCGGCGCCCAGATCATCTCCACCGATTTCCCGGCGGCGGGCATGTCCACCCGTTACGACCGAGACTTCTTCGTCTCACTGCCCGGCCCGGATGCCGCTCGCTGCAACCCGGTGTCCGCGCCGGAGAACTGCCGCGACGACAAGCTGGAGCGCTGAGCTTCGCCGCAGTCACGGCCCTGCGGAATGTGTGTCTATCCCCTCACGGATAGACACACATTCCGTGCGGGGCGACAACCGCGGTGGGTGCCGGAGGCACCGTGACCATTGAGTGGTGTGCATCGTGAAGCAGCAGGTCACGGGCCTGGTGTGCGTCGGCGTCGGGGTGCTCACGCTGGTTGTGGGCGTGTGACTTCGG
>NZ_JBHWKX010000165.1:0-5337 GCF_042730885.1 Streptomyces sp. NPDC059909
CTTCACCGAAGTCACACGCCCACAACCAGCGTGAGCACCCCGACGCCGACGCACACCAGGCCCGTGACCTGCTGCTTCACGATGCACACCACTCACTGAGCGCCGTAGTTGGCCCGTCCGGCCATTTGCGTGCCCAGCGTCCGCAGTCGCTCCCTGGTGCAGCGAGCGGTAGGGCCCGTTCAAGAGACGGTGAAGCCGATGCGTTGCAGCCAAACTTTGATGACGCCGTCGGCTTCGTCGACCTTTTCACCCCGGACAGCCAGCCCTTCAGCGAATGTCGCGCCCGGGCACGAAGCTGTGTAGTCGCGTGCGGTGGTGCCCAGGCCGCTCATGGCGTGGGTTGTGAAGGGGACAACGGTCCTGCCGGAGAAGTCGAGTTTCTCGGTGAACGTCGTCATGATCATGGGTGCGCGCACGTTCCAGATGGGGCTGCCCAGCAGCACGGTGTTGTAGCTGTCCAGGGCGGGTAGCGGGCCCGTGATGGCAGGACGTGCGTCGGCGTCCTGTTCGCGGGCATTGCGTTGCACGGTCGCGTCGTAGTCCGCTGGGTAGGGGTCGGCGGCCTCGATCCGGTGCACGTCGCAGTTGATGATGCTGCGGATTTTGCGGGCCATCACTTCGGTGTTGCCGACCTTCAGTGTGGTGCGGTCGCCGTAGTAGTAGTTCTCACCAGGGCGGGAGAAGTAGGCCAGGAGCACCCTGCCCCGCGCCGGGCCCGTCACGGACGAGCTCGGTGACGCCTGCCGGCGATCTGGGGCGTCTTTGCTCTTGGGGGATGAACAGCTGGTGAGGTGGGGTGTGGTCACGGCGGTGATTCCTGTCAGCAGCGTGGCGCGCAGGAAGGTGCGTCGCCCGGCTGCGGCGATGGGGTCCTGCTGGGGCACGGTGATCCCTTCATGACGGGTCTGGCAGCGGGAAGGAGCGGGATAGATGCAGCGCGGGCGGTCTGCGTCCTCGCCCCGTAACTCGTACGGCGGTTCAGGCATCCACGCGGCGCTTGGCGAGCCAGGTGACCATCTCGGGGTCGTGGTGGTCGAAGAACAGCGAGCTGCCGGTGTCCAGCGTGGCGATCTGAGCCACCTGTTCGTCGGTGAGTTGGAAGTCGAAGACGTCGAAGTTTTCCTCCATCCGCTTGGCACGCACCGACTTGGGGATCGCGATCACGCCGCGCTGGGTCAGCCAGCGCAGCACGACCTGCGCCACCGACTTGCTGTGCTCCTTACCGATTGCGGCCAGCAGCGGGTTGGAGAACAGGTCGTTCCTGCCCTCGGCGAAGCCTCCCCAGGACTGGATCTGCACCCCGTGCTCGCGCATCAGGTCCTGGTAGTCGGCGCGCTGGAAGAACGGATGGGTCTCGATCTGATTGACCGCTGGCACGATGTCGTTGTTGACGATCAGGTCGATCAGCCGGTCGGGGTAGAAGTTGGCGACACCGATCGCCTTGGCGCGGCCCTCACGATTGAGGGCCTCCATGGCGCGCCACTGCCCGTAGACGTCGCCGAAGGGCTGGTGCATCAGGTACAGGTCGAGGTAGTCCAGGCCCAGCTTCTGCAGTGACGTCTCGAAGGCGCGATTGGTGTTGTCCTCGGCGGGGGCGTCCTGCACCCACAGTTTGGTGGTGACGAACAAATCCTCCCGTGGGAGGCCGCTGCTCTTGATCGCGCGGCCGACAGCGTCCTCGTTGCCGTAGGCGGCCGCGGTGTCCAGGAGGCGGTAGCCGGCGGCGAGGGCGTCGGAGACGGCGCGCTCAGTGTCCTCGGCGGGGATCTGGTAGACGCCGAAGCCGAGGAGCGGCATCGCGACGCCGTTGTTCAGGGTCACGAACTGCATGAGGGTTGGTCCTTTGCTGGGGGCGGGGGTCAGGGGGTGATGAGTGCCTTGAGGACCTGGCGGTCGGCCATGGCCCGGTAGGCGTCAGGGGTCTGGTCGAAGGTGAATTCCTGGTCGAAGACGCGGCCGGGGGTGAGGGTGCCGTCCAGCACGTCGGGCAGCAACTGCTCGATGTAGGCGCGGGCGGGGCTGGCGCCGCCGGTCAGGGTGATGTTCCGCATGAACTCGGCCGGGCCGATCGGTCCCTGCTCGTACTGCGGGACACCGAGGCGGCTGATGGTGCCGCCGTCCAAGAGCGCGCCGAGGGCGGTGTCCAGCGCCTGGCGGGTGCCGACGGCTTCGATCACCTTGGCCACGCCGCCGGTCAGATCCTGGATGCGGGCGATGCCTTCGTCGCCACGCTCGGAGACGACGTCGGTGGCACCGAAAACACGGCCCAGGTCGGTGCGTGCCGTGTGGCGGCCCGCGAGCAGGATCCGCTCGGCTCCCAGGCGCTTGGCGGCGAGGACCGCGCACAGGCCGACCGCGCCGTCCCCGACGACCAGCACCGTGTCCCCGCGGCTGACGCCGGCGGTGACGGCGCCATGGTGGCCGGTGGTCATCACGTCCGACAGCGCCAGCAGCGACGGCAGCAGCTGCGAGTCGGCGGCGACCGGCAGCGTGATGAGGGTGCCGTCGGCGTGCGGGACGCGGACCGCCTCGCCCTGGCCGCCGTCGACGCCGTCGAATCCGTAGCGGCCGCCGTTGCGGCAGGAGATGTGCAGGCCCTTGGCGCAGTAGTCGCAGGTGTTGTCGCTGTATGTGAACGGGGCGACGACCAGGTCACCCGTCTTCAGGCCGGTCACGTCCGCGCCGCTCTCCTCGACGATGCCGAGGAACTCGTGCCCCATGGGCCGGCCCGTGTCAGTGGCGGGCATGGACTGAAACGGCCACATGTCGCTTCCGCACACGCACGAGGCGAGTGTGCGGACGATGGCGTCGGTGGGCTGGATGATCTTCGGGTCGGGTCGGTCCTCGACGCGGACGTCTCCGGCTCCGTACATCATTGCTGCGCGCATGAGGGAGGTGCTCCAGGGGGATGGATGTGCCGCTCACGGCGGCGGTCGGTCGGCGGGCCGGGCTCAGCGTTCGAGCATCTGACGTCCGGCTTCCGTGTGGGTCTCGCCCGCGGCCTGCGGCAGGCTCTCCAGCCGGGCCAGTTGCTCGGGTGCAAGCTCGATAGCGTCGGCGGCGGTGTTCTCCTCGACGCGGTGCACGCGCTTGGTCCCTGGGATCGGGGCGATGTCGTCGCCCTGGGCGAGCAACCAGGCCAGTGCGACCTGGGCGGGCGTGGCACCGGCCTGCTCGGCGATGGCCTGGACCTCGTTGGCGATCGCCAGGTTGCGCTGGAAGTTGTCGCCAGTGAAACGCGGGTTCCGTGCCTGAAGTCGCCTTCCTTGAAGCCGTCCGTGGAGCGGATTTGCCCGGTCAGGAAACCGTGGCCGAGCGGGGCGAAGGGCACCAGACCGATGTTCAGCTCGCGCAGGACGGGCAGGATTCGCTCCTCGATCCCGCGGGTCCACAGCGAATACTCCGACTGCACGGCGGTGACCGGCTGCACGGCGTGGACGCGGCGGATCGTGTCCGGGCCGGCCTCCGAGAGACCGAAAGCGCGCACCTTGCCCTCGGCGACCAGGACGGCCACGGCGCCGGCGGTCTCCTCGATCGGTGCGTTCGGATCTACGCGGTGCTGGTAGTACAGGTCGATGTGGTCGGTGCCCAGCCGCTTCAAGGAGCCCTCGACGGCGGTGCGGATGTTGGCCGGGCTGGAGTCCAGATTCCATGCGCCCGCTCCGGCGTGGGAGACCATGCCGAACTTCGTCGCCAGCACCACCTTCTCCCGGTGCCCCTTCAGCGCCCGGCCCAGCAGCTCCTCATTGGCGTAGGGGCCGTAGATCTCGGCGGTGTCGATGAACGTGACGCCCAGCTCCAGCGCCCGGTGCAGGGTCCGGACGGCCTCCGCCTCGTCGGTGCCGGAGTCGGTGTAGCCGTGGGACATGCCCATCGCGCCGAGACCGATCCGGGAAACCTCCAGGTCACGCAGCTTGATGTAGCGCATTCGGTATCTCCGGTTCGTGGCGTACCCCGGCGGCACTCTGACCTGAGCGCTGTCGTCGCGCCTGCTCAGCGTCACCAGCTGCGAGAGACGCAGCGGCGGGCCTGCCGGTGTTGCCCATTCACCTTCGCCCAGATTGCGCCGGGGTGGCAGGGCGGGCTCTTCGGGGGTAATGACACGGCCCCCCGCACGCCTGCACTGCAGGTGAAGGCGGTGTGAGACTGGAAGGCATGGCATCTGAGAGCGCGAAGAGCGAGGGCGCCGAGCTGGGTCGCTTCCTGCGCGCCCGCCGCACCCAGACCAGCCCCGAACACGTCGGGCTCACCGTCGGCACCGGAGTACGCCGCACCCCGGGCCTGCGCCGCGAGGAGCTGGCCACCCTCGCCGGCATCAGCATCGACTACTACGTGCGCCTGGAGCGCGGCAAAGAGACCCGCCCCAGCCCCGCCGTCCTTGACTCCCTCGCCCGCGCCCTGCACATGGACGACCAGGAGCACCAGCACCTGCGCGAGCTCGCCGCTCGCGCCGCCCGTTACACCCCCGAGCCGCCGCCCGCACCGAGCCGCACCGTGCGCCCTCACCTCAAGCTGCTGCTGGAATCACTGCGCCCGAACCCGGCCTACGTCATCAGCCGCAGCATGGACATGCTCGCCTGGAACCCGGGCGGCCTTGCCCTCTACGCAGGCCTGGACGACTGGCCGGTCAAGCAACGCAATCTCGCCCGCTACCTCTTCCTCCACCCCGCAGCTCGCGACCTTTTCCACGACTGGGACCGGCAGATCACCGCTTGCGTCGCCCGCCTGCGCGCCATTGCCGGCACCGCACCCGATGCCCCCGACCTGACCAACCTGGTCGGCGAACTCCTCCTGAAGAGCCCCGACTTCGCGGGCCTGTGGGAACGCTACGAAGTGACCGGACGCAAGCCCACGCACAAGACGTTCCACCACCCGCAGGTCGGCATGGTCACCCTCACGTCCTAGTCCCTGCACGTGGAAGGCACCCCCGGACAGCGCATCGGCGTCTACACCGCCGAGCCCGGCAGCCCCGACCACGACGCGCTACTCCTGCTCGACATGACCGCGCCCTCGTCACCTGGCTCCCGCTCCTCGCAGGAAGGTGCGACTCGCCGACAGAGCTGACCGCCCCGCCCTTGGCGGAGCGGCGAGGTGTCCTGGACGAGCGTGCCGAGCCGGCTCATCGAGAGGCCGTCAGCTGGCTGGATCGCGTGACGCGTCAGGGGCAGCGGCCGGCCCGGTAGTGCTGTGGGTCCAGCTGGCGAGGATGCCGATGGCTTCTGCGGAGGGGGAGGCGGGTTCGGGGGTTACGAACTGCTCGGGCTTGAGTCAACTCTAGTGTGTCTTATAGCCTCTGAGTGGCTGTTATGGTCACTGCATGAACCTCAAGGAGTGGGC
>NZ_JBHWKX010000166.1:0-5321 GCF_042730885.1 Streptomyces sp. NPDC059909
CTGGTGATCAGAGTGGCAAGAGCCGTGTAACGGGAGACTGTTACGCACGGATTCTGTGAGAGCCGAGGGGTGAGATTCCCCTCGGCTACTCGGCAAGTCCAGGTCGGTGTTCGCGAACCCACTCGCCCCCCAGTGCTCCCCGGCGACAACGTCGCCTGCCTGCGGCTGGAAGTCGGGATGGAACTCCCCACCCCAGGTGCCCCGGGCGAAGCTATGGTGCACCTTCTGATGCCGCTGCCCGGACGCCAGGTGGGCCCAGGTCTCGTAGTCGCCGGGCTGCCACCGGCGATGCGGGACGAACACCACGCGCACGCCGGTCTCCCGGGCGGAGCCGACCACCGCGCGCAGGTTGTGCAGCAGACCGACCTCCGTCGCTATGGGCTCCACACGCGGCCAGACCTCGCCGCCCTCGGACAGGAAGTCGTTGTAGGGATCGACCAACAGAACCGCAGTGCGGCGGGGGTCATAGGTCTCGGACACGGGTTCCCTCCGGAATTTGGATGATGAGCGGCACGGTCCCGGCGGGCCCCACGCTGCGCATCCCGGCAGGGCACCACAACGCCGCTGGGTGACGCCGCCACGCTTCCGCCACGAGCGAGGGCATCTGCCGCGACAGCGGGCAGGTCTCCGATGCCGCTGAGCAGCAGTACCCTCGGCCGGCCGCAGTAGCACTCTGCCTGAAGTGCGCACCGCGCTGGAAGGAAAGGAACTACAAGAACGTGTAGTTGGGACATCACTGAGTCGCCGCAGCCGAAGCATAGATTGGGCGCGCCGACCGAGCGCCACTTCTCGGGACGATGCAATGTCATCCAGTCATCGAGGTGCGTGCCGCGCCGAGTTCGGCCGACCCAATCACCGTCCTTCCATCGAGGAGAAAGACCATGACGACACCGGAGATTCCTGACGCGGCGCAGGACTACGAGCGAATGATGGGCATGGTCACCGGGTACTGGGTGACTCAGATCGTCCGCGCCGCAGCCGTGTACAACCTTGCAGGTCACCTGGCGTCAGGGACGAACACCCCCGAGGAGATCGCCAAGGCGGAGTCCACCGACCCTGACGCCACTCGTCGTCTCATGCGCACGTGCGCGTCGCTGGGCCTGATGACCTCGGACGACGGTGTGCACTACACCGGCACGTCCCTGCTCAACACTCTGCACAAGGATGCCCCCAACTCGCTGCACCACTTCGCGGTTTCGCAGTCCGCACCGGGGACTGGCTGCCGTGGGGGCGGTTCCCGGAGGCCGTCCGCACCGGTGACCACCAGGTGAAGGCCGCCCACGGACACGCGACCGTCTTCGACTACTTCGCCGGCCACCGTGACGAGGCGTCCTTGTTCACACAAGACCGGAAAGACAACAGCCCTTCAGCCGTCCCGCTCCGTGATGAGGCTGTTCTCGGCGTCCTGTCCGTCCCACAGGGACGTTACGCGGGCGGCGGCGTCACGGACCAGGATGCCGTACCGATCCTGGAGCTCGTCGGAGAGCCGGTAGGTCGGCACAGAGATGCTGAGGGAAGCGGCCGGCGTCCCGGCCGGATCCAGGATCGCCGCAGCGACGGCGCTCACATCGTCGCGCCACATCCCGGTGTTGATTGCGTAGCCGCGCTTGCGGACCGCCGCCAGAGTGTCTCCCAGCGCCTCGGCGTCCGTCACGGTCAGCGCGGTGTACCTGGCAAGCGGGTAGCGGGCGATCGCATCCGCCGGCAGATGGGCGAGGATCGCCAGTCCGGAGGCTGACGCGTGGAGGGGGGCGCGACCGCCGACCCAGGAGACGTTCCGGACGGCGTGGGTGCTGTCGATCTTGTCCAGCAGGATCACGCTGTCACCGTCCACGATCGTCAGGTGGATCGTCTCGTGGGTCTGCCGGGCGAGATCCGCCATCGCCGGCGCTGCGGCCTCGCGGAGCATGCCCTCGTGGCGCAGCACGTGCCCGGCCAGCTTCAGGGGCCTGGCCGTCAGCATCCACCGGGTATGGCCGCCGCGGTCCAGCGGCCGGATCCATCCCAATTCGGCCAGCGTGGTCAGACTGCGCTGCACGGTGCTCTTGGGCAGATCCAACTCCCGTGCCAGCGCGCCCACACCGACCGGCTGGGCCTCGGCCAGCGCTTCGAGCACGGAAAAGGCCGTGAAAACGCTGCGCATCCGTTGACGCCTCCTGACTCCCCACCTACTGTATGGGCCGCATGGTAGCACGGGCGTGCCACTATGCGGCACAAATTTTCCATAGGAATCTCGGGAGGTGCGATGACGGGTCCCCTCGACGGCGTGAGAGTTCTGGACGTCAGCCAAGTGATGGCTGGCGCCTACTGCGCGGCGCTCCTCGCCGACTTGGGCGCCGACGTGATCAAAGTCGAGCGTCCGACCGGCGACGAACTGCGTGGCTGGGGAGCCGATTTCCCTGGCGGCCAGTCGCCGGCGTACATGGCGGTGAACCGGAACAAGCGCGGGATCGCCCTGGACTTGCGGGACGAGCGGGGCGCCGACGCACTGCGCAGGCTCAGCGAGGGAGCCGATGTCCTCGTCGAGAACTTCAGGCCCGGGGCCATGCAGCGGCTCGGCTGCGACTATCCGAGCCTCGCCACACGCAACCCCGCACTCGTCTACTGCTCGATCTCGGGATTCGGCCAAGACGGCCCGCTGGCCGGCCGAGGCGGGTACGACCTCATCGCCCAGGGCATGTCCGGGATCATGAGCGTCACCGGGGAGCTCGGCGGCGAGCTGGTCAAGGCGGGCGTGCCGATCTGTGACCTTGCCGCGGGGATCCTGGCCGCCAACGGTGTGCTCGCCGCCTATGTCCACCGTCTGCGCACCGGTGAGGGGCAGTACGTGGACACCTCACTACTGGAGGCCGGCATCTCCCTGATGGTGTGGGAGAGCGCTGTCCTGTTCGCCACCGGACAAGTAGCCGGTCCGCTCGGTTCGCAGATGCGGCTCGCGGCCCCCTACGAGGCGTTCCGGACCGCCGACGGCTGGCTGACCGTCGGCACACCCAATCAGCGGATGTGGGAACACCTCGTGAAGGCCCTCAAATGGCCGGGGCTGGGGGCGGACCCGCGATTCGCCGACCCGATGTCCCGCCTGGCCAACCGCCCGCCGCTGACGAAGGAACTGCAGAGGAAGTTCCTGGAGAAATCCACCGAGCAGTGGATGGACATCCTCCTGCCACACGGCATTCCCGCCGGACCCGTGTACGACATCGGTCAGGTCTACTCCGATCCCCAGGTCCGGGCCCGGCAGATGCTCGTCGAGGTCGCACACCCCACGGCAGGGCCGGTGAAGCACATCGGAGTGCCCGTCAAATTCTCCCGCACTCCGGCAGCCATCCACCGTCCCGCCCCGCTGCTGGGCGAGCACACCACCGACGTACTGACCGAGGCAGGCTTCGGCCCGTCCGAGATCGAGGCCCTGCTCGCCGCAGGCGTGGCCAAGGAGGAGAAGTGAGCGCGGTCCAGCTGCGATACCACACCCCGCACGTCGCGGTGATCACACTGAGCAACCCGCCCGTCAACACCCTCTCCTGGGAGAGCCGGGCCCACCTCAAGACGGCCATCGACCAGCTGGAGAAGGACCAGGAGGTCCGCGCGGTCGTCCTCACCGGGGCCGGAGGTGTGTTCACCGCCGGCGCGGACCTGGTCCAGGACCAGCGGATGAGCCGGACAGAACTGCCGGACTTCGTGGCGGACTTCGAGAGGATCGTCTACGGCCTGGAGAGGTTCCGTGCCCCGGTGATCGCCGCGGTCAACGGGCCGGCCGTCGGCGGCGGGCTCGAGCTGGCCCTGGCCTGCGACATCCGCGTCGCGTCGAGCGAGGCGTCCTTCGTCG
This sequence comes from Streptomyces sp. NPDC059909, assembly GCF_042730885.1. NCBI lineage: Bacteria > Bacillati > Actinomycetota > Actinomycetes > Kitasatosporales > Streptomycetaceae > Streptomyces > Streptomyces sp. NPDC059909. The sequence goes on from NZ_JBHWKX010000166.1 coordinate 3,824, forward strand.
CGGCCGGGGTCAACGTGGGCCTCATGGCGAACTTCTGGCGCCTGGCCAGGATCGTGGGCCTCGGGCCGGCCAAGGAGATCCTCCTCACCGGCGAACGCTACGGGGCCGAGCGGGCCGCGGCCTGGGGACTGGTCACCGAGGTGTGCTCACCCGAGGCGCTCATGCACGTAGCGCTGGCGAAGGCGGAGCGGATCGCGACTCGCGCCCCCCTGTCGGTCGAGGCCACCAAGCGCTGCGTGAACGACGCCCTGGAGATGAGCCGGGACGAGGCGCACCGGCGGCAGGTCGACGAACTGTCCGAGTTGTTCCTGAAGGACGACCACAAGGAGGCACTGCGTGCCTTCTTCGCCAAGTCGGTCGGCGACTACCACCGGCACTGATCCCGAGGAGAAGATGTTGCACAGCTCTGTCTTGACCACCGTGGTGTTGCCGCTCGCCCTGGCGGTCATCATGCTCGGCCTGGGACTGTCCCTCACCTTCGCGGACTTCGCCCGCGTGATCAGCGTGCCGCGCGCAGTGGGCACGGCACTGGCCTGCCAACTGCTGTTGATGCCCGCGCTCTGCCTGGCCCTGCTTGCACTGACCGGCGCGGACACCGACACCGCTGTCGGGATGCTCCTCCTGGCCGCATCGCCCGGCGGTACGCTCGCAGCCGTCTACAGCCACTTCGCCCGCGGTGACATCGCGTTGAACATCACCCTCACCGCGGTCAACTCGCTGCTCGCCGTGGTCACGCTGCCGCTCGTCATGTGGGGCGTGACCCGCCACTACCTCGGCCACGCCCACAACATCGGCCTGCAACCGCACGGCGTCGTCACGCTGATCGCCACCGTCGTGCTGCCCGTCGCCCTGGGTATGACTCTGCGGCGCCTTCGTCCGGCCCTGGCGCAGTCCCTCAGGCGTGCCGTACGGATCGTCGCGCTTGTCGTGTTGGTGGTGGTCGTCGTGGGTGCGATCCTGCACAACTCCCGCGAGCTCGGCCGGTCCTTCAACTCCATCCTTCCGCTCACGGCGGCGTTCAGCGTCCTGAACCTGGTCATCGGCTACTGGGTGCCCCGTCTCGTCCGCGTCCAGCGGCCCCAGGCCGTCGCCTCGTCGATGGAGATCGGCATCCACAACGGTGCCCTCGCCGTCGCCATCGCGCTCAGCCCCGCGTTGCTGAACATGCCGGCTGCCGCAGTGGCACCCGCCATCTACATCCCGGTCTCCCTCCTCACCGCGGCGGTGGCCGTCCTCCTGCTCGGCCGGCGGACCCGCTCACTCCCCATGGCGGAGCCGGTGACTAGCACCTGATGGCCCCGTGTTGGGCGGTGGAGGGTGGTCCTGCCACGCCCGCAGCACACGTCTTCATGGCACCTCCGCTGGTCGGGCCCGGGACCGGCTAGCTCATATCCTCAACCCTCAGCTTGACTCTGTCGGGGATCTTGGAGTCGTCGAGGTCAGCTGCCCAGGCTTCGCCACGACTTCGGCCGGGGGATCTCGCGCCGGTCGAGGTAGT
>NZ_JBHWKX010000167.1:0-5094 GCF_042730885.1 Streptomyces sp. NPDC059909
TCGAACAGTCCATCCCCGCCACTCATACCAGCATCATCCCGCACGAACGATCACGAACCGCAGGCGGGTTGCGGTTACTGAGACACGCTCCTAGCTATTCGATGGAGTTGCGGGACGGCAACGCCGGCACCAACACCGTCGCCGACCACCTGCGGGTCCTCGCCACGGCACTGAAGCAGATACCGGACTGCAGCCAGGCCAAGCTCCTCGTCCGCGTCGCCGGGCCCGGATCAGCTCCAGCGGCATGGCGGCCAGGAGGCCCTGACCGTCTGGGCACCGATGATCGCCGCGGTCGGCCAGGTGGCCGTACCTTCTTCGCCCGCAGCTGATCACGCAGCGTGTCGTGGATCTGCTCGGTGGTGCCGTCGGCCTCCCACGCCTTGAAGTAGCCGTAGACCGTGGGGTGCGGCGGTAAGTCGTGCGGCAGGTAGCGCCAGGCGATGCCGGTGCGGGCCACATAAGGATCGTGTTGACGACCTCCCGCAGCCCGTGGTCGGTGCGCGTCCCTCGGGGCGGGTCCGCCGCCACTCGGTCAGCATGGGCTCGATGAGCTCCTACTGGTCGTCCTTGAGGTCCGAGGGATACGCACGTCGATCAGTCAAAACATGATCAATACCGCTGACGCGGCGTCCCGATACGCAGTCATGGACACAAGTCCGTCTCACCACAGCGCGAAGCGGACAGTCGGGGGGGATCCCTGCATCGAACACCCTCTCAGGGAAGCCCCCGGCTTGCCCTGTTCCGCGTGCTCACTGTTCAGATGCGTGTCAACGGATGGTTGTCAGCGGCACGCACGCTCCATGTACACCGCATTGGTCCATACACGGAGATCACATGAGCAAGTCGGAAAACTCCCGCCTCGGGCGGCGCTCGCTGCTTCAGGCCGCCCTCGCCGTCCCCGCGGTCGCGGGCACCGCCACTGTGCTGGGTGCCGAGTCGGCCCGAGCCGCGACGCCGCAGGCAGGAACCACGGCAGCCGACGGCCGCCGCGGACACTTCGACGAGGAGAGCCCACGCTTCGCGCTGGCGGTCCTCCCGGACACCCAGTACCTCTTCGACGCGGACAGCTCGGACCCGGAGCCGCTCAAGGCGACCTTCCGCTACCTGGTCTCCGAGCGCGAGGAGGCGAACATCGCCTTCATGACGCACCTGGGCGATGTCACCGAGCACGGCACCGAGGACGAAATCGGCCTCGCGGCGGACACGTTCCGCACCATCCACGGCAAGGTGCCCTACAGCGTCCTGGCCGGCAACCATGACGTCAGGTCGAGTACGGACGACCAGCGGGGCGACACCGCCTACCTCGAGGCGTTCGGACCGCAGCGTTACGCCTCCATGCCGACCTTCGGCGGCGCCTCGCCCGACGGCTACAACAGCTACCACGTGCTGCGGGCCGGCGGACGCGAGTGGCTGGTGCTGGCCCTGGACTGGCGTGCCTCCGACAAGGGACTGACGTGGGCGCAGGGCGTCCTCGACGCCCACCCGACCCTGCCCGCCGTCCTGACGACCCATGACATCGCCTGGGCCGACGACAACGGCGAGGCGCACCTGTCCGGCAACGGGCAGCGGCTGTGGGACCGCATCATTCGCGGCAATGACCAGATCTTCATGGCCCTGGGCGGCCACTACTGGCCCTCGGGGCGCACGGTGCTCACCAACGACGCCGGTCACGATGTCCATGTGCACATCACCAACTACCAGGAGCGCTACTACGGCGGCGCCGGCATGATCCGTCTGTACGCCTTCGACCTGGTCCGCAACGTCGTCGATGTCGAGACGTTCTCCCCGTGGTTCCTGGCCCGCGACCCCGAGAAGCGGACGCCGCTGGAGGCGGAGACCATCGAACTGACCGGTCCGGTGGACCGGTTCGGCCTGGACATCGACTTCGCCGAGCGGTTCCAGGGATTCGCCCCGGTGGTTCCGCCGAAGCCGCGTCCGGCTTCCCGGGTGATGCCTAGGGGCACGGTGGCCTACTGGCGGTTCGACTCCTCCGGCCTCACGGGCGCCGGCAAGCCCGGTTCACCAGTGGCCGGTGGGACGGTGGCCCACGACCTGTCGGGTCACGGCAACGACCTGTCCGTCCAGCTGCTGCACACCAGCCCTGCCGAGGCCCTCACCTGGTCGGCCGAGCACCACACCGACCAGCCGGCCCACGCCAGCCTCCGCTTCGACGGCGGCAAGAACCCGAACCGCGGGGCGGTGCTGACCACCGGCGCCCAGGCGCCGCTGAACAGCATGAAGTTCACCTCGGGCTTCACCATCGAGACCTTCATCAAGCTCCCCGAGCCCTTCGAGGGCGACCACGCCTGGATGGGCATCCTCAGCTGGGAGGGCCGTAACGGCGACGCCGGCAAGACCACCGGCTGGTCGAAGGAGGAGCCCACCTGCAGCCTCAATGTAACCCCTGAGCGCTTCCTGCAGTTCGTGCTCTACCCGCACGTCCAGGACGCCGACCCGACCTCGTGGAGCCACGCGCTGCCCGTAGGCCGGTGGACGCACATCGCGGTCGTGAACGACGGTCTCGGCACAGTGATGTACGTCGATGGTTCGAAGATCGCACGTAACCCGTCGCAGCCAGCCACGGGCATCGCGACCCTGGGCAAGCCGTTCGTCATCGGTGGCACCCAGTTCGCGCAGGAGTTCGGCCAGAGCTTCTACGGCTGGATCGGCGACACCCGTATCGTCGACCGGGCGCTGCGCCCGAAGGACTTCATGCTGTCCATGGACTGACCCCGCTCGGCGGGCGGATCGTACCCGGTCCGCCCGCCGGCAGTCTGGCAACCTGTCCCTCCCCTCGTAGCGGGAAGACCGTGGCTGGAGGGGAGTTGTGAGTCATGGCGGAGAAGCGAAGAAGGTTCGAGCCGGAGTTCCGTGAGGGGGCTGTACGGATCGTGACGGAGGCCGGCAAGTCGATCGTCCAGGTTGCGGAGGACCTGGGCATCAACAGCGCAGGATCTCGACGTTGTTTACGTGAACGATGTCGTCCTGCGGCCAGGGAGCACCTGCAGCGCCCAGGCGGCCATACCCGGGCCCTCCCTGAACGGCACCATGGTCTACGCGTTCGCCACCAAGCCGCTGACCGGCCCCGCCGGTGACGGCGCAGGCCTTCCGGCAGGTCTCACCTTCGGGCCACAGGAAATCTGCAAGCCTGCCCCGCAGGCCACGGCCGTCTACCTCTGCATGTTCGCCGACACCAGCAGCCATTACGCACCGGTCGTCACCATCCCAGCAGACACACCCCACGACACCATGGGCTACTACGGCGCGGTCTACGCACCCGCCGGCTCCGACCTCAACGCCGCAGTTCAGGCCGCCCAGACCGCAGGCGCCACACCCGCGGACGGCACCCACGACGCAGGCACGTTCACGGTCACAAGGCTCGAGCACGTCGCGCAGAACAGCCTGTCGTTCAACATCCCCGACATCGAGGCCGGCAAGTCCTCGCCCCAGAACCTGCGCGTCCACGCCGTCGACGGCGGACACCTGGACTTGTGGTTCGGTCCCGCACCGGAGCAGTACGGCTGGAATACCCGCGACGTCGACATCGGCGTCACCGCGGTGACCGCAGGCGACTCCGCCCAGTGCACCCACAGGACCGAATCGCTCTCATTCGGCAACGCCCTGATCCAGTGTGACCTGAAGCCCGGTGACACCGACATCACCTACACCCTCGCCTCCGCGCCCGGAACCGAAAGCTGGCGCATCAACACCTACGCCCGCTACAAGGTCTACTCCTGGGGGCAGGCCTACCTGACCGCGGAGGCCGCCTTCGCCGTCGACGGACTTCCCGTGCGTGAGCGTCACACGCTCCTGGGTCGCGACGCCGCAGGCAAGCTGTGGCAGTTCGCACCCCGTGTCCGCGTGGGCTCCGGCAACCGGCTGGTCCCGCGGCCGTGTCTGAACTGGTGGCCGCGGTGACGGACGGGATGGGTTACCGGAACGCGTACCGGCCGTGAGCGAGTACCAGTTCGACGATTCCAGCTATCGATGTGGTGTGCGCCGTATCCAGCCGGGCGCGGACCCCTCGACGAGCGTGGTGAACGAGTACAACTTCGGCGACTTCCGCGGCGACGAAGGCCGGCTGATGGAGCACGTCTCCGACACCCACCTCTACCCGCCCGTCCGCCTGCGCCCGACCTGCGGGCCCTGTCGACCACTTGTCACCGGGGCTTCTTCTGGGAGTTCGCCATACGTACGGTGATCGACTCCGCATCTGGTTGCCATGTTCCGATGGGGTAGGCCGGGGTTCCTGTGCCGCCCGGGAACTGCAACCGTCAGGGAGTGCGATGTCCAACGCAGCCATACGAACGCACCACAGAGCGCGAGGGATGAGGCACGTCGGATGGCGCAGGGCCGCCGTGGGGGTCGCTCTGCTGCTTGCCGCAACCGTCCCGCAGGGCGTCGCCTCCGCATCCTCCTCGGCTTCCGCCTCTGCGCCGACCGGGATGAACTGGACGACACAGCACGTGGCGCCCGGCGTTCAGGTCCGCACCGGCGTGCTGGACGACGAGTCCTCCACACCTGTCTGGACCGTGACCGTCCAGGCGCCCGCCACCAACCGGCTTACAGGAGCAGCCACGTGGGCCCCGCTCGGGGACCGCGCCTGGGCGGACGCCACCGGGGAGCAGTTGCGTGGCGCCGGGTTCGAGCCTCGGATCGAAGAGGTGGTGTGGGACACGTACACGGACACCCCGCGCGGCACGATGGGTTGGCAGGTTCGCGTCGGCAAGTACGCCACCCAGGCCGAGGCGAACACAACCAGCACGGCGGTACAGGCGGCAGGCTTCCGTACGGCGGTGGACTGGTCCGGCTATGACGGCCGGCAGGCCCCCGACGCCGAGAAGGTCCACGTCACCGTCATCGACCCGGCACGCTTCCGCGGCACGGTGGAGACGAGCAACGGCGGCAACGTCGCCGACCGTGAGCGCACCTCCGCGGTCTCGGCAAGGCTCGGCTCGCTCGTCGGCGTCAACGGCGGCTTCTTCATCACCTCGGACGCGGACGGTGTCCAGGGCACGGTGGCCGGCATTTCCGCCGTGGACGGCAGGCTGGAGTCCATGGCGGTCGGTTCGCGCGCCGCGCTGATCCTCGCGG
>NZ_JBHWKX010000168.1:0-4861 GCF_042730885.1 Streptomyces sp. NPDC059909
TGGACCGGCCACGACCAGCACCACACCCGCTCAAGCCGCCTCGAACGCCTCGCCTACCGACTCACAGCCTGACCCGCGAATTACGCAGCAGAGTCGCGGCTCGCTCCAAAGATCTGACCCGCCGTGACCGCTCCACAGAAGTTGAGCCAGAACCGAGACTCGTGAGCAAAGACAAGGCGAGCGCCTGAAGGTCAGGGCGTGGCCCAGGCTTCAGCACGCCACCCCGGCAGTTCCTTGTCCAGCCACCCCTCGACGGTCCTCCGCCAAGGATCCGAGGGATCGCTGTCGGCGACGTCGGCCCAGGCGTCCTCCGCCATGTCGGGGTCGATGAACAGGCCGTCGATGTACGCGTCGAAGTTGTCGGCGACCTTCGTGAAGACATGGTTGCCCAGATACCCCGGCCAGGCGATGGCGTGGACGAACGCATGGAGCTGGCCATGAGTGGCCGGGTTCAGGTCCAGGAAGAGGGTGTCGCTGCCGCCGTTTCGGGCGATAGGCAGCAGGCCGGTCAGGGGCACGTTCTCGGCGAGCCACCCATCGCGACTGCGCCGATACTCGCCCAGGAGAGTTCCCCAGCCGTACTCATCAGCGTCGTCGCGGCCCAACCGATAGAGGTCGTCGAAGCTCTGGACCGGTTCCGGTTCACAAGCCGGGAGGCGGATCGAGTAGTCCAGCTTCTCCCCGCCGGCGGCTTCCAGGAATGAGCGGTAAGCGGGTGGCAGGGGCAGCCCGATCTCCCGCTCGAGCACGGCGCACTCGCCTGGGTCGAACGCCCTGAACGGACCGCCCACCAGGCGACCCCGATACCAACGGGAGAGCTCCTCTGACACGGCACGGATTGTCGCACCCCTCACACCCGCGAGGGCTACTCACCCCTCACCAACAGCCGTCCTTACCAACAACTTCTCGTCCTCGATGCAGGCCGCTACCGCTTGAGCCGGGCGCGGATGGTGCGGAGGGCCGCGCCGCCGACGACGACGAGCGCCGCGCCGAGGCCGCCGAGAAACTCGGGCAGGGCGGCGTACAGGATCTCGATCACCGTGCCACCCCCGCCGCGGCGGCGCGCTCGGCCTGGCGGGCGCCGAGGCGGTGGAACTTGCGGCGTACCCGCTCGCCGTAGGCGGCGGGCAGGTGGGCGCCGACGGCGGATTCGGCCCAGGTCCCGGCATCCTGCGCCCACCGGGCGGCGACGGCGGCCTTGTCGGAGGTGAGACCCCGCAGGACCGTGCGGACCCGCTTGTCGCCGAGCTGGCGGTGTAGCGCCAGGTCTTCGGCGGTGCGGTGGTCCGGAAGGGCGTCGTCCAGGGTGATGCCGTCGGCAATGGTGACGCCGGTCAGCCACACCCGGCCGCCGCTGGCTCTCCGCTCCCACAGCGGTAGCCATCGTCGGCGTTCGGCTGCGGTGTACTCGTGCAGGATCCTGAGCAGCTTGGGATCGGTCAGGTAGCGACCGAGGCGGTGCACCCATTCGCCGAGCAGTGCGTCGATCACCCCGTCGCGGCACAGCTCGGGCCGGGGGATGCCGAGGACGTCGTGGGCGAAGGCGTCGACGGTCGCGTGGTCGCCTTCGATCGCGGCATTGCGTGCGGCGAGGGCGGCGAGCAGGGCGACGCGGGCGGCATGGCCGACGTCCGCGTGTCAATGCTGATTCGGAATCCGAGTCCAGGCTCCGAATCAAAGTTCTTCGACTCAAAGTGCGCAACGCCCTCGGACCACCGGACAACCGTCACCAACGCGAAGATGTCTTCCGGCCGGGAGGCTCGATCGATGACGCCAAGGAGGAAGTCCTTGAGCCAGCACACGAGCGGATCGGACGGGCGCTTCGGTGGATGACTTGGTGCAGGGGCATGGCGCGGTCGGGCACCGTCCACTGGTCATGTCGGGGTACGGCGGTCGCCTCAAGGAGAGGTGTGGTGGTGCAGGGCGGGGTTGCGGTGGTCATCGTGGCTCCTTGCCGGTCATGGGGAGGTTCCCCTGCTTATGGGCTCGGGCGGGCCCTGGACCGGCAAAGGATCTTGCTTCTCCTACTATGACCCTGATCACCTCGGATAATGTGCCGGATCCGAGGCGATAGACCGGACATGACGAGAGGTCAGGTGGCGTAGGGCGCCCTGACCCGACGGCGTCGGGTGCCGCCGGGTACCGGCTCAGTCGCGCCGTCTCAGGTACGCGCCGATTGGCGCGTGCGGCCGCCCGCGTCATGGCGTCCTGATCGTCCAGACCTTGCTCTGGACGGACGAGCTGCGTGAACCGGCCGACCTCGCCCCGGCTGCGCCCTTCACGGAGCGGGAGCTGGAGCTCGCCGAGGTGCGGACGCGGCCAGCAGGCAAGGCGACCTCCAGCAGGGCGTACGCGATGGCCGCCAGGCCCTCGCCGAACATGTGCGGGCCGCCCGCGCGGAGCGCCGAGTGCCTGGGCCCGCGCCGAGAAGCGCGTCCGGCGCCGCTGCGTGGTCACGGCTGGGATCGGATCACCGCGACGCAGCACAGTGCCGCGAGGCCCAGAGTCGCCGCCGCCGCCCCAGCGAGGGCCTCGGCGGCGGTGGCAGGAAGGATGCGGTCGGTCGGCAGGACGGCGTCCTCCGGGTCGAAGACCATCGTGAGGTGCTGGCCCGGGCGGGCGGTGGAACCGCAGGTGCGCCAGGCCTCGGTCGGGACCGGGCTGCCGTCAAGGAGGCGTACCGAGCAGGAGTTCTTGACGTAGTTCCGTCCCTCGTAGCGGTGCACGTGGACCTCGGTGACCACGACCGTACGGGCCTCGCCGCGCGCCGCGAGGACGGCCTGCGCCGCCTGGCCCGGTATCCACCAGGCGAGGGCCCCGCCGAGCAGGGCGACCGCGGCGACCAGGACACGTCCCGCGTTCGTCGAGAAGAGATACCCGGCGGCGGCCAGGCTCACGATGAGACCGACCACCGAGCCCACCGTGTCCAAACCGGTCAGCGAACCCGTCACCACGGCACCCCCGATCAGGCCTGTGGTCAGGAGGCCCACGACGACGCCCTCCACCACCAGCAGGGTCGGCGGCCGTCCGGAGAAGTTGGCCGGGCCCCACAGGAACGCCCCGTCGTAGGACATGCTGCTCCATTCGTCGTTCGGAACCTTGCGGAAGGGGGGAGCCACCCGGCACATCCTCGGGAGGCCGGGTTCGAGGTCGGCTTTGGGGAGACCACTGCCGCCGTAGAACACGCGCCCGAACCTACCTGCACACGCTTACATCCCGGATAAATTCACATATTCGGGCTATACCCGACCAAGGCAGCCGGTCAGGCCGCGCCGTGCTCCAGGGCACCTGCGACGTCGCTGGCGAGTCCGTAGCCGGCGCTGTCGTCGAGCAGTTGCTTGCGCTTGTTGTAGCGCTGCGTGGTGCGGGAGTCCTTGTGGTCGGCCCACGCTTGGACCCTGTCGATCCGCGCGTCCTTCTTTGCCAGGGCGTGCGTGACGGCGTCGATCTTACGCCGTGCGGCGGGTGGTTGACGTTGCCGAGCCCGGCCCGCTTCGCCAGCGAGTTCATCAGCCGCCACATCGCCGGTTCGTCGAGCTGGCCTCCGGTCGCCGTCTCGAACAGCCGATGTCCCGCTGCGGCGCCGGGTGACTGTGGCGCTCTCCCACGGCCGGGTGTGGGTGGCATGCACGGTCTCGGCGACTGTCTGTGGCTGGTCTCTGCCTAAAGCCCTTTGTTCAGGTTGCCTTGCGTTATCCGTAAGTCTAAACTTACCGTTCGTGGCGACTTACGAAAGTGACGACCCCTGGCGCGCCCTCGGGGACCCCACCCGCCGGGCGATCATGGAATGCCTGGCCGAGCGGCCGCGAGCGGTCGGGGAGCTCGCTGAGGAGCTGCCGGTCAGCCGGCCCGCGGTCTCCCAGCATCTGAAGGTGCTCAAGAACGCCGGTCTGGTGGCCGAGCGGAGTTCCGGCACGCGCCGGATCTACCGGCTCAACCCGGCGGGCGTGGCCGCCCTGCGCGACCAGCTGGACACCTTCTGGAACCGGGCGTTGGCTGGCTACCAGGACGTCGCCGAAGAGGGCGAACAACGCAAGGAGCAGTCATGAGCCAGGCACCAGCCGCAGTGGTGCGCCGGAAGATCGTCGTCGACGCGCCGGTCGAGCGGGCCTTCACCGCGTTCACGCAGCGGTTCGGCGACTTCAAGCCGCCGGAGCACAACATGCTGGGCGCGCCCATCGCCGAGACCGTCTTCGAAGGCCGGGTCGGCGGCCACATCTACGACCGCGGAGTCGACGGCAGCGAGTGCCGCTGGGCCCGGGTGCTCGCCTACGAGCCGCCAGACCGTGTGGTGTTCAGCTGGGACATCGGTCCGACCTGGCAGATCGAGCAGGACCCCGAGAACGCCAGCGAGGTCGAGGTCCGCTTCGTGGCCGAAACCCCGGACCGTACCCGGGTGGAGCTGGAGCACCGGCACATTGACCGGCACGGCCCCGGCTGGGAGGCGGTGTCCGGTGCAGTGGGCTCGGACGAGGGCTGGCCGCTGTACCTGGAGCGGTTCGCCGTGCTCTTCAAGGAGAGCTAGGCGCGCCGACGCCCCTGTGGTGAGCGCGTCCGCTCGCCGCAGGGGCGTGAGCATCGCTTGGCGAGGCGGCGGGCAAGTCGTGGCACGGCTGTGCCGACGAGGAGCGCGGCCAGCGGCACCACGACGTCAACCCAGGGATCTCTGAGGGGTTTGTAAGTGGCGGAGCCGGCACGCGCTTGCCCAGGCCAGGCGGTGCTCCGGTATGCCGCGCCCTCGTGCGCGTCGCGCGCGGGCTGCACACGGTGACACTCACCGACATCGATCATGTCGAGTCGCTCGGAGCGTCCTAGTGACCGACTCAGCCCTCGAGGAAAGCGCGATCGTGGAGGGCAGGAC
>NZ_JBHWKX010000169.1:0-4752 GCF_042730885.1 Streptomyces sp. NPDC059909
ACCTGGACGCTCGCAACGGCACACGCATAAGGCAAGGGGCTGCCCGGCCCACCGCCGGACAGCCCCACACGCAAGATTTTCAGTGATCTTCTAGGGGAAACACAACTGGGAGATGGTCCGTGCACGGGCCGATCGATGACCGACTGGGCGCGACTTCCGGGGCCGTAGACGACCTTGCGATGCCCCGGCCGGGCGTGATCCCTCCCCAGCGCGTACGGACCACCGTCGCGCGGGCCGTCGAAGAGGTCGGCGAGGCGGGCATCGCTCTGTGGCCCCACCGTGACGCGGAGTTCGGCCGACTCGATCGCGAGCGCCAGGCGCACGCTCTTGTCCTTGCACGAGAGGATGGTGGGGCATCGTTCCCTTGATCGACATGCTCATGGAAGCGGTGCTGCCGCGTCGAAGAGCATTGAGCCGCCTGCACCGGACCTGGCATCCCTGATACGAGAGGCGACAGAGCCCGGAAAGGAGACGACCACCGTCGCGGTAGTTCCGTTACCTGCTGGCCACAACCGGCAGGACGGCACCATAGGTGTTCTCCCTCACGTAGCTCGCACCAGCCAGAAGGAAACTACCTCAGCTCCGTTGCGAACTGGGTCACACGGAAGCGGCGGCGGTCTTGAGCACCCCGTGCTCCCGCCACAGGATCCAGGACGCCGGCTCAAATATGGGGAATCCCCCAGGCGATGAACATCACCGAACTTCCGTCGTCGAACACTTCGCGGTAGCCGTTCTCCTCCTTCAGAAACCCGTTGACATGCTCGAAGCCCGGCACCTCGACGCGGAACAGATAGGAGCCGTACCACGCGGCCAGGCCAACGTTGGTCCACTGGCCAACACGTCGTCCGTTGACGCACTCGTTGACCACCATGGAGACAGTGGAGCCGTCGTGTGTCGCAACCTCGCCGCGGCCTGTTCGGATGCTCCCCGCAGGGTCGGTGACAATAATGTCGAAGCGGACTCTCGATCCGTCGAGGACCGCCCTATAGGCCTCCCGAAACCCCATGCTGTGGCCCGCCACGGGCGCGCAGTACTCGTCCTCGGCATCGAGAACGAACCCTCCATATGGTTGGCGGGCAAGCAAGGCCTCCAACCGGTTGACATCGGAATAGCCGAGCTCCGCCCGCAGATGGACTCCGGTCGCTCCTCCGGTGACCATTGCACGATGGATGAACTCACCCGCTCGCGCGCCGGTGACGGTGATGTCGATGTCGTTCGGGCCAACCAGTGGGTTGCTCCAGTCCACGAACACGGTGAAGCCGTTCCCGACAAGGGTCATGTGACCGCCCACACCTTCTCCCGCGTGCCGGCTTCGCATGGTGAAGAGCAGGTTGTCGGCTGGCTCGATGTAGCTCGCCGGCCAGTCGTGAAAGGCACCTGACTCCGGCTCGACCACGTCGACCCGGAGAGCCTCGCCGGTGGCATTGACGACTTCAATGATCGCCGACCGGTCAAATCCCAGTTCGTTCAGCAGAGCCTTCGTGCCCGCAACAGCAGCAATAGAAGCCCCGATAATTGCTGTTGCTGTACCTAGCGTTTCCAGCACCGCCATGCGGCACCCCCCTTGTGAGAGACGAAGTCCGCTCGCCGCTACCTGGCGCCATCCACGACATCAAGGCCTAGCATCAACGCCATTATCGATGCGCGCTATCTCGCTGCCCATACCAGTCCGCATGTCTCGTCCGTCAAACTGCAGCGGGCCACCAGGGCTTCCGTGTGCTCATGCGCCACGGCTTCCTTGAGGGCAGCGCCAAAGTCGTTGTACGGCGAGCCGATCCAGTACCCATCCGACGTCGTACCCAGACCCGGAATTGGATGGTCGGAGCGAGCGCACGCAGCTGCGTAGAAGACGTTTGAGTCAGGCTCGGGACCTGAGTATCCCTGCTCAAAGCCCTCTGGAAGAGGATGAAGCGAGGTGTCGCCTGATACTCCGAGAACGGTTACGAACACACCGGCCAAGCCAAAGGCTGCCCTGTGGAAAAGGTGCGCAAATGCTTCCGCAAGGCCCTCAACTATCAGGTGATGCACCCATTCGTGCTCTTCTTGGTCCTGGAGTTCCGACCAATGCACCCACGATGTTGCCGCAGGTCCGTTAGGTGATTGACTCCAGTCATCCTTACCTGAGTCGACACCCTCAAGATAGATGTCCAGGAGGTCTGGCGAGTACGGGGGAGGATTGTCATCCGAGCCTGGATTCGTGAAGCCCCAAATGTAGCCAAGTTCGAAGGCAGGCCCTTTGGACGGGTCATCTACATACGGATTGAAGGCAGGCATCGTCGCGAACTCCTGGTGATGGCTGGGATTCGATCATTGACCGTGACGCTGCCCTCAGCGGTTGCTAGGGACTGGCGGGCAGTCTAGACCCCAGCGTGAACAACAGGCCTATCTATGCGGTAATGAGGGACTGGAGCGACGCAAGTTCACATCCGGTACTTGTGTTGTGGTTGGAACTCGATATTCCTCATTGAGCAAGGCCAGGGCTGCCACATGCCGAGTACATGGCGGCCGTTGATGAGGCGCTCATCGCCCACGGCTGCGCTGTGATGCCGGGCAAGTTCTGGGCGTACTACGCGACCCGCCCGCCACTACGGTCGACGAGTCGCTGTGCTCGAGTCCGCAACGGCCAACAGTCAGCACCAGCGGCCGTACCGGCCGCTTATCGACGCCGTCGAGTGGGCGCATCGGGCGGCGGAGCTGGGCGCGGGCGAGATCCTGCTGAACTCGATGGACGCCGACGGGACGAAGGACGGCTACGACGTCGAGATGATCGCGGCCGTGCCCAAGTACGTGTCGGTGCTGGTGATCGCCTCCGGCGGGGCCGGGAAGCTCGCGGACTTCCCGCCGGCGATCGAGGCGGGTGCGGACGCGGTCCTGGCGGCGTCCGTCTTCCACTTCGGGGAGCTGCGGATCGGGGAAGTGAAGGATGTCCTGCGGGAGGCGGGGCACCCGGTCCGGTGAGGCGCCCGCCGGGCTCTCACCCGTTCCCTGCGGCCACGTACAGGGGGTAGGCGAAGAGGTCGTGGCAGCGCAGGGTGCGCCCGCCGACGTTGACGATCTTGTTCTCCGAGACCGACCGCACCCGGTAGAGCGCCGTGACCGTGCGCATGTCGCCCTTGACGCCGCCGTTGCGCACCAGGATGTTGACCGGCGTCGCGTAGTCGTCCCGCGACGTGTCGGACCCGGCGCTCGCTTCGGGCGCCGCGCCGGCGTCGCGCAGCGTGCGGAGCAGGACGTTGAGCGCGGTCATCATCGAGTAGGCGCGCTTGGCGGGTTCGTCGTCCCAGTAGCCTTCGAGCAGATACACGAACATGCCCGTCGCCTCCTCGTCGCGGACGCCCGCCGCGTCGCGCGACGACGGGTTCTCCAAGGGGTTCGACACCCATACCGCGAGCTCGCGCAGTCCGCGCGGGGCACCGCCGCCGTCCAACGTGAAGATCACCTTTCGCGCCCGCATGGTCTCCAGCACGAACGTGGCCTGTCCTTCGTCTACGTCGTCCAGGGATGCCGGGCGGGTCGTGCGCAGCTCGCCCTTCTTCCGCAGATGGCGGGTCACGGACTCGGCCAGTTCGTGGTCGTTCGCGGCGCGTTCCGCCGACCCCTGCTGGTGTTCGACTACGGGGCCGGTGAGGCCGAGGGCGACCCGCCACTGGCGGTTCTTGGCCTTCGCGGCCGTCGCGCCGATCTGCTCGGCGTAACTCACCAGCCGGGGCCGGTCGATGTACAGGTAGTCCCGGAACACGGGCGATCCCTCCTCGCAGGAGCACAGGACGTCACCTGGGCGCTCAGCCGCGGTCCCGGCCGGTGATCAGGTGGTCGCGCGCCTCTTTCAGCGCGCGTCTCTCGGTGCCCGGCAGGGACTTCCCCTCGCGCGAGGCCAGCCATGTCTGCAGGACGGCGATGGTCTGATCGCGCGCCTCGGGGTCCCTCGGCTCACCGTCGGCCATCAGGACCGCCAGCACGGCCCGGCTCATTGTGCTCCGGTCGCCGGAGAACTCGCCCCGGTCCATCGCGGCGAGCGCCGCCAGGCCGTGCTCGAGGGCCTTGCCCCGGTCGTCGTCGTCATCGTCCCATTCATCGCCCGACCGCCACAGATCGCGAAAGGCCAGGGCTGCGTTGTAGCGGGCCATCGCCCCCAGGTCCACCTCCTCGTCCGGCAGCAGCGCCAGCGCGCTCTCCAGATGGCCGGCGGCACGCCGCAGCACGGATCTGTCGACTCCGTCGTCACTCCACGACAGCTTGGGGAGCGCCCCGCCGAGCTTCAGGTGCGCTCCGGCCGCGGTGACGGGGAAACGGGCGGCGTCGACGTGCCGCAGGATCGCCTCGCTTTGCCGGATACCCTCTTCCCGGTCGTCCGCCGCGTCGGACGCCTCGGACTGGCGCAGTGCGAAGAGGACTTCCCGGGCGGGCTCGATCTCGGCCGGGTCGTCGGAGAAGGCCTGGTCGGCGAGCGCCGCGATCTCGGCGATCATCGGGGAGCCCGACCAGTCGGACTCCGTCTCCCCCTTGGCCAGCTCGCTCGCCCGCAACAGGACGATCATATCCGTGCCGTTGGGTTCCACCTCGCCTTCCACCAGCATCAGGATCAGGTCGTCGAAGTCGGCAGGTCTCATCCGCGTCCTCCGGTTGGCGAGTTCGGTGGGGGAGGGGGGGAACACACCCCGCCCCCCCCACCCCGACACCCCCCCCCGCCCCTCCAAACCCCCGCGCCTCCCCCCCCCCCCCCCCCTTTTTTTCCTTGCCGCTGTGTTCCCA
>NZ_JBHWKX010000170.1:0-4742 GCF_042730885.1 Streptomyces sp. NPDC059909
ACCGGCTGCGGCAACATCGCCGCCGGCCTGCGCAAGCACTCCCGAGACGCCACCCGACCACTGACCACCCTCGGCATCACGTGATCAAACCGGACGGATCCCCTGAACGACGCCGCCCTGCTCCGTGCCGTCGTGACCTTGGGCAGAGACGTCAACGATCGTCGGCCTGGTATGGAACGCGAGCTGCTGCATCTGGAGGAGGGCACAGCGAAAGTTGCAGTTGAGTGCAGCGTTTGTATCAGACTGGGCGTAACAAATGCTGCACCGCAGACGGGACCGCCGGCCCCTCCCCTCCGGAGGCTCAGTCAGGACCGTGGGAGTCGCACACTCGTGCAAATGCCCAGTGTGTATGACACGGCTCTCCCTACGAGGCGATCGCCGACACGACATGCTCAGCCACCGCGACCCCCAACCGTCGCGATGAGTCGATCCGGCTCGGCGCCGGCCTCGTCCTCGACCAGATCGCCGTCGACGGCTCCATCACGAAGGCGCCTCGTACATCCGCGGCGTCGTCCGTCGCGTACAGGATGCCGGGAGCGGAGGCGCACCATCCTGAGCGCCACGGATGATTCGGGGGCCTTCACGCGCACCGCCCCGACGCGCCCACCGGCCCGCTGTCCCCCCACCCCGCTCCCACCCGAGCCGAGGAGCTGGAGCAGCTGCTGGACCGGGCCGCCGTCCTGGCAGCGTTCCCCACCACCCACGACGCGCCCTGAACCGTTCCGGGTTTGATCGAGACTCTATGACGTGACTGTGACCTGGTGTTTTGTGGCTGTCAGGTAGTGGTGGGCTTCGTATTCGGCGGGTGGGACGTGGCCGATCTCACCGTGAAGTCGACGGTGGTTGTACCAGTCGATCCATTCGGCGGTGGCCAACTCGACCTCGGACAGGGTCCTCCAGGGCCGTTGGGGTTTGATCAACTCGGTCTTGAAAAGGCCGATCGTGGACTCCATCAGGGCGTTGACGCTCCTATGGTTGTCAACTCGTTGCAGGTGTCGCTCTGGGGGCGGGGCGAATCAGGTGGTAGACCTCGCGGATGACGTAGCGCTTGAGACAGCGGATGATCTCTCGTTTCGTCTTGCCCTCAGCGGTGCGGCGGGCAACGTAGTCGATCGTGGGCTGGTGGAATCGCATGCGGACGATGACGGTGCGGTAGATCGCGGCGTTGAGCTGGCGATGGCCGCCGTGGTTGATGCGGTGTCTGCCACCGGTCATCCCGGAGCCGGTGGGCACCGGTGCGATGCCCGCGAGTTTGGCGAGTGCGGCTTCGGACTTGATGCGTTCGGGGTTGTCGCCGGCCACGACGAGGATCTCCGCGGCGGTGTCCACACCGATACCGAATGGCTCGAGCAGCTGCGGGGCGGCTTGGTGTACGAGATCGGCGATCATCTTCGTCAGCGCTTTGGCCTCTTCGTTCAGGTACTGCCACCGCTTGGCGAGTGTTCGTAGGGCGTGACGCAGCGCGTCCTCGGGGGCTTCCAAGCGGCGAGGACGCAGACCGGCCAGGTGCCGTGCCAGGGTGATCTGTGTTTTACCAGCAGTCTCGTGGCGCAGGGCATCGGGCGCGTGGACGAGCATCGCCTTGATCGTGACCATCGCGGCCGTGCGCTGTTCGACGGCCTGGTCATGGGCGATCTTGAGCTGACGGATCATCTCGGCTTCGCCGTCGGCGCTCTTGGGGGTAGCGGTGGCGAACCCGGCCAGGACCGCGCGGGCGGCGTTCTCGGCATCCAGAGTGTCGGACTTGCCGTTCATCCGCCGCAACCGTCGGTCGGGGCGGCCGGCCTCGACCACCTTGTGCCCGGCCCGGCGCAGGAACGAGGCCAGCGTGGCGCCGTAGGAGCCGGTGCCCTCGACCCCGAACGCCAGGACCTTGCCGAACGAGGCTGCCCAGTCCAGCAGTTGCTGGAATCCGCCGGTGTCCGTGGGAATCGTCAAGGTCGCCAGGATCCCGCCGATGGTGTCCATGACTGCGGCAACGTGCACGTGCTTGTGTGTGTCGACGCCGATCACAACATGCCCAGACCTGGGTTTCTCGCTGTCGCGCACCGTGTTCCTCCCGGTTGCTAGCGTGGAGTAGACGCTGTCGCCGGTCGGACGGACAGGACTGTCACGGGGACGCTTTGACGAGGTGGCTCCAGGCTCCTATGAGGTCACGTCCGCCCGACGGCAGCGCTTGCTGCGTGCCCGGCCGGCCGGTCGACAGATCAACGCCAGGACACCCATAGGGTCAGTCATAAGCAAGAGTCAGACCGTCACGGCCGGGGCTACCCAATCCTTGCGGGATCCGGCACCAAGAGGCTGACAGTCGTAGGCGTCGCCAACCGAGCCGATGGACGCTGCGATGCCCTCGCCTTGGAGATGGGTGGCCAGCTTGAACGAGGTGTACTGACTGCCCGCGTCGCTGTGATGGATCAGCTGCCCGGGTTGGTGCGGACTGCCTTCCCGGTCGCGCTGCCATAGCCCCATCTCCAGTGCGGCCAGGACGAGTTCGGTGTGCTTGGTGGTGGCCGCCGACCAGCCGACGATACGGCGGGAGAAGGTGTCCACGACGAACGCGACGTAGACGACCCCGGCCCAGGTGGCAATGTGGGTGAAGTCCGCGACCCAGCAGCGGTTCGGCGCCTGGGCGACGAAGTCCCGGTCGACCAGGTCGGGGGCCCGGCCGGCGGCCGGGTCGGTGACCGTAGTGATGACCTTCTTGCCGCGGACGGCGCCGGTGAGGCCGAGCTCGCGCATCAGGCGCTCAACGGTGCACCGGGCCACCGCATGACCTTGTCGGTTCAGCTCGCGCCAGATCTTCCGGGCCCCGTAGACGCGGTAGTTGGCGTCGAACACCTGCTGGATCAGCGCCTTCAGTTCCGCGTCCCGGGTCGCCCGCAGCGACGGAGGCCGGGCCTTGGCTGCGTAGTAGGTGGAGGGGGAGATACCGACACCATGCTCGTTAAGAACGGTGCAGATCGGCTCGACGCCGCCGAAGCGGTCCCGGTTCTCGTCGACGAAGGTCACGAGCGCAGATGTGGCCGGTCGGTGAAAGTCGGCCCGGGGCGCGGTTCCGGCCTTTCGGCCAGCCCGTTTCCCCGGACCGCTTCCCGAACCCGGCGGGCACCTCTCAATGCACCGGGCTCTCCACAAGTCCCGAAATGGGCCGCGTGTTGGACATCCTCATCCCGCGATGGGCCAGGGAGCCGGAATAACGGATCCCCGATAGCGGTAGCGGGTCGTGCCTACCTTCTCAGGATCGAACAGCTCCCTGTTCTCGCTGGTGGGCCACCATCCGCCGCCGCAATAGCGGTTGCGGATTTCCTTCCAGGTGGACCGGCGGTGTTTGCGCCGCATCCATCGCCATACCGTCTGCCACGTGTAGTGGCTCAGGTAGGCGAAGGTCGCGGAGGACACCCCGGGCCGGAAGTAAGCACACCAGCCTCGCAGCGCCATATTCAGCCGACGCAGCAGGTCGTCCAACGGCTGGTTCACTTCGACCTCTCGGCACAGCACCTTGACCTTCCGCTTTACGGCCTGGACGGCCTTCTTCGCGGGATAGGTATAGACGTAGTGCTGACTGGTGCCTCTCTTGCGGTGGCGCTGGAGGTGCCACCCGAGAAAATCCAGCCCTTCCTCGATATGGGTGATCAGAGTCTTCTCCGGTGACAGGCGCAAGCCCACCGTGGACAAGACTCCTGTGATCTCCTCGCGCAGAACTTCGGCATCCGCTCGGGAGCCGAAGACCATCAGGCACCAGTCGTCTGCATACCGCACCAGGCGGTAGGTGGGCAGACCGTGACGGTGCCGTCTGGCCCGTTCCAGCTTCCCAGCCCCGGGACCTCCCGGCGCCTGGGCGATGTACTCGTCCAGGACCGACAGTGCCACATTGCTGAGCAAGGGCGAGAGGATCGACCCTTGTGGGGTTCCGGCGGTGGTCTCCCGCAGCAAGCGGTCCTCACCGAGGATGCCCGCCTTGAGGAAAGCCTTCACCAGATCCAGTACGCGTTTGTCTCCGACTCGCCGCCGCACCCGGTCCATCAGGGCCGAATGTGAAATTTCGTCGAAGCAGGCCGTGATATCGCCCTCCACGATCCACTCATAATTGCGTGGCCGTGAAGCGAGATAGCGTACCTCGGCTACCGCGTCATGAGCCCGACGGTTCGGACGGAACCCGTAGGAGCACGGGAGGAAATCCGCCTCGAAAATTGGCTCCAACACCAGCTTCAAGGATGCCTGGACCACCCGGTCGGTGATGGTAGCGATCCCCAGACGGCGTAGTTTCCCGCCAGCCTTCGGGATCATGCGCTCCCGCACCGGAAGCGGGCGGAAACTACGGTCCTTCAGTCGCGACCGCAGTTCGTCGAGAAAATCCTCCACCCCCTGCCCGGCCTCGACGGAACGGGCCGTGCGCCCGTCCACTCCAGCCGTGCGGGCACCCTTGTTACCCCTCACCCGATCCCAGGCCACCAGGAGGAAACCGGGATCGGTAACGAGGTTGTAGAGGTCATCGAACCTGCGATGAGAATCATCACGAGCCCAACGGTGCAGCTTGGTCTGGATATTCAGTACCCGTCGCTCCGCCACATACACGGCGCGCTCCAGTTCGTCGGTATTCACCAGCGAAAACCTCCCGACATTCCAGCAACCTCGACTGCTGACTTGCTGGCCCCGCAGGGTAGGCCGCCGGCGAGGTGTCCGCTGATGCGGACCCTTTTCCGACGGCCCCCCACCGAACCGGGCATGCGACTTATCACCGC
>NZ_JBHWKX010000171.1:0-4453 GCF_042730885.1 Streptomyces sp. NPDC059909
AACAGGGCAAGAACCTGCTCGACGTGGTTACCCAGCTCTTCGACGGCCGAGGAGCCTGGATCCCCATTCCAGCCTGACCACCAAACCAGTCACCCACCATCATGAGCGGTGCCGGGGAGATCCGGTCGACCCAGTTGCCGGGGTCGTACTGAGCACGGTGCCGTCGGGAAGCGGGATGAACTCTTTTGTGCGCTCGACCATGGCGAAATCTCCCTACGCGGTTGCTGCCCCGCAGAGCCGATGGCGGCGAACCCGGCGAACCCCCCTGGCAGTACTTGCAAATTGCAAGTGACGCTGTCAACGTAGTCATGTTGCTTGCAAATCGCAAGCGACTTTGGCCGAAGGAGCTGTACCCGATGTCCTGGAACTACTCGACGATCCGAGCTGAACTGCGCAACGGGGTCCTGTGGGCCACGATCGACAACCCCCCGATCAACCTGATCGACGAGCGGTTCGTCGCGGACCTGATCGCCCTGCTCGACGACACGGACGCCGACGGCAACGCGCGGGTTGTCGTCTTCCGAAGTGCGGACCCCGACTTCTTCATCCCGCATGTGGACATCGAGCGGATCGCTGAGTACACGGCGATGGCGGCGACGTCCGGCGGGCCGGACGACATCAGCCTCGGCGCGCTGTACCGCCGGCTCAGTGAGGCCCGCCCCGTCACCATCGCGGTCCTCGAAGGCCGGGCGCGCGGGGCCGGCGCAGAGTTCCTCTACGCGTGCGACATGCGGTTCGCGTCCCTGGAACGCGCGGTGATCGGCCAGCCCGAGGTGGGGCTGGGGACCTTCCCCGGCGCGGGCGCGGTCCAGCAGCTCGTGCGGCTCGCCGGCCGCGGCCAGGCCATGCAGGTGATCCTCGGTTCCGAGGACCTCGACGCGCGAGAGGCCGAACGCATCGGTGTGGTCAACAAGGCTCTGCCGGAAGAGGAGTTGATCTCCTACGTCGAGCGTCTCGCCGGGCGTGTCGCAGGGTTCCCGGAGGCGGCCGTGCGGCTCGCCAAGCGCCGGATCAACGCGGCCGGCCTCCCGGCCAAGGAGGACGTCCAGGTCGACGCGGGCTTCTTCCAGATCCTGGCGCGTGACGCATCGAGTACCGCCCGAATGGGCGCTCTCATGCAGCGCGGGATGCAGGAGCGCTCGCGCACCGAGCTCGAGTTCGGCGCAGCGGTCGGGGAGCTGTGAGCGCGAAGGGAGCTTCCGTTCTGGCGAGGCGAGTACCGCGCCCGGTCGGTTTCTGGCTGCTGGCCGTCACGCTGCTTGCGGTCCTGGCCGCGTCCGCCGCGCCGTCCCCGCTCTACGTGGTCCACCAGCACCAGTAGGACTTCTCGCCGATCGTGCTCACCACGATCTTCGCGATCTACGTCGCGGCTCTGCTGGTCGCGCTGCCGATCGTCGGCGGACTGTCGGACCACATCGGCAGGCGGCCCGTGCTCGCTGCCGCGCTGATCGTCGAGGCCGCTGCCATGGTCGTGTTCCTCACCGCCGACGGCGTCGGGCCGCCGCTGGTGGCGCGCATCCTGCAGGGGCTGGCGACCGGTGCGGCGGCCGGCGCCCTCAGCGCCGGACTTCTGGATCTGCAGCCGTCCCCCACCTCGCCGCTCGGCCCGCTGCTGAACACCGTGGCCCCGGCCGCCGGACTGGCCGCCGGGGCGCTGGGCACCGGAGTGCTGTTGCAGTACGCCCCCGCCCCCACAACGCTGGTCTTCGCCCTGTTCACCGCGGTCTTCGTGCTGCTGGCCGCGGCGGTGTTCTTCCTGCCCGAGCCGGTCACACCCCGGCCGGGCGCCTGGGCCTCGCTGCGGCCCCGGGCGTGCGTGCCGCCCCAGGCCCGCCAGGGCCTTCCTGGCGGCGGTGCCCTGCCTGGTCGCCACCAGGCCGCCGACCAGATGGCTGTCGATGTGCAGGATCCCTGCGGTCAGTGAAGCTCCGCCATCTTGAAGTGGCTGGTCAGCGGGGTGGCGTGACCTCGTTTCGGGGTGCTCGTGCAGGTCGTGGGCGGCAGTCTGTGTTGTAGATCGTCCGGCAGGGCGGTTTTGCCGATGAGTTCACCGTCCTCGAACGGTCTACCCAGCGACACGACCGTTCTCGACAGGAGTGCCATGTCCACCATCCAGCCAGTGATCATTACTGCCGACCAGGACGTTCTGCTCGGCTTCTATACGAAATTGTTCGGCGCTGAGGAGATCTTCCGGGTACCGGCGGAAGGCCCGGCCTTCTACCTCGGCTTGCGCATCGGCGACACCGACCTCGGGCTGGTGGCCAAGGCGAACCCGGGGACTGGAGCGGCGCCGCGGATCCTGCTCAGCATCGGTGTCGACGACGTCGACGAGACGCTCGGCCGGGTGGAGGCGCTGGGCGGCTCGGTCCGCAGCGGCCCCAACGACATGCCGTGGGGACAGCGCGTCGCCCACGCCCAAGACCCCGACGGCAACCCGCTGAACCTCACTCAGCCGATCCCGGCCCGCTGACGCTGTTCCGCGGTGCTTGTGCGGATCGTGGGCTACCCGCGGTAGAGATCAATTGTCGGTAGTGGCCTCGGTGTTCGTCAGGACGAGCAGCACGCGAAACAGGTGGGCGGCACGGGCGGGTTCAGTACGGAGCTTGGTGAGGATCCGCCAGTTCTTCAGGTGGGCAAAGCCGCGTTCGACGGGGACGCGTCCGGCGGCCAGGACCCGGTTGGCCTCCTTCTCGGCGGGGGTGAGCTTGCGGGCGCGGGTGGCCTTGAAGCCGGTGAGACCACACGGGATCGTCCCCGTCGTCGTCCAGGCCGAGGAAGCCGAGGTCGGCCAGGGCGCCGAGGCCGGCAGCACGCAGGTGGGCCAGGATGCGGTCGCGGCGGGCGGCGGTGATGTCGTGGGTGCGGCCGGGCCGGGCGGCCGATATCCACACCAGACGGCCCCGCTCGTCGGTCAGCGCGAGGACGTGCAAGCCGTGGCGGCGATGCTTGCCGGAGTAATTCGGGCGGTTCGCCTCTCCGGTACGGCGCTGGGTGGGGATGAGGGTGCCGTCAATCAGGACGTCTCGCCGCCCCGCCGGACGATCTTCTTCAGGGCGCGGTCCAGGCGAGGGACCTTCGCGGCCAGCAGGTGGATCAGCTCGTCGCGCCAGCGCCGGATGGTGGTGGCGGCGATGTCGTTGCCGCCGGCCATGTCGGCCAGGCGCTGATCGTGCCGCAGCACGGCCAAGACGATCACCGCGATCCTCCCGGGCGGCAGCGCCCGCCACCTCGACCGTATCGCTTTGAGATGGCGTCGCAGCAGGTCGGAGAGGTAGTTCAGGGTGTGCGTGGACAGCGGCAGGCGGCACTGGTAGACCAGGGACACAGTGTCCCCGGCGTGCTCTTTGGTTTTCGTCACACAATTCCAACAGCCGCCGGGGGCACCTTGGTTACGCCCCGATCGCCGTGCGGACCGCTCACGAGCGGGTGGTGAACTTCCCGTCGGGTCGTTTGTGCAGCCAGCCGCGGTCAGCCAGCTTCGTGAGCTTCCCGCGCAACGGCTCCAGCTTGCCCCGTACCCCGGTCTCCAAGCCCAGCACCTCGCCGATCTGCCGGGTGGAGACCGGGCCGGCGGCCTGCCGCACCGCGGTCAGGATGCACTGGTACTCCGCCGGCAGTCCGGACTCAGCCACCCCCGGCCCACGGTCCGGGACCAGCCGCACCGCCCGACCTGCCACCTGGACCACCGGCGACCCGGCCTCCGTGCGCTCGTCGGCGAGCTGCTCGCTCATCCGCTGCCACACCCGCTCGGCCACGGCCAGCTCATCGCGCTCAGCTCGTACCTCCGACAGCTGCTTGACCAGTTGCTCTTCGAGTCCGTCCAGCTCCGCACGCCGCGCGGCGATCCGCTCCAACACCTCGGGATCCATCATGGGCCGGAGCGTAGGAGCGGCACCCGCGACGACGGACGGGAATCCACAAACCCACTCCTGCCAGACGATCTACACCCCAGACTGCCGCCCACGACCAGCACGAACACCCCGAAACGACATCACACCAGCACCCTGACCAGCCACTTCAAGATGGCGCAGCTTCAGTGAGTGATCTTCAGCATGGGACGATCCTCATATGTCTGGTGGGAATGGCCTGTTCGAGATCGACGCGGCGACTGTGCGACCGCAGTCCGGACCGCGGTCGGCGGGACTCCGGCGCCTGGGATGCGGGCCCACCGCGTCCGAAGAGGTGTGAACGCCCGTGTCGCATCAGCCGCTCACCATCTCCTCGCCTGCTCTGGCAGGTGACGTCTTCAGCGCTCGGCGGTCAACTTGCCCCGGCCGTAACGACCGGGCTTGGAGGTAGCGCCCAACTGGCTGCCGGGTGGGCTCCTCCGTCCAGACACCCCTATGGGGTGGCAGGGGCGCGTGACTCACGCCCCGCAGTCCACGCAGCCTCGCCGCGCTGGGCGATGTTGCGGGAGGCGTTCCGGTCTGCGTGGGCAACGACCCCGCAGTTC
>NZ_JBHWKX010000172.1:0-4450 GCF_042730885.1 Streptomyces sp. NPDC059909
CTCGACGCCTACTGGACCGGCCACGACCAGCACCACACCCGCTCAAGCCGCCTCGAACGCCTCGCCTACCGACTCACAGCCTGACCCGCGAATTACGCAGCAGAGTCCCTCGGACAGCAGCCTCAGGGGGCCGTACTCGGACAGGCGCAGACCTCCGTCGCGCACCATGTCCGCGTCGACCGTGCGCGGCAGCGCCATCATGACCTGGCCCAGCGCTCGCACGAGCGCTTCTTCCGTGGGGTCCAGGGGGCTCAAGGGCTGCTGTTCCGGGGACATGCCTCACAACCTATCTGCTTGACAAGTAAAGCAAAATCCGAGCGAGCCTTCGACCGGCTTGCGCCGAGTCGCCTGGTGCGTACGGGAGTTGACCACGTTGCTTCGCGCGCGACCCTGGGCGCCGCCCTCGCGGCACAGGCGGGACGACGAGTGTCTGCCCGCAGGGCGATGCGGCACCTGAGCCAGAGGACCTTAGATGGCATGTCAACCGTGTGGGCGGTCGGAGCCGGCGACGGCCAAGCAGGGTTGGCGCTCAGGCTGCTTGGTCGCTCGACGCCGAGGCGGCGGTCCTCGCGCTGATCACGGCCCGTCCGCGCTCCGATTCCGGGAAGCGGATGAGCATCGCGCGCAGCTCCCCGGCGCCGACGTAGGCGCCGAAAGGCTCGGTGCCCGGTTCGAGCCGTACTCCTTCGGCGAGGGGACCTGCCATGACGGGGTCGAAGCCGAAAGCGGTGACGAGCCGCGCGACGGTGGCGAGGTCGTCCGGGTCGTCACCGGCGATCGCGATCGCCTTGCGTCCTCCCGGCGTTCCCGCGGGCTGAGCGCCGTCCTCGAGATCGTGGTAGCCCATGTGGTTGAACGCCTTGACCAGCCGGGCTCCGGACAGATACCCCTGCACGGTCTCGCTCGAGGACGTGAGCGGGTCGGTGAGGTCGTCGCGGATGCCGTCGACCTCCCACCAGTAGTTCATGGCGTCGACGACGAGCTTGCCCCGCAGCGCCTCGGCCGGGATCGTGCGGTACTTGCCGAGGGGGAGCGCCAGGATGACGACATCTGCCTCCGCGGCGGCCGCCGCGGTGACCGGGACGGCGCCGGGGGTGAGGACTTCGATGGTGAGTGCGATCTTGGCGGGGTCGCCCGATCCGGCGATGAGCACGCGATAGCCGGCTGCCAGGGCCAGGCGTGCCAGCACGGTGCCGACCTTCCCCGCGCCCAGGATGCCGACCGTGCGCACGGCAGCGGCGGTGGCGGTGTCCATTTCTGCTCCATTCATGGCGTCAGCCTGCGAGGATGTCGCGGACCATCGGGAGAACCTTGGTGCCGTACAGCTCGACTGCGCGCAGGCGGGCGCTGATCGGCTGTGCCCCCGTGGTGTAGATGAGGTCGAAACGGCCGACGCCGAGCGCCTTGATGGCGCGGGCCATCTTGCGGGCGACCGTCTCGGGCGAGCCGATGTAGAGCGAGCCGTGCTCGATCTCGGCCTCGTACTCCTCCTTGCGGAGCGGCGGCCAGCCCCGCAGTGCGCCGATCCGGTCACGGATGACCTTGTAGTGCGGCCAGTGCAGCTCCCGGGCCTCCTCGTCCGTGTCGGCGATGAAGCCGGGCGAGTGCATTCCGACCGGGTGAGCGGTCGTGCCGAACTTGTCGGTGGCTCGCTGGTAGAGGTCGATGTAGGGCGCGAAGCGCTCCGGGCTGCCGCCGATGATGGCGATCATGAGGGGGAACCCGTAGTGCGCGGTGCGGATGACCGACTGGGGTGAACCGCCGACACCGACCCAGGTGCTCAGGTGCCCGGATTCGGTCTTGGGGAAGACGTCGGCGTTGTCGAGCGGAGCCCGCTTGGTGCCGCTCCAGGTGACGGGCTTCTCCTCCAGCAGCTTGGCGAAGAGCTCGATCTTCTCCTCGAACAGCACGTCGTAGTCGCTCAGGTCGTATCCGAACAGGGGGAACGACTCGGTGAAGGAGCCGCGCCCGAGGATGACCTCGGCCCGGCCGTTCGAGAGCGCGTCCACGGTCGAGAACCGCTGGAACACGCGGACCGGATCGTCCGAGCTCAGCACGGTCACGCCGGACGCGAGGCGGATACGGCTCGTACGTGTGGCGATGCCGGCGAGCACGGTCTCCGGAGTGGAGATCGCGAACTCCGGGCGGTGGTGTTCACCGAGTGCGAGGACGTCGACGCCGGTCTGCTCCGCGAGAACGGCCTCGTCGAGGACCTGCCGGATGGCCCGCGCGTCGGACACCGGGGTGCCCGAGTCGTCCTCCGGCACATCGCCGAACGTGTCCAGACCGAAGACGAGATCAGACATGGCTGGGCTCCTTGGTGAGCAGTTGCCTCACCCGCGGGGCGACTTCGCTGCCCAGCAGCTCGATCGTGCGGGCCCGGGCTTCGCGTGGGAGGTTCATGACGTCGTACTTGAGATCGAAACGGCTGAGGTGCAGATCGCGGGCCATCGTGGCGATCTTGCGTGCGACGGTCTCGGGGGAGCCGACGAAGAGTGCGCCCTTGCCGACTTCCGACAGGTAGCGCTCGCGGGTCGGCTTGTAGAACCCGCGCTCCTCCGCGAGAGCGGCGACGACCGGCTGCCAGTACCGCCACCAGGTCTCGATCGCCTCCTCGTCGGTGTCCGCGATGAGCCCCAGTGAGTGCTGGGCGACGGGTTGCCTGGTGTGCCCGAGCTGTTCGAGCGTCCGGTGGTAGAGCTCGACGTGGCCGGCGAAGCGCTGGGGGCGTCCACCGATGACGGCCAGCATGAGCGGCAGGCCGTAGCGGGCCGCGCGGACCACGGAGTTCGGGCTGCCGCCCACGCCGATCCAGGTGGGGATGCCACCGGGCGGCATCCGGGGATGCAGTCGCTGCTCGACGAGCGGCGGCCGAAACCGGCCCGACCAGGTCACCGAGTCCTCACGCTGGAGGCGCATGAACAGGTCGAGCTTCTCCTCGAACAGCTCCTCGTAGTCGGCGAGGTCGTAGCCGAACAGCGGGAACGACTCAGTGGCCGATGCCCGCCCCAGTACGAGCTGGGCGCGGCCGTTCGAGGCGGCGTCCAGCGTGGAGAACTCTTGGTAGAGCCGCACGGGGTCGTTGGTGCTCAGTACGGTCACCGAGGTGCCGAGCCGGATGCGTTCCGTCGCGGTGGCGATCGCGGCGAGCAGGACGGGGGTGGCGCTGTCGTTGTGTCCTGCGCGGTAGTGCTCGCCGACGCTGAACACGTCGAGCCCCACGGCCTCGGCGAGCTTGGCCTCCTCGATCAACAGGCGAACGGTCTCGGCATCGCTCAGCGGCCGGTCGCCGTCGGTGGCGACCTCTCCGAACGAGTTCAGCCCCAATTGGAACGTTGTGGCCGTCATGGACTCCTCCTACTGGCTCCCGGGACGTCCGGTGTCACGCGGCAGCCGTTTGGTTGACGCGTCAATCTTTACGCAACATAATTGACGTGTCAACTAAAGGGGGTGGTTGCAGTGGGAGAGCGACGCAGGGTGTTCCCCACCGCCGAGGAACTGCGGATTTGGCAGGACTTCATCGAGACGACGGAAGCGCTCCGCTCCGAACTCTCGTCACGGCTGCACAGCGAGTCCTCCTTGTCGCCGGGCGACTACGCCGCGCTCCTCGCGCTGCGAGAAGCGGAAGGGCGACTGCGCCCCTCCGAACTGGCGGCCCGCATCGGCTGGCAGCGCAGCCGTCTCTCGCACCAGATCAAGCGCATGGAGCGACGAGGGCTGATTCGGCGCGAGAAACACGTCACCGACGGCCGAGGCGCAGAGGTGGTGCTCACGGCCAAAGGTAGGGAAGCGTTCCGCAACGCTTCGGTGCCGCATCTGCGCGCCGTCCACGAACTGTTCGTCCATCCGCTCACGCCGGACGAGCTCGCGGCAGCTGGGCGGATCGCGGCGGCGCTACGCGCCCGCCTGAGGGCGTCGCGTAACAACTAAGGGGTAGAGGTCACCGGCCAACTGTCCGCGTGGGGACTCGACCGACCTCGATTTCACCAACCGAACTCGTCGTCAGCGAGTCGGTGACCAACGCCATCTGCTACGCAGGCGGCCCCGTCGGACTGCGCACCTTGACGATAGGACGGCCGCTGCGCGGCGGCACCGCGCACTGGTGTGACGCGCACCGCGTTCGACCAACAGGGCGGTCGCACCGACCAACAGGGCGGTCGCACACAGAGACCAACGGCGGCATGGCTGGCCACCGGGCATCGGTCCACGCGGGCACGCCCGAGGGGACGCGCAGGGGGCGTGTGCTGGACGCAATGGCGCCCGCAGCTCGCCCGGAGCCTGGTGGGGGCCGGCAATCCAGGACACGAGCACCGGGCGGACCCCGGCGGCGACCGACCCGGCACCGGGCAACCTCGGCCCCGCGCAAACACCACGGTCCCGGGCGCGCAGTCGCGGCCGGGACCGTGGGGGCCCGGGGGCGTCAGCCCCCGGGGGGAATCAGCGGCGGGCG
>NZ_JBHWKX010000173.1:0-4448 GCF_042730885.1 Streptomyces sp. NPDC059909
TCAGGTCACTCACTGTGCGTCACATTCCTGGTGTCAGCCAGGGCCCGACCAGCACCCAGCAAGATCACCTCTTACACAGAGGAGTAAACAGCCTCGAGACGGGGCGAAGGCCCGGGACGACTTCGTGACCATGCTCTGCAAGCGCATGGCCCGCCACCTCAAGCGCGCGGAGGAAGAGCTCGCCTTGATCGAGCAGCGGCACAAGGAAACAACCGAGCAGCTGCTGGTCGCCTACCGGGACGTGCTGGCCGTCCTCAAGGACCCCGTCGGAGACGGAGCCGAAGGCTCGCTGGACGATGTGCTGGCGCTCAAGCAGGCGAGAGAGATCGTTGAGGAAGCGGGCGGGTTCGACCTCCAACTCGACCGGCTCGAAGCCCTGGCCGCGCACCATGGAAACAACTTCACTCCGCTTGTGGAGCGCTTCTTCCGCCCGGACAGACCGACCATGTTCAAGCTCGCCCGGATGCTGGTCTTCACCACGACGTCGCAGGACCGCGCGCTGCTGGACGCGTTGGACCACGCGCTGGCCCATCAGCACCTGACCCGCGCGCTGATCCCCGACACCCCGCACAGGGCCGGCGCAGGTCCGGACGAGGGTGAGGAGGGCGGAGGGGTACCGCTGGATCTGTCGTTCGCATCGAAGAACTGGCTCAAGACCGTCTATGCCAAGGACGAGCCGGGGATGCTGGTGCGCCGTCACTTCGAGGCGATGGTCTTCACCTACCTCGTGGAGGAACTGCGCTGCGGCGACATCGCGGTGGCCGGGTGTGAGGAGTACGGCGACTGGACCCGCATGCTCCTGGACTGGGACGCCTGCGTACCGAAGGTGGAGGAGTTCTGTGCCCAGGCGGGCCTGCCGGGCACGGCGCACGGGTTCACGGCACACCTGCGGCAGCAGCTGACCGATATCGCGGCCGAGGTGGATGAGGGCTACCCGGACAACGCCGACCTGACAGTGGATCCGCTGACCGGGGTGCCCTCCCTCAAAGCACGCCAGGGGCGGACCGGACCGCCTCGGCTGAGGCGGTCGATGCGGAATTGTCGCGGCGGCTGCCGGCCCGCAGCGTGCTGGAGCACATCGCCCGGGCGGCGCACTGGACAGAGTGGTGGCACCGCCCGCGCCCGCAGTCCGGCTCGGATCCGAAGGTGAAGAACCCGCTGTCCCGGTACACCGTCACCGCGTTCACCTACGGCTGCGGGCTCGGCGCCGCCCAGGCCGCTCGGCACATGCGCGGTCAGTTATCCGCACATGAACTCGGCGCGATAGCTCAGCGGCACTTCACGCCGAACAACCTCAGTCGCGCCGGTGCCGACGTGATCGATACCTACATGCGGCTGGACCTCGTCACCGCGTGGGGTGACGGATCGGTCGCGGCGGTGGACGGCACGATGATGGACACCGTCATCGACAATCTCCTCGCCGAAACCAGCATCCGGTACGGAGGATACGGCGGTATCGCCCACCATCTGGTCGCCGACACCTACGTCGCGCTGTTCTCCCGGTTCATCCCCTGCGGGGTCTGGGAGGCCGTCTATCTGATCGACTCCCTCCTCGCGAACGAGTCGGCCACCAAGCCCGACACCGTGCATGCCGATACCCAAGGCCAGTCCTTCCCGGTCTTCGGCCTCGCGCACCTGCTGGGTATCGACCTGCTCCCACGCATACGTAACTTCCACGACCTGACCTTCCACCGCCCCGACCCACAGGTGCGCTACCAGCACATCGACGCCCTGTTCTCCACCGACCCGCGCACCGCGATCAACTGGGACCTCATAGAAAGCGAGTGGCCCACCCTCCTGCGCGTGGCCATGTCCGTCAAGGAAGGCAGTGTCTCCTCGGTCACCCTGCTGCGGCGGCTGAACAACCACTCCCGCAAGAACCAGATCTACCGGGCCTTCCGCGAGGTAGGCCGCGCAATGCGGACCATCGTCCTGCTGCGCTACCTGTCCGACCCCGTCCTGCGCGAGCAGATCAGCCGGGCGACGAACAAAGCCGAGGCATACAACGGCTTCACCAAGTGGCTGCACTTCGGATCCCACGGCTACCTCCGCAGCCGCGACCCGGAACTCCAGGAGAAGGCCATCAAGTTCCTCGACCTGGTCGCCAGCTCGGTGATCTTCTCCACCACCATCGACATGACCGAGCAACTGCGCCAGATGGCCACCGAGGGCTGGACCATCCTCGGCGAAGACCTCACCGCCATCGGTCCGCACCGCAGGGACAACGTGCTGCGCTTCGGAGACTACGACACCACCACTCTCCACATCCCACCCGGAACCTACGACGCGGCCTTCGCCCCTCACCAGCCCTGACATCCCCCGTCTCACGCGGAGAACAGCACGTCGACGGCTACCCGCGACGCGAGGTCCGGGCAGCGGCCAGCAGGTTCCGAATGTCGGTGACGCTGGCGCCGGTACGCTCGGCGATACGAGCAGCCGACTCCCCGGCCCGGTACGCGGCGACGATCGCGGCGGTCAGCTGCCGGCGGGCCGTGTGAACTGTCGCCTGCGCCTCGCGCAGCACCGCAGCCTCCGTTCGGCCTAATTTCGGCTTGGCCGGCCCGGCTTGCGAACCTACGTGGCAGGTCGAGGCGTTAGCCTCTGAACGCGCGAATGGTGATCCAGTCTTCGCCAGTGGCGTCAACGTTCGCGCCGCCCCACTTTGAGTCAGATCGTTCGCGAGAAGGCCTCCTGCCCATGGTGAAGCATGGTCTCAAACCCGCGGCGCGGGCGACATTGATCGCGGCCATCGCGATGAGGAATTTGGGTCCTGAAGCCGCAAGGCAACCCCGATAGCGACAGGAGCGAGGCATGCCCACGATCACCACCGCGGACGGCACGGAGATCTTCTACAAGGACTGGGGGTCAGGGCAGCCGGTGGTCTTCAGTCACGGCTGGCCGCTGTCGGCCGACGACTGGGATGCCCAGATGATGTTCTTCCTGGGCCACGGGTACCGGGTGGTCGCGCACGACCGGCGTGGCCATGGGCGCTCGGCCCAGGTCGCCGACGGCCACGACATGGACCACTACGCCGACGATCTCGCCGCGGTAGTCGAGCACCTGGATCTGCATGATGCGATCCACATCGGCCACTCGACCGGCGGCGGGGAGGTCGTGCACTACCTCGCGCGGCACGGCGAAGGCCGGGCGGCCAAGGCCTCGATCATCAGCGCCGTGCCGCCGCTGATGGTGCAGACCGACGCGAACCCCGGCGGTCTGCCCAAGAGCGTGTTCGACGACCTCCAGAAGCAGACGGCGACCCGCCGCTCGGCGTTCTACCGGGAACTGGCCGCCGGCCCGTTCTACGGGTTCAACCGGCCCGGCGTCGAACCGGACGAGGCCGTGATCTTGAACTGGTGGCGGCAGGCGATGATGGGCGGCGCGAAGGCCTCCTACGACGGCATCGTGGCCTTCAGCCAGACCGACTTCACCGAGGACCTCAAGAAGATCACGATCCCGGTGCTCGTGATCCACGGCGACGACGACCAGATCGTCCCCTACGCCGATGCCGGGCCGCTCTCGGCCAAGCTGCTGCGCAACGGCACGCTCAAGACCCACAAGGGTTTCCCGCACGGGATGATTACCACGCAGGCCGACGTCGTCAACGCCGACCTGCTCGCCTTCATCCAGAGTTGAAGCCTCCGGGCGGGCTGTTTCCGGCGATGATCGCTCCTTCGGCCGGCGCCGCCGGTGGTCGGTGACTCGGCGGCAGGTTGGGCCGCCGCGCGGATGCGTCGGGTGATGTAGGGCCAGGACCCGGGTGGATCCTGGCCCTGCGCCGTTTCGGGCGAAGGTCGACTCCGCACGCGTTGCCGGCCGGTTCGGCTGCACGCCGATACTCAAGCCGCCCCCTCAGCGATCGCGTCCTCCGAGTTTGTAGGTCAACGGCTTGCGCGTGCGCAGCCGCCGGTAGAACAGGTGATGCAGTCCCGCGCCGAGCACCGCGCCGAGGACCGGTGCGAGCAGGTAGATGCTGAGATCCTGGGTCTGCTGCGCGAACAGGGCGGGGCCGAACTGGCGGGCCGGGTTGGCCGCGGCCCCGCTGCGCGGGCCGCACCGAGCACTACGCCGGCGGGTTGGGCCACCACGCCGGGCGCGTCTACCAGCAGCTCATCTTCGTGTCCCGTCTCGGGACAAGAGGCATGTCCCGAAACGGGACAGATTTCGTGACCCACGGCCGCGAGCCCGTGGCCCGTCGATGCTCCTGCGCAGCTCGGGTATACAGCGCATGGTCACGTACTGCACGAGGTGCATCGGGTTCGAGGTCCTGCGGCAGCACCTGTTGGCGGTTGGAGGAGATATCCGCGAAGCGGCCCCCCGCGGGGGGCCGCTTCGCGGATATCTCCTCCAACCGCCTGGTAGAGCGCCAGCAGCGACCACATCTCCTGCTCGACACCGACGGGGTCACCTGAGCGAAGAACACGCCCGGCCATGATCGTGTGGCGGAG
>NZ_JBHWKX010000174.1:0-4305 GCF_042730885.1 Streptomyces sp. NPDC059909
CGAACAGTCCATCCCCGCCACTCATACCAGCATCATCCCGCACGAACGATCACGAACCGCAGGCGGGTTGCGGTTACTGAGACACGCTCCTAGCTCGACCGCTCCCGCGACGTACACGCCCGACCCGGTGCGCAGGACACGTCGCTGCGGCCGTCAACGGAGAGTGTCGGGCGCGCACCGGGGCGGCAGGCTGGGCGGTGGTGCCGTTACGGCATGGCCGAGCCGCCGACCGTACCTTGGACTCCGGGCCGGGTTGCGCCGCACGCATCAACGTGCACATCACAGTGCCGCACCCCGGGAAGCGCAAGTCGCCGTAGTCGTCACCACGTCTGTATTCACCAAGCCAGCAGCCGAATACGGCGCGCGCCACGGCATACGCCTCTTCGACGAGTCTGCACTTGCCGCGTGGGCGACTCGCACCGGCCCAGCGCCCTGGATGCTGTAATCCGCCTCCTACACGACGGCCCCCGGGCACGGACGCAAGTACGCGCTCGGGGCCGAGTGCTGCTCCCGGCGGCCGGGACGGGCGGCCAGCCGGGGCCCGCTCGCCACCACGGTCGGCGCGGCGCGGCGGCGAGAGGGAGATCACCCGCGCGGTGGCTCCTACGCGGGACCCTGCCTCGTCTTGGTGCCTTCGCCCAAGGCAACGGCCGACGTCGGGCAGCCCAGTTCAGGGACGCCGCTGGACAGGTTCGTGACGTGGTCGAGCAGCGCGTTCACGGAGCGGGCGAGACGCTGGGAGTGCGCGACGGCCGCAGGCAGGCCCGGCCCAGCCTCGACGCTCAGGCGCCGCCGGGCCTCGCCGAGGCAGGCGAGAGCGCAGGCGCGCGGCACGTCATCGCGCGGCAGACGTTCCGCCCTCTGCTCGACTTCGGGGATGAGCAGCATGACGTGCCCGCGCAGTTCCAGGATGAGGTCGTGGGCCTCTTCGTACGTGGGCAGTTCAGCGTCTGGCCCGAGCAGGCGCAGCACGACGGCGCGCATCGCCTCGGCGTCGACAGGCGGCTTCGTCCGCCCCTTGGCGCCGCTCATGCCCTGCCACCGCGGCCGTGGGGGTGGTTGCGAATCCCGACCTCGCAGTCCGTGGCGCGGCGGAGGTTCCCTGCTGCTTCGGCTGCGGCACGCTGCTTGTCGAGGGCCGCGCACTCCGTGCACCCGGGCGCCGGCCTCGGCGGTCGTGTGGGATCCGTCAAGGTGACGGGCGGGTCCATCGTCGTCTTCCGCACGGTACTCACGTTCGGCTCCCCTCGGCTCTCCTGCTCCCCACCGAGCCAACCGCCGTCCGGCGCCGACGGCCGGACCTGCACGCGGTCGTTCGGGCGGACTTTCCCGCTCGCGGCGGACTTTCGCGCTGCGCGGGCCCGCTACGGTCAGTACGAACAGGCACACCGGGGGTGCGAAGTGGACGAGATGCAGACGCCGTTCGCGCGCGAGTGCGCGGCACGCGGATGGGACCAGCCCGCCATGTTCCTGCGCGCCTTCGAGTCGACCGCGGCACTCGTTGGAGAAGAGGTGGCGGTCACCGACCGCCAGTTCCGGCGCTGGCGGCAGCCCGCTCCACCCCGACCCCGGCCGCGCGCCTGGCGCGTGCTCCACGCGATGTTCGGCGTCAGTCCGCTGGATCTCGGCTTCCCCGGCCCGGCACCGAGTGCGACCGTGGAGACGTCAACCAGGCACGTAGAGGGGGTGAGCGTGGACCGTCGCGCCTTCGTCGCCGATACGCTCGGCGCCGCCGCCGGCCTGGTTGTTGGCGCCACGGATGCCGTCGGCACTGCCCATATCGTCGAACTCCGTGAGGGCCTGCGCTCCCTGTACACACTGGACGACGCGTACGGCGGCGGCGACGTGCGCTCGCTCGCCGTTCGGCACCTGCGCCGCGTCCGCCGAGTCATCAACACAGGCAGCTACCCGGACACCATCGGCCGCCAACTCCAGCTACTCGCCGGGGAGACGGCCGAGCAATGCGCATGGCTGTACTACGACGCCGATGACCAGGACACCGCGCGCCGCTACTGGGGCGAAGCGCTGACCACCGCGACGATGCTGCGGGACGTCAGTCTCGAAGTCCTGGTGCTCGCCAGCCTCAGCATGCAAGCCAGCTACGAGGGCCGGCCGCGCGACGGATACGACCTCGCCCTCGCCGCCCACGAACGCGCGGTCAATCTCGGCTCGCCGGTGCTGCTGTCGCTGATCGCCTCGCGCGAGGCGCGGGCGTTGACGCTGATGCGCGACCAGAGCAGCGCCCGGAAGCGGCTCGCGGACTCGATGCGGATGGTTGATCGCTCGGACCACGGGCGCCCGGCACCGGAGTGGGCGGCCTTCCACGGGCACGCCGAGCTCGACTACGCGCAGGGGCTGCTCTACACCGAAGCAGGCCACCACAAGGCGGCCGTGCCGTTCCTGCACGCAGCTCTCGCCCATCAGGACCGCTCGTACGGCCGCAACCGGGCCCTGTACCGGCTCACGCTCGCCCGTGGCCTCGTGCAGGCCGGAGAGGTCGACGAGGGCGCCGCCGAAGCCGTCGGCAGTCTGGAGCACCTCGAAGAAGTGGAGTCCAGGCGCGTCACCCGCCGCCTGACCGAGGTACGCGACCTCCTCGCCTCGGTGGACGCGGCGAGCGCCCGCCAGGCGGGCGAGGAACTGACCGAGCACGCCCAGCAGAAGGGAGATGGCAGATGGCCGAGGTGACGTACGAGCGGTACGAGGGGCCCGAGGCGGCCGCACAGCTGGACGCGTTCCTCCCCGCGTACGAGGAGGTGTACGTCGAGCCTCCGTACTGCGAGGGGCCATCCGACGTCGCCGAGTTCATCGATCGCTACCAGCTCCAGACACAGCGGCCCGGCTTCCGCCTGGTGCTCGCACGCGACGGCGGCGAGGTGGTCGGCTTCACCTTCGGCTACCGGCTGCCCGCGGACACGGGTTGGTGGGACAACCTGCTGGACCCGATGCCGGACGGGTTCACCCGGGAGTGCGGGGAGCGGACGTTCGTCATCATCGAGCTGGCCGTGCGCAAGCCCTGGCGCCGCCGCCACATCGCGGCCGGGCTCCACACGCGGCTGCTCGAAGGCCTCTCGGTGGAGCGGGTAACGCTGACGATGCGGCCGGAGCCCGAGGCGGCGCCAGCGCAGTCGGCGTACGCGGCGTGGGGGTATCGGAAGGTGGGGCGGTCCCATCCATGGGACGAAGCCCCGGTCTACGACTGCATGGTTCTCAACCTGCGCTGAAGACAAACGGCTGCGCCCGGGCCTCGCGGTGAGGTGCCGGGCGCGTCCATGCGCGTCAGGACTCGGGCGGGTTGCCTTCGCGCCCCCAACGCGTCGCCCAGTACCGGTCCCGCAGAGGCACGTACTCCTGAAGCGCCTGCATGGCCTCGGTCTGTGCGTCGCGCTCCGCCTTGGTCAAGACTGGTGGCTCTTCTCCCAGAGCGAGCGGCTTGGGATCGCCCATAACCTCTCGCAACACCCGGTACGCCTCGCTCACCCGATTCAGGGCAGCCCTGTACCGCGCTTCCAGCTCGTCGAACGACTCGCTCATCCGCTTCCTTCCCACCCCCATGGCGATGCAGAGCGAATGTACGGCTGCGGGCGGGTATCGGCAATGAGCCTCACGGCTTGATGCCCTCGGCGGCCACCGGGCGTCGGACGTGGCGCCCGGTCACCCCGAGGCGGCCAGCGAGTGCCTCGGTGGTGACCAGGTCATGGGTCGAAGGTGCGCTGATGTCCGTGGGTGTCCGTTCGGGGTGTCCGTTGCGGACAGGTGGGCGAGGGCGGCGAGCATGGCGTCGAGAGCGGCGGCGACCTCGGGGCGCACTTGCCCGCCGTCGGCGCGGTGGCGGGCAATGTGCTTGCGCTGGGCGTCCCACAGGGGGTGGCAGACCTCGGCGGGTAGGAACACGCCTCCGGCAGCAATGACGGCCGGCGGTGCGGCGTTTCGCCGCATGAAAAGTCTGCGGGAAAGGAGTCAGACCGAACGCGCGACCTCTGCCCAGACCGTTTTGGTGTACGCGTCCCGGGCCTGCCAGCCCCAGCGTTCGGCGTATGCCTCCACCAGCAGCAGCCCGCGTCCCGACGGCACGTCGGGCGACGCGGGCTCGGTGGCGGGACGTCCGGGGCGGCGTTCCGGTCGGGTGTCGGTCACCTCGATGCGGAACGCGTGGGGCAGGAGGAGCAGCTCCAGGCGGAAGTCCCGGCCGGGGAGGCGGCCGTGGGTGAGTACCGGTAGGCCACTGGCGAGGTTTCCGCTGTGCGGGTCCTTCTCCAGTGGCCCCCGGCCCGAACCCGCCGTGCACCCTTTCGGTGCAGCGGG
>NZ_JBHWKX010000175.1:0-4261 GCF_042730885.1 Streptomyces sp. NPDC059909
CGGGCGGGGCTGTCCGGCTCGCTGGAGACCGCGCTGGCCGGCGCGGACGTCTTCATCGGCGTCTCCGGCGGTACGGTCCCGGAGCCGGCGGTCGCGTCCATGGCGCCGGGCGCCTTCGTCTTCGCGATGGCCAACCCGAACCCGGAGGTCCACCCGGACGTCGCGCACAAGTACGCCTCGGTCGTGGCGACCGGGCGCAGCGACTACCCGAACCAGATCAACAACGTGCTCGCCTTCCCGGGCATCTTCGCGGGCGCGCTGCAGGTGCGGGCGTCCCGGATCACGGAGGGCATGAAGATCGCGGCGGCGAACGCGCTGGCGGACGTGGTGGGCGACGAGCTCGCCGCGGACTACGTGATCCCGTCGCCGTTCGACGAGCGGGTCGCTCCGGCCGTGACGGCTGCGGTTGCCGCGGCGGCGCGGACGGAGGGTGTCGCCCGCCGCTGATTCCCCCCGGGGGCTGACGCCCCCGGGCCCCCACGGTCCCGGCCGCGACTGCGCGCCCGGGACCGTGGTGTTTGCGCGGGGCGGGCGGGTGACCGGTGTGCCCGTACCGGCATCGCGTGGTGGGCCCGTGTGTCCGTCCTCAAGCGCCGGACGGACTGGGTGGTCGGGGCGCCCCGTGCCGAGTCGGTTGCTGTCCCGAGGCCGCTCCGGGGCTCGTGTCCGGGACGTCATGAGTGCCCCCAGGGCGAAGTCCTCGGAGGAGGCGGGGGCCGCGGGGCGCAAGAGGGTGTGCGTCACACTCGTGCGCGGTTCCGTCGGGCCGTGGCCCGGCCTATCGTCAAGGTCATGTTCGCCGCCTACGCCGCACGCATCGACCGCGACCAGCCGCTGACCGGACTCGAGCTGGGTGAACGCCCGGCGCCGGAGGCGCCGCCCGGCTGGACGGTCGTCAACGTCAAGGCCGCCTCCCTCAACCACCACGACCTGTGGTCGCTGCGCGGGGTGGGCCTGTCCGAGGACAAGCTCCCGATGATCCTCGGCTGCGACGCCGCCGGCGTCGACGCGGACGGCAACGAGGTGGTGCTCCATTCGGTGATCGGCCAGACGGGTCACGGCGTCGGCCCGGACGAGCCCCGCTCCATCCTCACCGAGAGGTACCAGGGCACCTTCGCCGAGCAGGTCGCCGTCCCGGCGTGGAACGTCCTCCGGAAGCCGAAGGAGCTGTCCTTCGAGGAGGCCGCCTGTCTCCCCACCGCCTGGCTGACCGCGTACCGGATGCTCTTCACCAACGCCGGGGTGCGCCCCGGGGATTCGGTCCTGGTCCAGGGCGCCGGCGGCGGCGTCGCGACCGCGGCGATCGTCCTCGGCAAGGCGGCCGGACTGCGCGTCTACGCCACGAGCCGCGACGAGGCCAAGCGCAAGCGTGCCGTCGAACTGGGTGCCGTCGACGCCTTCGAGTCCGGCGCCCGCCTGCCGCAGCGCGTGGACGCGGTCATCGAGACCGTCGGCGCGGCCACCTGGTCGCACTCGATCAAGTCGCTGCGACCCGGCGGCACCCTGGTGATCTCCGGTGCCACGAGCGGCGACCGCCCCTCGCACGCCGAGCTGACCAGGATCTTC
The DNA here is from genome assembly GCF_042730885.1 of Streptomyces sp. NPDC059909. Lineage (NCBI taxonomy): Bacteria > Bacillati > Actinomycetota > Actinomycetes > Kitasatosporales > Streptomycetaceae > Streptomyces > Streptomyces sp. NPDC059909. The sequence continues at coordinate 1,567 of NZ_JBHWKX010000175.1, forward strand.
TTCCTGGAGCTGAAGGTCGTCGGCTCGACGATGGGGACGAAGGACGAGCTGGAGGACCTGCTCGCCTTCTGCGCGGCGACCGGCGTCCGGCCCGTGATCGACGAGGTGCTGCCGTTGGACCGGGCGCGGGAGGGCTTCGAGAAGATGGAGTCCGGCGAGCTGTTCGGGAAGATTGTCCTGACGAACTCTTGATGGTTCGTCAGATGCGCTGATGGGATCTCCGGCACTGTCGTTCTTCGTGCCGGAGGTCACCCATGCGCCGCCTGCTCGCCGTCCTCGCCTGTTCCTTCGTCCTGGCCGGTGCCACCCCCGCCCGTGCGGACAGCCCTCCGGGGGACATACCCCGGCTGACGGACGACCGCGGACGGGTCCTCACCCTGCGCGGCTGGAACGTCGAGGACAAGATCCACCGCGGCGAACAGGCCCTGTCCGCGATCACCGAGCGGCACTTCCGGGACATGAGTGCCCAGGGCTTCGACTTCGCCCGGCTGCTGGTCTTCTGGGACGATCTGGAGCCCGTGCGCGGTCGCTTCAGCGAGTCGTACCTGCGCAAGATCGAACGCGTACTGGACTGGGCCGGGAAGTACGACATCCAGGTCCTGATCGACGCTCACCAGGACGTCTTCGGCCCGGCCTTCGGGCATCGCGGCATCCCCGCCTGGGCCACCCGCACCGACGGCCTGCCGTTCACCCCGCACCCGGACGACTGGTTCGCCGAGTACTTCGAGCCCGCCGTGCAGCGGGCCTTCACACACCTGTACGAGGACCCCGATCTCCGGCACGCCCAGGCGCGCATGTGGCGCGTCCTGGCCGATCGCTTCGAGGGCCATCCCGCGGTCCTCGGCTACGACCTGATCAACGAGCCGATGGGCGAGCTGCGCGAGGGTGAGGACCTGGCGGCTGCCGCCCGCCGTATCGAGCGCGACCAGCTCACCGGGATGTACAACCGCCTCGCGGACGCGGTCCGTTCGGTGGACCGTGACAACTGGGTCTTCGTCGAACCGACGCCGATCGTCGGCGAGGGCGTCCCGACGGGGCTCGGGAGGATCAAGGACCCGAAGGTCGTCTACGCCCCGCACTTCTACAACACCGCCATGGAGGCGGGTGCGGACTACGACCCCACCGGGGGCTGGATCGAGTCGTACGAGGCCGCGGTCACCGTCTATCCGAAGACCTACCGGGTCCCGGTCGTCGTGGGGGAGTGGGGTCCGCTCAACAACACCCTGCCGAACATGGGCCGCTTCTACCGTGACGCGCTCGCCTCGCTGGCGCGCTACAGCTCGGGGTGGGCGGGCTATGTGTGGTGCTACGGCGGCGGGTACTGCGCGGTGGACGGTGACGGCCGCTTCCGTACGAACAAGGAGCAGACCGCGGCGCCGTACGCGCGGGCGGTCGCGGGCGTGGTGCGTACGGAGGCATGGGATCCGGTGGCGGGGGCGTACCGGCTCTCGTACGACGCGCGGGGGTACGTCACCGAGCTCTCGCTGCCGCCGAGCGCGGGGGGATGGCGGGTCGCGGTGTCCGGCGGTTCGCTGCGGGGTGACCGTGTGTACGCCCGGCCGGGTGCGCGGGTGACCGTGACGGTCAACCGGGGTTGACGGTCATCCGGTGTCAACGTAGGTTGACGTCATGACCGAAGCAACCGATCTCGCCGAGCGGGCGGGCGACCATGACCCGCGGGTCGGGCTACGGGCCGTCGCCGCGCTGCGGCGGCTGCTGGAACAGCTCGAAGCCGTCCAGGTCAGAAGCGCCCGCAATCAGGGCTGGTCGTGGCAGGAGATCGCGGCCGAGCTGGGCGTCAGCAAGCAGGCCGTGCACAAGAAGTACGGGAGGCAGTGATGTTCGAGCGGTTCACACAGGGCGCCCGCGCGGTCGTGACCGGCGCGGTCGTCCATGCGGAACGGACGGGTGCGGCCTCCGTCACGACGGAGCACATGCTGTTGGCACTGCTGGACCAGGAGGGTACGAAGGCGTCGTTCGCCTTCCGGTCGCTCGGGGTCGCGGACCGGCGCGCGTCGGTGGAGTCGTCCCTGGTGGACGCGCGCCGTCGGGCCGGGCTCTCGAAGGCGGACACGGAGGCGCTGGCCGGGCTCGGGATCGACGTCGCGGAGATCGTCGCGCGGGTCGAGGAGACGCACGGCGCGGGCGCGCTGGCCGGTGACCGCAAGGGCGGGGGCAAGGGTGGGCGGCCGGGGCACCGCCCCTACTCGCGCGAGGCGAAGGACGCCCTGGTGAAGTCGCTGCGGATCGCCCTGGGCCGGCGAGAACGTGCGATCGGTGACGAGCACATCCTGCTGGCCCTGGCGGCGGGGCCGGGGATCGTCGCCGAGGTCCTCGCGGACCACGGCGCGACGTACGCGACGCTGGAACGGGCGATGTTCCCTTCGGGGTGAGCCCAGCGTGGTGCTTCCCGTGCGGGGTGGCCTGGCTGCGGCCCGGTGGGTGGTTTGTGCCCACCCGTTCCTCCCCCCAGCGGCACGATTGCTCACAAACCACCGGGGGATCAGCCGACCCCGGGGCGAGCTGCCCACCCCGCTCGCCCTGATGGAGGGGAGGCGCAGGGGTCGTGTTCTGGACGTCAAAGCGCCCGCAACTCGCGCGGTGACTGGTTTGGTGGTCGTCTCGGGCTGAGTTGATCTGCGGGCCTGGATTGTTGATCATTGGGGATCGTGTCCGAGACCCCGTCGCTGCCGAG
>NZ_JBHWKX010000176.1:0-4110 GCF_042730885.1 Streptomyces sp. NPDC059909
CATCCAAGCCCAACTCCTCGACCTACTCGACGTCGACCCAACCCGCCCACGCTGGCTGGACACTCGTTTCCCCACCTGCGAAAGACGGGCCTAGTGGCCGGAGAGGAGGGAGAGGGCTGTGGTACGGGGGAGGGCGCGGGCAGTCGTGGCGAGGAGGGTGTTCGCCCGCCCGGGGACGACAGTGGGCCGGCGGCGTCGGCGGAGGGCCGCCAGAGCGGTGGTGACGACGGCCTCGGGGGGCTGGACCAGGACGGACGGGACGTCGGCGTGGAGGCCGGGGCGGGTGGCCGTCGGTCCGGGGCAGAGGGCCATCACATAGACACCGCGCGGCTTTTGCTCGTACCAAAGCACCTCGGAGAAGGAAGCGACAAAGGCTTTGGTCGCGCTGTAGACGGCCTGCCCGGGCTTGGGGGCGAAGGCAAGGGTGGAGGCGACGTTGACCAGGGCAGCTCCAGGGCAGGCGGTGGCAAGGAAGGCGTGAGCGAGGGTGACGACCGCCTCGCAGTTCAGACGGATCATCGGGAGGGCCTGGTCGAGGGAGGTGTCGGCAAACGGGCCGGAGTGGGCGAGGCCGGCGTTGTTGATCAAGAGCTCGTAGGGGGTGGCCGCCAACGCGTCCGCAACGGTGCGGATTCCTTCGGGGGTGGTGAGGTCGGCCACGAGGTAGTCGTGTCCGTCGGAGCCGAGTTCGGTCATGAGAGCCAGCAGGCGCTGCTCGGTGCGGGCGACTGCGGTGACCGTGCGGCCCTCGGCGGCCAGGGCGAGGGCGAAGGCGCGGCCGATGCCCTCGGTGGCACCCGTGATCAGGGCACGGCGGTGGGCGTGGGGCGTGGTGGTCACTTCTCCGCCCTCGGGGCCGTGGCGGGAGAGTAGAGGAAGGAGAACCGCTCCATGACGTTCTTCCGCTGGGTGTTGTGGAAGGCTGCGATGCGCCACGCACCGTCGGTGTCGCGGACCAGGGTGTACGTCTGGACCTTGGACAGTTCGGCGGGGCTGGGCTTGCCGCTGCTGTAGTCGTCGCCGCGGCCGGTCAGGACGGCGGCGTCCTTTCCGAGGAAGCGCAGGTCGAGGTAAGTGGCGGCAAGCTTGGTGCCCTTGACGAAGTCCTTGAAGAGCGCGCGGTGGCCTTCGGTGATGTCGGAGCGGCCCTCGTAGTGGCTGCCGACGTAGGTGGTGTAGGTGGCGTCCTCGGTGAACTGGCGGCCGTACGCGTCCGCGTCGCCGTCGCCCCAGGCGGCGGTGAGGGTGTTGAGGGTGGCGCAGATGGCCTCGCCGTCGGCGCGGTTTGCGCCCGCTGGGATGACGTCGGCGCAGGCTTCCGTTCCGGTGCGCTGTACGTCGGAGGTGGCGCCGAGGTAGAGATACGCGCCGCCGGCGCCGAGGACGAGGACGGCGGCGGTGACGAGGGCGGCGCGCTTGACGGTCTTGGTATTCACGGGATGCCTCTCAGCTTGCGGGTGAGGGGAGATGACGGCCGCCGCCGCGTTGATTACACTGACGCAGCAACTGCACACACGCATTATCTGCACACGCGCAGATATTAGGCAAGAGGAACGGTGTCGCGATGGCGGAGCAGGACGACCGACGTACGGTCTTTCGGGCCTACATCGATGCCGTGGGGCTCCACGGCATGGCGGGCGCGGAGGCGGCCGGCCTCCAGGCATCCGAGTGGTACGCGCTCAGCCGCATCACCCTGGCGGGCAGGCTCACTTCCGGCGAACTCGCGGCCGGGACAGGGCTCACGACGGGGGCTACGACGCGGCTGATCGACCGACTGGAGCGCGCGGGATACGTACGCCGTACCGCCGACCCGGCCGACCGGCGCAAGGTCGTGGTCGAGGCGGTACCCGACGCATTGGTGGAGGTCGAAGCGGTCGTAGGCCCGGCCCGGAGACGGATCGCCGAAGTGCTCGCCGGGTACACACCGGAGCAACTGGACGTGCTCTTCGACTACTTCACGCGCGCGACCCCCGCGTTCCGCGAAGCGACGGAGGAGGTCCGAGCGGCAACGCAGAAGCGTAAGGGCGGCCGCTAGAAGCGGTGCCACCAGCGAACATGGCACCAATCCCGGATGAACCCCATGCCGTTGCCGACCGGCTCAGGTTCCGCTGCACACTCATCCAGGCCAGGCGCAGGGGTCGAGTCCACCACCCACCCGGCGCCAGGCCCCGAGCCGCCTCGATGCCTTCGCCGAGTGCCTCAGCGGTGGTTTTGGGACGCCCGGCGACGATGGCTACGTGATTGAGTGGCGGGACCACCAGGTGTCTCGCGAGTATCCGGGCTGTTCAGAGAGCTCTCGCCAAGTGGAGATCCGCCTCTCGCGCTGCCGCCCCACGAACCGTCCTGTGGTCGGCTCCGATCCGGCGGCGGCGCGTGAAGAGCACGGCACGACCGTATTCGACTGGCTGATCGAGATCTTCGAAGATCGAGCCCCCGGCGTCTTGCGGCTTCAGTAGCGTGGAAGCCCTGCTCCCGGCGTGCGCATGCGGTGGTGTTCTGCTGGTCACTCGATGGCTGTTGCTCTCTGGTGATAGGCGGTCTCGGCGTGTAGCGTCTGGGGTAGATGTCGTGGTTCGCAGTACCTGCCCGCGCTCCGGCGTGGGCGTTTTGCTGTGCAGTGCCTGAGGACCAGGGCGATCACCTCCGGGTCCGCGCGGTGCGGATCCGTTGTCGACTGAGAGGCACCGGCATGGCCAGCGGAACCGTCAAGTGGTTCAACTCTGAAAAGGGCTTCGGCTTCATCGCGCAGGACGGCGGTGGCCCCGACGTCTTCGCGCACTACTCCAACATCAACTCCACGGGCTTCCGTGAGCTCCAGGAAGGCCAGGCCGTCACCTTCGACATCACCCAGGGCCAGAAGGGCCCGCAGGCGGAGAACATCACCCCCGCCTGACCCGGCACCAGTCACGTCCAGGCCCCGGGAGCACACGCTCCGGGGGCCTGGCCGCACCCGCCCCACGATGAGGGGCGGCCCTGCCCGGTCCCGCCGACGCACCAGCCGTAACGGACGTGCAGGCGTGGTGGTCGCCGGGGAGGCACCCATTGGGCGACGGTCTGGGAGGTGATGAAGTCGCTCGCCAGGCTGCAGGCCGCGGAGCACGTGCGGCTGGTGCATCGTCCCGCCCCACCAAGTCCCTTGCGTGGCAGCCATGATGGGCCCCTGAAGGGCCCGTTGGACATGGGCGGTGCACCTCCACGCCCGTGCGGCGGTCGGTGACGAGGGCGAGGGTCATTCCTACGAGGGCAGCCACGTCCCGTGCAGCCCGAGCGGGACCCGCACGGGGATGCGTACCCGGGGCCACCGGGCCCGAGGCCGGGTCCTCCGCCGGGAAGACCAGGAGCCGGCTCGGGGCGTCGGTGCGGTCCGTCGCGTACGTCAGCCAGTAGCCGCGGTCGTCGGCCGTATCACCGGGGGAGGGGGCGAAGACCGGCTCCCCGACCGAGAAGTCACCGGCGTACGACTTCTGTACGCCGCTGCCCGCGCCGCCCGCCGGGGCCGAGGTGCCGTACCAGGAGATCCCGTCGAACTCGCCCGGCAGGAGATCCACCCTCCCGGACTCGGAGGCTATGCCGATGTGGCGATGCCGGCGGCCGAGTGCGCGGTCGTCGATGCGCGGGAACTCAAGCCGCGTCTCGTCGAGCACGGTGCGTCGCATCGTGCGCCGGGCCGGGTCGATGACCGTGCGGACCAGGTGGCTGGTCAGGGCGCGTCGGGACGGCCCGCGCCCAGACTGAGCCGCGACCACTGGACGTACTCCAGGAGCACCTCGCCGTCCGGCCCGGGCCCGGCGTCGTACGCGTTCGCCGTGTGCCATATACGCCTCGTCCTGCGCCCAGCGCACCGGCGAGCCGTCACGGGGGATCAGCGCGATCCGGCAGCCCCGCTCGGGACGCCAGGCGATCAGCGAACCGCCGCTCATGGCGGCCGCGATGTCGAAGAACGCGGGAGCGAGCACCAGGACCAGGTACCGCGCGGTCAGCGCCATGTCGTGGATCACATCATCGATTCCAGGCCACCGTTCCTAAAGACTGAGCGGAAGTGAGTCCTGTTGCCAGAACTCATGCTCAGCCGAACGCCCCGAACGGTGTTGGGCGTTCTGGTCCCCCGCG
>NZ_JBHWKX010000177.1:0-3950 GCF_042730885.1 Streptomyces sp. NPDC059909
CGGGCCTCGCCGCGGCGATCGGCTGACCATCCGGGCCGCCCCGGCCTCAGCGGGCAGAAATCCCGGCCCGACCGACCCGCCCGTCGGCCCCACAGGCGCTGACCGGGCGACCGTGAACGATCCCGCCGATCAGGACCTCCCGGCCAGCTGACGGTTACTGAGACGCGCTCCTAGTCTTCCAGGCGGACCGGCATCAGCAGCGAGAACGTGTCCTCGTCGTCAGGTCGGCGAATCACGAGGGGCGCCGTGGGGGCGCCGAACTCCACGATCAGGTGGTCCCGGGCGCCGGCGGCGAGCGCCTGCATCAGGAATTCGCGGTTGACGGCAACGCGGTTCTGGTCGTCGTCACCGTCCTCACAGATGATCACCGTGCCGTCGTCCGCCGCCTTGAGCACGCTCAGGTCGTAGGACGCGCCGTCCTGCTCGCGGATCTCGCTCGCGCGGACGGGGCCCGTCTTCAGCGCTTCCCGGAAGACCGCCACGTCAACGATGGCCTGCCGCCCGGAGGGCAGGTGGACGAGACGGCGGTAATCGGGGAAGTCGTGATCGAGGCACTGACCGGCCGCCTGACGGTCCCCGGTCTCCAACGTCACGCGGTCACCGTCCACAGTGAGCTGGACGGGTTCCTCGCCGCTCAGCAGCGCCCGCATCGCGTCGACGAGTGGGGCCGGCACGACGACCTGCACGCGGTGGCCGCCATCCCCGGCGGTGACTGCCTGCGCGACAGCCATCCGGTATCGGTCGGTCGCCACGACATGGAGCGCCTCGCCCTCGATGTCGAGCAGGACCCCGCGGAGCATCGGCAGCTCGGGGTCGGTACTGACCGCGAACCGGACCGCGTCCAGCGCGGCGGCGAGTTCGGCCGCGGAGAGGGACGTCCGGACGCTGGCGGTGCGGAGCGAAGTCATGGGGTTCTCCCTGTGATCGAGTAGCGCTCGGAGTGTGGAGAACTCACTGCGGGCATCGGACAGCCCCCGCTCGAGACGGCGCAAGTGCGCCTGAAGGAGCTTGCGCACCAGGTCCGTGTCCGCACTGGACCACCCGGCCAGGACCAGCCGGATGTCCGCCAGCGGCATTGCGGCCCGACGCAGATGGGCCAGCACCCGGGCCTCTTCGAGCTGCTCGGGCGCGTACCAGCGGTAGCCGCTCACCGGATCCACCCACGCAGGGACCAGCACACCGGCACGGTCGTAGAACCGAAGCGCGCTCACGCCCAGGCCGCTGTCCCGCGCCATCTCACCAATGCTGCGCATCTCGCTCTCCACACCCGGAACTCTGAACCCTTGACCAGGTCGAGGGTCAACCACGACTTCCGCCCGAATGCCCGACCGTGGGGAAATCGCCCGGACCGGCCGAAGCCAAGCCGAGTCAGTGACGAACATGGTGGCCCCATCGACGGTCAGCCAGTTCCCCACCCTGAAGTCACATGATCGGCCATGGGGTCCATGACGCTGCGACCGTCATGGGCACGGGGATGGCGACCGTGCGTCGAAGCCCTGCAGGCTGGCGCAGACACAGGGAGCACGTAACCGACGGTAGCTTTCAGCGCTGCGTCCGCGATGGCCTTGCTCGGCCGCGGACTCCCTTCTCCGGCCCCAGACGCAAAGTCCAGCGTCGGCGCCGCAGTTTGCCGACGTAACTCCCCATGAGGGCCACGAAACCTTCTGGGAGGCAGTCAACTCGGTTTGCTCTATGCGAAGTTAAACCATGATCTGCGTCCTATGAGCCGGAACGCGCGTCTGATGGGCTTGCGTTCGAACGCATATTCCCTCAAGAAGGATGCGAACTTGAGACGCATACGCTTATTCCGGCTCGTGCGCCGCGCCGCCATCGGCGCCGCGGCCGTGGTCGTGCTCGCGGGGTCGACGACCGCGACTGCCGCAGACTTCACCCCCGGCAAGGACCCTGCTGCTGCCCCGTCGTCCAGGCCGGCGGCCGGTCCTGAGGATGCCGCAGCCGCCGGCAGCCGCCCCGTGTCGGGCAAGACCCCCTCGGCCGGCCCGAAGTTCACCAAGAACGGCAGCACCTGGAACGTCATCGCCCCGGAAACAGTTCTGCGCAACACCGTCACCGACGCCGACGGCGACGCCAGCAACCTCACGTTCGAGGTGTGGACCACCAACCCTGACGGCACTCCGAAGGCCCAGGTCAAGCTGACCGACGCCAACCCTTACGGCGTGCTGGTCTCCGGCTACGTGGCCTCCGGCAAGACCGCACAGGTCAAGGTCGAGTACGGCAGGCTCAAGCCGGGCGTGACCTACACCTTCCACACCTCCGCCTACGACGGCAGCCTGTACGAGACAGCCTGGTCTCCTTGGGCCAACTTCAAGATCAATCCCTACGTGACCTTCCCGGCGCCGCAGACCTCCTCCACCATCAACCCTGTGGCACAGAGCGAGGTCGAGTTCACGCGCACCGACCCCGGCCCGGCGTTGTCAACCGCTGCCGCCACCAGCCGGGACGGTGGCGGCGACAAAACCGCCGAGAGGGGCAAGCGCCCGCAGGTCAGTCCCGACACCACCAGCGACGCCAAGCCGGGGACCAAGCGAAACTGCTCCAAGGCCGACGCCAAGGGGCACAAACTGTGCGTCGAGCTGAACCCGCCGGACAAGAACGACAAGAAGAGCCCGTACCTGGCTTTGGCGACCGCCGCCCCCGCCGCCGAGCTGGTGGACTGGTGCTACGACAAGCCGTCCGGCAAGGACTACATGAACCGCACCGACGCCTGCCTGAAGAGCATCGGCAGCGGCACGCTGATCTTCACCGACACCGACCCGCAAATGCCCGCTCTGGGAACCGCGACCTTCAACATCGAGCAGCGGATCAAGACCTACCCCACCAAGAGCGACAGCGGCAGCAACTTCGCCGAGTTCGACCAGCAGATCGTCATCACCCCGCAGCACATCGACGCCGTCCTCAAAGGGGTCACCCTCCGGTGGAACGTGGGCAACAACTGCTCCTCCTGCGTCACCTCCAACGCCCGGTGGACCGATGACCAGAACAATCCCTCCACCGGATACTGGAGCATCGCCGACGGGACGCCCTACAGCATCCGGCGCGGCAACGTGACCACGCAGTGGAACGGCACCGGCAAGGAGACCATCGACCTCGGCTGGTCGATCACGGCCACTGTGGACGCCGGCGGAAACCCCGCGACTGCGGACTTCGGCACCAGCGGCGTGACATCCGTGCGGGAGCTTGCCCCCCGCTGCGACGACATCTCGGGCTCTGCGGCACCCGGCTGCGTTCTGCCGTTCTTCAAGCCGACCTACACCGTCGATACCAACCTCAACCCGGCGGCCGGGGCGTACTACTGGCTGATGCAACCCCGGTTTCGCGCACTGCACCAGCGCGGCAACCACCTGCGCCTGGCGCAAGGTCTGACCGGGAACACCGAACCACATCCAGCGGGGGCCGGTCACCACGACCGGCCCCCGTCGCGTGGCCTCAGGCCAGCGGAACCCACGCGTCCTTGACGGCAGGGTCGGAGGGCTCGCCCCACAGCAGAGCGCCACGGGCCACGCCCGGCATGGGCCCAACCACCAGGCCAGGCGCCTCGAGCGCGTCGGCCATCTCCTCAAGGTAATCGGTCAGCGAATCGAACCGGGGAGTCACCACCGCGATCTCCTCCCACCCCCACACCGTGCCGCTGTCCCCGTCCACGCACAGTCCGTAGGAGGTGTCCGTCACGGTGTATGAACAGACCGGAATCCACGGCGTCTTCCACGTCACGTACCCCTCGGCCTCGTTCTGCTGCTGGAACAGCATGCGCTCCCGGTACACGGCCTCCACCGCGTCGAGCCCCATCAGCGCCCAGTTGCCCAGCATGAACACCGCACTGGCGGTGTTCTCCGCACGTGACTGGTTTGGTGGTCAGGCTGGAATGGGGATCCAGGCTCCTCGGCCGTCGAAGAGCTGGGTAACCACGTCGAGCAGGTTCTTGCCCTGTT
>NZ_JBHWKX010000178.1:0-3930 GCF_042730885.1 Streptomyces sp. NPDC059909
CCGCCCTCGAGTTCCGCAACCAACTCACCGGCACCACCGGCCTCAAACTCCCCGCCACCCTCATCTACGACCACCCGAGCCCCGCCGGCCTCGCCACGCATCTGCTGGAGCGGCTCGATCTCGACGCCGAGCCCGAGTCGGTCGCGGTCCCGGTCCTCGCGGGCCTCGCCAAGCTCCGCGGCGCGATCCAGGAGGCGGCCGCCGAAAGCACCGCGTACGAGCAGATCACCGCTCGGCTGCGGGAGTTGCTGGACGTCGCCCAGGCGGCGGACAGCGGGAGCGGCAAGGAGCCGGCGGACGACGAGAACAGCAATCTCGACGCCGCCAGCGACGAGGAGCTCTTCGCGCTCATCGACGAGCTCGACTGACCGGCCCTCCGCGTCCTCCGCGTCCTCCGCCGGCGACGCACGCCGTGCGGCTGCCGCACGGCGCAGCACATCACTCGTAATCCATATCCGTCATCAAGAGCATCACTTCGGGGAGCTGACCACAGGTGGCTGACGAGCGGGAACTCCGTGAGTACCTCAAGCGCGCGATAGCCGACGCCCGTGACGCGCGGAAGCGCCTGCGCGAGGTCCAGGACAAGGCACAGGAGCCGATCGCGATCGTCGGGATGGCGTGCCGCTATCCCGGCGGGGTCTCCTCGCCCGAGGACCTGTGGCGGCTGGTCGCCGACGGTGTCGACGCGGTGGACGAGTTCCCGGCGAACCGGGGCTGGGACCTGGAGGGCCTGTACGAACCGGACCCGGAGGTCGCCGGCACGTCGTACACCCGCGAGGGCGGCTTCCTGCACGACGCGGACCTCTTCGACCCCGAGTTCTTCGGAATGTCCCCGCGCGAGGCGCTGGCCGTCGACCCGCAGCAGCGGCTGCTCCTCGAGACGGTGTGGGAGACGCTGGAGAGCGCGGGCATCGACCCCGATTCGCTGCACGGCAGCCGTACGGGCGTGTTCGCCGGCCTGATGTACAACGACTACGGTTCACGCCCCGGGCTGCCGCCGGAGGGCAACGAGGGCTATCTCTTCAGCGGCAGCGCGGGCAGCATCGCCTCGGGGCGGCTCGCCTACACCTTCGGTTTCGAGGGTCCGGCGGTCACGGTCGACACGGCCTGCTCGTCGTCGCTCGTCGCCCTGCACCTGGCCGCGAACGCGCTGCGGCGGGGTGAGTGCGACCTGGCGCTCGCGGGTGGTGCGGCTGTGATGTCGACGCCGACCGCGTTCGTCGAATTCTCGCGGCTCCGCGGACTTGCCGCCGATGGGCGGTGCAAGTCGTTCTCGGAGGACGCGGACGGCACCGGCTGGTCGGAGGGCGTCGGCCTGCTCCTCGTCGAGCGGCTATCCGACGCCCAGCGCAACGGCCACCACATCCTGGCCGTGGTGCGGGGCTCGGCCGTCAACCAGGACGGCGCCTCCAACGGCCTCACCGCCCCCAACGGCCCCTCCCAGGAACGCGTCATCCGCCAAGCCCTCGCCAACGCGGGCCTGACCACCTCCGACGTCGACGCCGTCGAAGCACACGGCACAGGCACCAAGCTCGGCGATCCCATCGAGGCGCAGGCCCTGCTCACCACCTACGGCCAGGACCGGCCCGCCGACCAGCCGCTGTATCTCGGCTCGCTCAAGTCCAACATCGGCCACACACAGGCCGCAGCCGGCGTCGGCGGCGTCATCAAGATGATCCAGGCCATGCACCACGACGTCCTGCCCAAGACGCTCCACGTCAACGAACCGTCCCGGCACGTCGACTGGGACACGGGCGCCCTGTCACTGCTCACCGAGGAACAGCCCTGGCCGGAGACCGGCCACCCCCGCCGCGCCGGCATCTCGTCGTTCGGCTTCGGCGGAACGAACGCCCATGTGGTGATCGAAGAGGCACCGTCGTCGGTGGACGGCGCCGACCGGGCGCCGGCCGAGGTCACGGCACCGACGCCCGTCGTGCCGTGGGTGCTGTCGGGCAGGACGCCGCAGGCCCTGCGTGACCAGGCGGAACGCCTCGCGGGGTACGCCGAGCGGAACGCGGACCTCTCCCTCGCGGACCTGGGCTTCTCGCTGGCGACCTCCCGTGCCGCGTTCACCGAACGCGCCGCCGTCATCGGCGAGGACCGCGCGACGCTGCTCGGCGGCCTCCGCGCGATAGCGGCGGGCAACAGCGTACCGAGCACCGTTCGCGGCACCCGTGCAACGGGGAAGCTGGCGTTCCTGTTCACGGGGCAGGGTAGTCAGCGGGTCGGCATGGGACGGGAGTTGTACGAGGCGTTCCCCGTCTTCGCCGCCGCGTACGACGAGGTCGTCGCCGCCCTGGACCCGCTGCTGGAGCGCCCGCTGACCGAGGTCATCACCAGCGGGGAGGGCCTGGACCGTACCGAGTACACCCAGCCCGCCCTCTTCGCCATCGAGGTCGCCCTCTACCGGCTCGTGGAGTCCTGGGGCATCACCCCCGACTACCTCGCCGGACACTCCATCGGCGAACTCGCAGCCGCCCACGTCGCAGGTGTGCTCACCCTCCCCGACGCCGTGACACTCGTCGCCGCCCGCGCCCGACTGATGCAGGCACTGCCCGAAGGCGGCGCCATGGTCGCCGTGCAAGCCACCGAAGACGAGGTCGAGCCCCTCCTCGAAGGCAGCGAACTCAGCGCCGGAATCGCCGCCGTCAACGGCCCCGACTCCGTCGTCATCTCCGGCGACCACCACGCCGTCACCACCATCGCCGAAAAGCTGGGTCAACACGGCCGCAAGACCAAACAGCTCACCGTCTCCCACGCCTTCCACTCCCCCCACATGGACGGCATGCTCCACGAATTCCGCAAGGTCGCAGCGAGCCTGACCTTCCACGCGCCCAAGATCCCGATCGTCTCCACCGTCACCGGCGCGCTCGCCACCGACGAGCAGCTGACGTCCCCCGGCTACTGGGTCGACCAGGTCCGCCAGCCCGTCCACTTCCTCGCCGCCACCCGTGCCCTGGAAGCTGCGGGGGCCACCACCCTCCTCGAACTCGGCCCCGACGCCACCCTCGCCGCCCTCGCCGCCGCCTGCGTCACCGACCCGGACACCGTGGCCGCCGTCGCCCTGCTCCGCGCCGGCCGGCCCGAGGTACGGACCGCCGTCACCGGTCTGGGGCAGCTGTACGCGCGTGGTGTACGCGTGGACTGGCGGGCGTACTTCAGCGGTGCCGACGCGCGCCGCGTCCCCCTGCCCACGTACGCCTTCCAGCGCGAGCGCTACTGGCTCGATCCCGTGAAGCAGGCGGGCGACGCCGGTGGCCTGGGGCTGACGGCGGCCGATCACCCCATCCTTGGTGCCGTGGTCGACGTCGCCGACGGTGGCCGGACGCTCTTCACGAGCCAGGTGTCGCAGCGTACGCATCCATGGCTCGCCGACCACGCGGTGGCGGGTCATGTGCTGCTGCCGGGAACGGCGTTCGTGGAGTTGGTGAGCCGGGCCGGTGAGCAGCTGGACGCCGGGGTGATCGAGGACCTGACGCTGTCCGCCCCGCTGGTGCTCCCCGAGCGCGAGAACGTGCGCATCCAGGTCATCGTCGGCGAATCCGACGACGGCGGCCGTCGGACGGTCGACGTGTACTCCCGTCCCGACGACGACGGCAGCGCCGACGGCAGCAGCAGCGCGGGAGAGAGCCGGTCATGGCTCCTCCACGCCAGTGGACGACTGGCCTCCGCGAGCACATCCGACGCGGCTCCGACCGGGAGGGCAGTCTGGCCGCCCGCCGGCGCCGCAGAAGTGGAACTCGACCTTGACGAGGTCTATGCGCGCCTGGCGGAGCGGGACTTCACGTACGGGGCGGCATTCCGTGGCGTACGTCGGGTCTGGCGCCGGGAGAGCGAGGGCGAGGTCTTCGCCGAGATCGAGCTGCCCCAGGAGCTGCACGCCGACGCCCGCCGGTTCCTGATCCACCCGGCCCTGCTGGACGCGGCACT
>NZ_JBHWKX010000179.1:0-3750 GCF_042730885.1 Streptomyces sp. NPDC059909
GTCGTGGAGGGCAGGACGGCGACCACCGAGCTGGAGCCTGTCGACATTGTCGACGCGTAGGGTGGTCGACGCCGTCGGGCCCGCCGGCGAGGGCGCGGTCGGGGTGTACGACCCGGCGGCGGCTGCCGTCATCAGAGCGCTGGACGCGGACGCCAAGGAGCACCTGAACCGGATCCGGCCGAAGAAGACGCGCACCCGTAGAAGCGTCAAGCCCTCTCAATTTCTTAGCGATCCACCAGATGTCCCTGGCCACGTTGGGGTAACGACAGTAGCTCGCCGCCCTCCTGCTCGGCACGCGTCTCGCCTCCCACTCGGGCGGCGCCATCGCCTCCGTCACCACCGACTCCGCCGGTTGACCAACTCAAGGAGCCCACCGACCTGCCGCTGCTGCACCCGATAGTGAACTGCCTGCGGTACCAGCCCGGTCGCGTCCCGCTGCAGATCCAGCTGGACAAGACGGGCGACGAGCGACAGGGCGCGGTGCATGCCTGCATGCCCGGAGCGACATCCCACCGGCCTACGGCCGGGGAGTTCGGGCCGCCGCCCCGGCGCAGGTGGGCCGTTGCCGCATCATGGGCGAGCGGAAGGAGCCCGGATGGCGGCGGCGCTGTTGGGGCGGACCGAGGTGTCGGTGCGGGTGAGGCAACCGGGTAGGGCCGCCTGGCGAGGGGGCATCGCCAT
The DNA here is from genome assembly GCF_042730885.1 of Streptomyces sp. NPDC059909. Lineage (NCBI taxonomy): Bacteria > Bacillati > Actinomycetota > Actinomycetes > Kitasatosporales > Streptomycetaceae > Streptomyces > Streptomyces sp. NPDC059909. The sequence continues at coordinate 682 of NZ_JBHWKX010000179.1, forward strand.
GGTCGTGCAGTAGGGACGTGCCGAGGTTCATCGGCCTGGCACCGGCCAGGTCTGCTGCTCGGCCCAGTCCGCGAACGACAACCAGGAGATGCCGGGGAAGTCGGCACGCAGGGCCGCGAGGTCGACGTGGTAGCCGCTCTCCGTCAGGTAGGCGAACATCGCGGCCATGTCGGGACTGGTCTGCCGCACCAGTTCCAAGGGGATGCTGCGGAAGGTCACGGGGCCACCCGCTGCGGCTGCCACGGCCCGTGCCATTTGCGCGGGGGTGGGGTCGTCCCCAGCGATTTCGATGCGGCGACCGATCCATCGGCCCGGGTCCGCGACGATCGCGGCCACAACGCGGCCGAGGTCGAGCCGGGAGACCTGCTGGAGCGGCGTGTCGGCCGGGAGCGCCATGGTGATCTCACCGGCGGCGACCTCCTGGAGTGCGCCGAGGGCGTTGTCATAGAAATAGGTCGGCGCGACGACTGTGGCCGGCAGGTCCGTCTCGGAGAGGGCCTGCTCGATGCGGGCCTTGGTCTCGAAGTGCGGAATGCCCGTATGGCGGTCGGCGCTCGCGACGGACGCCATGACCAGGTGCGGCAGGGATGCGCGTGCCGCCGCCTCGATGATTGCCGTGCCCTGGGCGATCTCCGCTTCCAGGCCGTCCTGGAAGGGTGTGGTGAGTGCGTAAGCGGCGGTCGCGCCCCGGAATGCAGCGGCAAGTGAGACGGCATCGGTCATCTCGCCCGGGACCACATCGACGCCCGCAGCGATCAGCGGGCGGGCCCTGGCCGCCGCGGGGTTGCGTACCACCGCCCTCACCCGGTGTCCCGCATTGAGAAGCGCTTCGACCACGGCGCCGCCCTGCCCGCCTGTCGCACCCAGCACCGCGATCGTCATGAGTCCTCCTCGCCATGGGGCCGCCCCTGCTCATGGTCACTGCGGCCTCCCGGTACGGCCATCCTCACCGTCCGAACGGGCGAGTGGGCTGGTGGGGGCCGCCGGCGGCCCGATTAGGCGGTGGGCGCCTGGTACAGGCCGCGGCCGGCGCGGTGGGCGCGGGAGGTGGCGACGAGGCGGTCGAGGGTGCTGCGGACGGTGTTGATGCTGCCGGTGCTGTCGTCGCGGCCGAGAGCCTCGGCCACGTCCCTGGCGCGCAGCGCGACGTCGGCATTGCGGGCCAGGACGGCGATCACCTGCTCGGTGAGACCTCCGGTGTCCTGGACGGCCTCGGAGGGCGTGGTGCTGCGTGACTGCGTGCTCTTCTTCGTTGTCGTGGCAGGGGCGGACTTTGCCGCCGGGCGACGCTTGGCCGGCTTGTCCGCCGGCTTGTCCGCCGGCTTGGAAGCGGCCCTCTTCGTGTTCGTGGTGCCGATGCTGGTCTTGCGGGCCCTGCGCGGGGTTGCCGTCTTCTGCGGTGTCACCGCAGGCTCGTCAGTCACAACAGCTTCGGCCGCGGCCGGTTCAAGTTCCGGGCTCGTGTCTGTGGCAGGCTCGCCCGAGGCCGCGGCCGAGTCCGCGGAGGCTGCTTCGGCGTCAGCCGGGGCAGGGGCCTCGGCGGCGCGGGGCTGCGGGACCGTGGTGGCGGACAGGGCGCTCAGTGCCGTCAGGGCGCCGCGGACCGATTCCAGACGCTGGGAAACGGCAGCAAGCTCCTCCTGGAGTGCCTGCTGGTGTTCCTCGAGCTGAGGAAGCTCTTCATGGAGCAGGGCAGTTGTTGCTTCGATGCTGTTCGCTGCGGTGGCTTCCGTTGTCATGGTGTGCTCCTGAGAAGTGGGGACGGGCATCTGAGACATGCTCGCTGTTGTGAGTGCAGAGTACGGCTGTTGCACAGCGGATTGCACATCGCTTCGTCCGGGTCGCCGGGAATTGGGCGCTCACTGGCACGGCGGCATGGGATGCGTTCCCCTGTAAATGCGGTCCGTTGAGACCCTCGGTAACGCCGGGCGAGGGTTTCATGTGCAGGCGACGGACGGTACAGGCGGCTCCGAGAGGGCAGGTTCGAGGCGTTCGGGAGCCATGGCGGCGGTGTGCTGCATCGCGCTCTTGGCACAGTGCCTGCATGTGAGGCCGGCGAGTACGTCGGCGAGCACCAAACGAGCGCTTGTCCTGGGGTGGGTGTTTGAGAAGTTCGTGGTCAGCCGGGCTTGGTGCTGCTGCCTCGGAGCGGTGTGAAGGACTTCTGGCAGGATGGCGCAATGTTCGATTTCGGCATCGCGGGCTACCAGCCAGTGTGGTTGAACCGCAGCAGTGACGTTGTGAGGGAGCACGGGCATCGCCTGCGTGGCCTTGCCGGACGAACGCTCACGAGCGTCTGGATGGTCTGGGACCTTCAGGATGATGAGTGGTTCTGCGACTGCCCCGTGCTGTTCGACTTCGATGGCGAGCAGGTCGAGATCAACCATCAGAAGTTCGACGATCTCTCCCTCACGTGGAACACGATCGACACCAGGCGTCCGGTGCAGTGGCTCGATTTCCGTCTGCAGTGGCGTCCCGAGCCTCTGCCGGAACTGCACGCTCTGCGGGGTCTGTCACTCAAAGAGGTCGAACTGCTCGAGTGGACAGGCAGGGATCTGGCTCAGGGGAACATTGACGTCGGCTTCGTCTTCGAGGAGAGGCGGGCAACCGTCTTCAATGCCCTCGACGAGAACGGGTTGAGCTTCGACCCACCTGATCGGCACCAGCGGTCCCGTCCTTTCCACTGACACACTCGGAGTTCAGCTATGGCGCCGCTTGAGGGTTGCCTGCCGGGTGAGCGACGTCGATGCCGAGGTTGGTGCCGTTGTCGATGGCCTTGGTGCGGTAGCCGGTGTCGGCCCATGCCTTGGTGATGCGGGGATGGGCTTCGTGGTGTTCGCGAGCAGGTGAATGCCGTCGGCGTTTTCGGAAACGCCGGCCGCGGTGACCCAGACGGCCAACAGCAGGCCGAGGGTGTCGACGCCGATATGGGCCTGCAACGCGAATTCGCGGGCGGCGCTGATGCGGGACTTCTGGGGGTTACGAACTGCTCGGGCTTGAGTCAACTCTAGTGTGTCTTATAGCCTCTGAGTGGCTGTTATGGTCACTGCATGAACCTCAAGGAGTGGG
>NZ_JBHWKX010000180.1:0-3596 GCF_042730885.1 Streptomyces sp. NPDC059909
GGCTCACCCGCGCTAAGGCCAGCCGACGTCGACCGGACAGCACACCCAGTTTTCCCCAAGATCACGCCGCCCCGAAAGGGCCCCAGATGCTTTGGAGAGCTTGAAGGTGTCCACCAGATGCGGTTTGAGGCCGAAGGTCCGCCAGATCCGCGAGATCGTGGACTGGCTCAGGCCGCTGGCCGCGGCCATTTCCCGTGTCGACCAGTGCGTGGCGTTCTTCGGCGTGGTTTCCAGAGTCCGCACGACCACCTCCTCGACCTTCTCGTCGCTCACCGTGCGGGGCGGGCCGGGCCGCGGCTCGTCGGACAGGCCCTGGAGCCGGTCGGCCGCGAACCGCTTGCGCCACTTGGCCACCGTGACCGGGTGGACCCCAAGCTCCGCTCCCACCGCGGTGTTCGAACCGCCATCAGCGCACGCGAGCACGATCCGGCACCGCAACGCCAGAGCCTGCGAGGACGTTGCCCGCCGCGACCAGCGCAGCAACGTCTCTCGCTCCTCATCCGCCAGAACCACCTCGACCGTCGGCCGACCCATACGCGCCATGAGCCCAGCCTACTTCTATAGCGGAATAAAGACTCATGACACTAGGGGCCAGGTCACTCCCAGAGAAGCGATCCATCCCTACGTTGGAGGAATTGTCATTCCTGAAGGGGCGGGTTCTGTCAACGGTGGTGTTTCTGCTGGTTGTTAGCGGTATCGGGCAGGGCTGACCGACTCGTGGCCGGGGGGTGTGGTCCGAGGTAGGTGTGAGCATGCGGTTGTGCGTGTCGCTGTTCTCCAGCCCGCGATGCGGGAGGGCAGGGCCGTACTCGGCTGCCGGTCATTCCTTCGCGGCGCTGGGCCGCATGGAGCGATACGACGTGGGGCAGGCGGGGCCAATCAAATCCACGGCCGCGCCGTTGAGGGGGCCAGACAATTGCCCGGCCGCGCGCCTGCCGCCACCGAGCTGCTCACGCGGCCTGGCGGGCCAGGGCGCGGATGTGTCCGTCGCGCAGCCCGTAGTAGACCAGCGTGAGCAGTTTGCGGGCCGCGGCGACCTTCGCGATGTTCCTGCCGCGGCGGGCCTCGATCCGTGCCCGGTCTTCGGCGATCTTGGGTGTGGTGGCGCGTTGGATGGCCTCCACGACGGCCCAGCGCACGAGCTTGCTGCCCTGCTTGGTGACGTGCCCGCGGCGCACGACGGTGTCGGATTCGTAGTGGCGCGGGGTCAGTCCGGCCCAGGAGCACAACCGGTCGGCGGAGGGGAACCGGTGCACGTCGCCGATCTCGGCGACCAGCACGGCGGCCAGGACCGGTCCGATGCCGGGCAGGCACCGGATGGCCCCACAGCCGGTGTGGCCACGAAGCCGCTCGGCGATCCGGGTGTTGAAGACGGCTTCCTCGGCGTCAAGGATGTCGATCAGCTTCAGCAGAGAGACCACGCGCTGGGCGTAGGCACCGGACAGCGTGGTCTGCCCCAACCGGCGGCGGCCGTCGGTCCCGAACAACTCGGAGACGGCGATGAGGACCCCGGCCTTCGCGAGCACCGCGTGCACCTGGGCCTTCAGTCCACTGCGCAGAGCCACCAGTTTGGCCCGGTAGCGGACCAGTTCGCGCAACTCCCTCAGGTCGGGCGGGGCGATCCAGGACTCCGGAAGGCGCCCCATGCGCAGCAGGTCGGCGAGGTCCAAGGCGTCCTTGATGTCGTTCTTGACGCGCCGGTAGGCGAAGCCCTTCACACCCAACGGGTGGGCCAGGTGGACTTCGGCCCCGGCGGCCTGAAGCACGTCAACTGCCCAGTACCAGCCGTAGGTAGCCTCCACGACCACGTCCGGGCGACTGCCGGCCTGCTCGATCTGCAGGCCCAGCGCGACAGGGTCGTTGGCGATACGCACTGCGCTCAGCTGCGTGCCGTCCGCGGTCTGACGCACGATCACGGAGCGCCTGCGATGCAGGTCGATGCCGACGTACTGATGTCCGCCGTACTCGCTCATCAGAGGCCTCCTTCGCCATGACGAACGTGAACACCGGGTATGTACCCACCCCGCGGGGGCGGAGGCCCCGCCCCTTCATCGCATCAAGAGTTGTGGTCCGGGCCCCCTCCGAAGCCGTGATCGGATAGTTCTGCCAGCGCCATGTCGGCAGCGTTCCGGACGTAGTCCACAGGGTGTTGCTGGTAGGGCTCGAGCATGGGGCGGGCATCCGGATCGCGGGTGGAGCCCAGGATGGTGAGAGCGTGCTCGAGCAGGGGCGCATCCATCGTGGGCAGGGACCGGGCCAGCCCGGCGACCAGCGGTAGGGGCAGGTCACGTCGTTCGAAGGCGTCGCCGAGATGGACGCCGTCGGCCCAGACGTAGACGTAGTCGTTGCCCGACAGGTCACGATCCTGGAAGGCGGCGTGGTCGGCCTGCCACTGCGCGGTCAGCCGGGTGACGGTGGCTGGCGACAGCCCGGCCGAGGTGCCCAGGAACTGCTCCAGCGCGGGCACGAAGTCGCCGGAGGAAAGGCCGTGCAGATAGAGCAGCGGCAGCACCTCGCCGATCTTTGGGGACTTCCGCGCCCAGGGTGGCAGGATCGCGGTCGAGAACCGCTGGCGCTCTCCGGTTGTCGAATCAACGCGCTTGTCATTGACCCGCGGGGCCTTCACCTCGACCGCCCCCGCGGCGGTGGTGACCCTCCGCGGCCGGAGGTAGCCGTTGCGGACCACCAGACGCCGACCAGCGTCGTCCCGCTCGTACGCGAACTCCGCTATGTAGGCGTTGACCTCCGCCTCCAGCGCGGTGGCGAGCATCCGGGGGCCACTCGGACACATTGCGGGCAGGGGACAAGCCTGCCCGAGTAGCCGACAAGCGTACGGCTCCCTGATCATGCACGAACCCAAACCCTGGCAGGACACCGGCCAAACCCGCTGCGCCGACCTCAGGAGCACGGCCCTCAAACGGTGTGATCGTTCTTGTGGAGGGCGGCCGGAGTGGCCTCGCCGGGTCGTCAGTCCGCCGTCGGCTCCGTACCGATCAGGGAGAACGCGAGGATCGAGACGCGCGTGATCAGTCCCGCAAGCAGGATCGTGCCGAAGCCCTCGACCTCCAGCTCGGCGAACTTCCCGCCGAGCCAGGAGAGCAGCCACCAGATGAGCGAGTCCTGTACGAACCCGGCCAGGCCGAAGGCCAGCAGCGCCGGGGCCGGGACACGGGCGGACGGGCCGACGTAGACGAGCTGGGTGAGGAGCATGACCACGAGGGCGGCGACCATGAGTGAAAGCGGCACGTCCACATCTTCCGCACCCAGGGTGATGCCGGGCAGCAGGGCCCCGGCGATGCAAACGCCAGCGAGGGCACCGAGCTTGCGTCGTCTGCCTATGTCAGTCATGGGTGGACTCTCGCACGCGGGATGTGGGCCTGTGAAGATCCCGTAGACGCCGATGATCGGATCGAAACCGACGTTACCCGACTTGCAAGCGGGTCCGTCAACTTGACCCGGCCGTAAACGACCGGGCTTGGAGGTAGTGCCCAGCTGGCTGCTGGGTGGACTCCTCCGTCCAGACACCCCTATGGGGTGGCAGGGACGCGTGACTCACGCCCCGCAGTCCACACAGCCTCGCCCTTACGGGCGATGTT
>NZ_JBHWKX010000181.1:0-3389 GCF_042730885.1 Streptomyces sp. NPDC059909
CACCGCCACCGACAACGACTGACGAACCACCGAGGCCGCACAATGGCTCACGATTGAACCGTTCGAACTGGTCCCAAATTCAGCCGTTGCCGACAGCGTTCTTATCGAGGGGCACTCTGTGGAGGTCGTCGACTACGACCTCGGGACGGAACGGCGAGCGGTGGTGCCCGATCTGCGAGTTCTCGTTGTAGGTCCCGGTCCCCGCAGCGACAGCTGGGCCTATGTGACCGCTGGGTGCTGGGCCGCGATGGAGAAGGACGGTCATGGACTTGAGTTCGTCATGACCGCCCACGTCCGCGACCAGCGGTTCATCGAGCTCATGGCGATGATCGCCTACTACCACTGCGGAGGACATCAGCTCGACCTGGAGCACAGCATGCCGGTCGGTGAACCGTGGGTGCCGGGTTCAACCTGCGATCACCTGTTGATCAGCCTGCCCTATCTCCACGGACCCGACCTGGAACACTGTCCCGTTGCCGGGGGGCCACGCCCGCATCCTGTGGACCCTGCCCGTGACAACAGCCGAGATCGAGTTCCGCAGGCGTCACGGGCACGAGGCGTTGGAGCAGCTCTTCGACGAGGCAGAGATCATCCCCACCGATCCTTTCAGGGCGTCGGTCGCCTGAGATTCTGGCCTCCGGCGGTCACCGTTCGTGGTCGCCGGGGGCGTATCGGCTCCAGGTTCCTCCGGCTTCGCTAATGGGCTGCAACCCCCCGGGGGTTGCAGCCCATCTATGACCGGACAGCCCGGACACATTCGCTTAGAGCTGTCCGGTGTGTTTCCGCTGCCGCTCCGGTAGCCCGGCCACGCGGAGAAAGACACCCCAGAGCCGACACTGGCTGGCCAAGCCCGCCGGGTGCCAGCCCGTGACAGGCTCAGGAGGTGCCTTGGACCCGAGTCATTCCACGTCTACGCCGTGGGCTCGGGCGAGTCCGTCAAGGCCGTCGGCCCAACCTTGGCCGATCGCGCGAAGCTTCCACGTGGGCTGGTCGTTGGCCGTGTGCCGGTAGAGCTCCGCGATGACCATGGCGCGGATGTCGGGATCGGCGGGCGGCTTGAATGCCCAGGCGGCCCCGGTGCCACAGTCCATGGAGAGCGAGGCATGAGTGAGGGAGCCGCATGTGAGGCCGGAATCGACATCCATGTTGATCGCGATCGTGATCCGCTGGATGTGAGCAGGTAGAGCCGCGAGGTGGACGGCTGCGCGTTCAACGGTGTGCTGGCCTTCAGACTGCTTGCCCAGGAGGCGTGCCGCGCCGTGGACGGCGGAGGGTTGGTTGTAGAAGACGAAGTCCTCGTCGGAGGCCACGCGACCCTCGCCGTTCGTCAGGAACAAGGTGAGATCCGCGTCGGCGCCGACGAAGGTGAAGGCGATATGCAGTCCTTGCCAGGCTTCTTCGGGCAGCGCCAGGGTCTGTCCCGGAATGAGCACCGTCGGGGCGGCGTGCCCCAGTGCAGTGGGGGCGGGCGACAGCGACGGAGAGGTCTGACTCTTCCACTCGGCGAAAGGGCGAATCCGATAGTGATCCTGGGCGGGAGCGTGATGGGCCGCCGGGACGTTGGCGCGCAGGTCCCCGTCCAGATCGGCTAGGGAAGTGTCACCAGAACTGGCCTCGTCCTGGGCGTGGTCGAGCAGGTTCTGCAGGCCGGGCAGTCGGCTGGTGTCCAGAGGCTTAATCGTGGTGGGCAGGTTGCCGGAAGCCGTTGTGCTGACCGAGCATGCGACGTCCTGGCCGATGTCGAGGAACCGCAGGGCATCTCCCGGCTCCCGCCAGGGGCCAGCTTCAATGGCCTGGCGCGTCCAGCGGCCATACGCCACGAATCCGAGTCGCTGCGTGTCCGGCAGTCGTGTGAGCACAGCCAGGTCGATGGCATTGATCCCCGGTGCGGTGGCGAATCCCTCCTTGAGCGTAGCGATGATGTTCGACCCCATGGACGTGAGCCACCACAGGGTGCGGTCTCGCTTATTGAGTGTCTTGAGGGTGGGGCGCCCACTGGACGTGACCCCAGGCGTCTGGCCGGGCAACGAGTCGATGTCCTGGTGCCGCATCACTACAGACAGAACCGAGCCGTCGACTCCTACCGCGCAACCCGCGGCAGGGTTGTCGGCGAAGGCATAGTTGACCACCTCGCAGACGGTCTCCTCGTCGTTCGCCACGAGGGCCTGCCACCACTGTTCGGCCTCGGCGGCCAGTTGCCCGTGAACGGCATGGAGGCGAGTCTGTTCAGCGGCCAGATAGGCCGGAGCGTCCTCCTCAGCCTTCCTCTTCGCCGCCGCTTTCTCAGCGCGTGCAAACACGCCCAGCCCCATGAGGTGGAAAGCCTGTGCTTCTGCCAGGGCCCAGGGCATCCCCAGCTGAGGAGGCCCCGGTACCACCGGCTGGTGAACCGGCTGAAAGGACTGCAAATGCACGCTGGTCGATTGCTGCCGCAGCTCCCGCAACTGCACGATCGCGGCATCGCGTTCCGCCTCCTGCTGAGCCCGCTCGGCTTGACGGCGAGCGCGGTCCAACTGTGCCGCCGACGGGGCGACGGCCCGGGAACGGGTGGTGCGACTCGTACTGGTGCGCCGGCGTCCTCCCCCCAGCGAACTGGAGGCGTAGAAGGGCCCCAGCCCGGATGAGATCCGGGTGCCGCCGCCCCCCATGCTGATCCGTGCCGCCCGGGGCCCCACGGACGTCCGTACCCCTCGAGTCGAGACTCGCACGCTCAATCCAGGTACACCGACGCGAAAGCCGAAGCCCATGGTCCCTCCCCATTTCTTCGCAGGGAGTCTGCCACCGCCGAGATACCGGCACCGGGGATTGAAGCAAGTTTGCGCTTTCTGCCCCACCATCCAGCCGCACAGCGTCGCCGACGGCCGCAACACTCGGGGGCAGCCCGTCTGCGACCGGCGAGTGCGGAAGCCTTCCCTTGCGGCCGTCCGGCCCGTTGACGTGGTCAGCTCTTCGAGCCCGTCCGCGGATGGGTGACCGGACACCCCGGACATCTGCGGTGTGGACTGTCCGGCGTGTTCTCGCTGGTCACAGCCTCAACCGGACAGTCGGACAGCTGGGACACCGACCGTCAACGCCGCAGGCCCGCAACACCCTCCTGTCGGCGGGACACCGCCCACGACACAGCCCAGAGAGCCGCGCTGTGAGCTGTCCGGGTTATTTGCGCAGGTCACAGACCTAGCCGGACCGTCGGGATCTTCTCCCAAGCTCCCCCTGCGTCCTGCGCCTGCCCCCCGTGGGCGGGAGCTTGCGTGTCAGCTCCACTCGCAGCCGGTGCCGTCACCGTCGCGGTCGAGGCGCGGGGTTTGGGGTCGCAGGCCGCCCAGCACACCATTAAGAAGGTCCGCGACGCCTATTCGACGCTGAAGGCCAACATCCGGGCCGGGAACCTC
>NZ_JBHWKX010000182.1:0-3369 GCF_042730885.1 Streptomyces sp. NPDC059909
CAGACCCGTGGGCACAGTTGAGGTCAGAGCAGTCCTGAGAAGCGATTCCCCCCATGCCTAAAGGCACGGGTCCCCTCGCTAGCTATCCGATGGAGGCCGCCAGCGCAGGTTCACGGCGCGCATGCGTCGGCAGGAAGGCCCGGTATTCCCTGTTGATCGCCGGGACGCCGCTCTGAAGCACCTGGCGCATCGCCGTCTCGAGCGTTTCGGCCGCCGTGCCGGGTGCCGCCTGCGTCAGCGTGCGCCCCAGCCGCTGCTCAAGAGGGATGCCGTCCATGAGGCCCTGGGTGTCGTTGACCCAGGTGCAGCGCAGCTCGGTGTCGCGCACCACGACACCGACCGGCAGGCTGCTCGGCAGATGCAGCGCCCCCGTCAGCGACTCCATGTCCGATCCTTCCGCCACCCACGAGGGGGGCGTGTCCTTGCCGGTCGCCGCCACGACCCACTGGGCCCGGCCGTCCTGACCGGACAACGGCTGCACGCACAGGCGTACGTCGATCCTGCGGCCGTCGCGGTGACGGACCCCCGTCAAGCCGGACCAGCGAGAGTGGGCACTGTGGCTCGGCGAACGCCGATGCCTTCGCCCGGTCGTCGCCGGCCGTCAGGAAGGCGGCACCGGATCGGCCCACCACGTCCGCGGCCGAGTAGCCGACCAGCCGCTGGGCGGCCTGCGTCCACCCGACCACTGTTCCCTGCGCATCCAGCAGGGCGATCGCCGTGCCGGCTATCCGGAAGGCTGTCTGGGCCGCGGCGATTGCCGTTGGTGCGGAACTGTCCATCGATCATCCTTCTGTGTCCTGCGGGGTCAGGTGCGCCGGATGGTTGGCCGTGCGCGTGGGTGCCGTTCACCGGCCGTCGTGGTGCTGCCGTCCCCGAGGGCCGTGGCCACGCCTGCCGCCCGCCGGCGGCCGGGGGGTAGCAGTCGTCTGGATTTAGATATGCAAGTCAGGATGCTCCGGATGGGGATAGATCAAGCGTGATTTGCGGTGCGCTGGGAGCTGTGAGGGGCTTCGGCTGCGGCAGCGCCGGGTGGGTAGATGGCGGGTGGTCAGGGTGCCGGCCCGGCCGGCGGGCGGTCGCAGGGCTTGAGGTGCCGGGGGGGGGATCGACCCGGCCGACGCAGGTGCAGGCCTTGCGCAACGGGGCTTGCGGATTCGGCGGTGCAGGCTCGAGGACCTGCCCGCGTCACCGGCGAGGCTGGGGTTTCGCCGCGCGGAGGCGAGAACGCCAGTCGGCGGGTGTGCACATGTCCGCTGTCGTAGGAGCGGCGGCCATGCCCGAGCCAGAGGCGCCTGAATTGCAAGAGGAAACCCAGGGGGTAGACTATCCGGTGCACGATGCGACAGCCGGCAAACGGGGGACCGGCACCACGTGGGAGGTGGACAGTGCCAACCGGACAGCAGGGGTCAGGCCCCATGAATGACGAGCCGGCCTGCTCTATCGAGCGCAGCCTGCAGATTCTCGGCGAGCGCTGGTCCTTTCTCGTACTCCGCGAGATCTTCGCCGGCAAACACAAGTTCGCCGAGATCCAGTCGTCTCTGGGCATCGCATCGAACCTGCTCAGCGCCCGGCTCAAGCTGCTTGTCGAGACCGGCGTACTGTGCACGCAGACCTATCAGGAGCCGGGCAGCAGGCCACGGCAGAGCTACCACCTGACACAGGCGGGGCGCGACCTGCGGGTGGTGCTGGCCGCGCTGCAGCAGTGGGGCGACCATCATCGCCCGCGCCCCTCGGGCCCCTCCGCGCTGCGGCGGATGCGATCCACCGGTCAGCCTGTCCACATCGGGTTCCTCGACGACGACGGTCACGAAGTGCCCGGCACCGACGTGGTCATGCTCACCGATACGGCCGCCAGGACCTGACCGGAGGCGTGAGCCGGCCGAACCGGCCGTGCCGTGCTTTCGGCCGGAAGATCCTCGCCACCCGCTCCCGACCACCCGCTGGACACCACGCCCGCGCCGGCATCGTCCGCACCGTCATCGCACTCGCCTTCTCCCCACCGCTGGGCGATGCCGGACCGGTGCACGACCTTCCCGGTGACCATGGACGTCCCCTGGATCCTGCAGGTCGCCGAAGCGGCCGGCGCGAACGATCCCTCTCCCGACGACTACACTCGGCGGTCGACGGCGGGCCGGCGATCTGGTGCTCCACCTGAACGTCCGGACTCCTGGGACACCACCTGTCGGCGTACACCCTTATGTGCACCGCAGGGTACGGCTGTGCGTGCACACCTTTGGCCTCTACTGTGCTGGGGGACAGTTACTCAGCGGCACAGCTTGTCAATCGTGTTTTCGAAGTCAGGGAACTCTTGGGCGGCCAGTTTGATCACGTCGGCAGGCGAGCGTCGGCCTCGGGGCGCGAAGCGTTCGGCGATGGCGGCAAGCTCCTGGCTGGGTCGCGGACGCCAGTCGGGCTCGTATGTGTCGGTGAATGAGGGGATCGCGTCGAAAGGGCCGTAGCCGCCCGCAAGCAGCCACAGAAAGTCGGCCAAGTCTCGTGCGACGACGGCGGTTTCGCCCTCGGAGCCGAGGAAGACGATGGGCTGATCGGCAAGATCCTGATCATGGCGGACAAGCCAGAACGCTGCGTAGCCACCGGCGCCGTTCTGTCCGAACACCCGGAAGTCGTCACCGGTCAGTTCCGTGTTTCCGGTCCATGCGTGGATCCAGTCAGCGGTCTCGTCAGCAGACAGGAAGCGGGGGAAGGGCTCGAAATCAACCCCGTCACCGGCGTCGTAGCTGAAAGGGACAGCCAGCGCGGCGGCGAGCGCATCTGGAAAGTGGCGATCGTCGGCGGTCATCACTGGCGCAGGCTATCGGCCGGTCAGACTGTGGCGGCATTCGGATCGGCCTTTGCTCAGGCGGCGACAGGGCCGTGGCGAACGGTGGCGCCATGTGCACGTTCGCGTGTACCAACCGGTGCACGTTCGTGTGTATGCCGACACCACCGGTCTCGGGGTCATCGTGGGGGCGCGCCGGGCGGGTCGGCCGCCGTGGCCGGTGGCTCGTCCCAAGCCGCGTGCCGCTGCAGATCCAGCGCCTTCTGCGCGACTGCACCGGTGCAGGTACCTGGGCGTACGACGCCGGCGACAGCCCGTGGACCCAGGAGGTCACGGTGTCGTTCGACGGCTGCAGCATGGACGAGTGGAACGTGGGTGGAACGCCGGAGCACCCGACGCTGTACGTGTACATCGGCGACCCGGACTCCTGGGACCTGTACACGCTGACCCGGAACGCCGTCACCGCGCGCACGCCCGCAGAAGGAACGCCGACGTTGTCGGCAACGGCTGAATTTGGGACCAGTTCGAACGGTTCAATCGTGAGCCATTGTGCGGCCTCGGTGGTTCGTCAGTCGTTGTCGGTGGCGGTG
>NZ_JBHWKX010000183.1:0-3049 GCF_042730885.1 Streptomyces sp. NPDC059909
GATCACCCCGAGGCCGTTCCGCTGTCCGCCGAACGGCGAAACCCCCGGTCAACTCAACGAGCCGACCGAGAGCGGAGGATAAATCTCAAGCTCAGAAGCTGTGTCACATCCTCTTTTCGCAGGTCACGGGGACATGAAGGGCAGTAGTGCGCTTGCCGTTCGGTTGGGCGTCGATGGTTGCTGTTCCGAACGGCAGCGGCAGCGCGTTGGTCTTTCAGGCGGATGCGAGGGTGACCGTCGACGCTTCAGCCTGGCGGCGGGGGCGGGCCAGGCGGCGGGACATGAGCGTGATGAACGCCCACTGGATGTGGGCTTCGGCGTGGGACATCAGGCGTTCGTAGTCCCTCACGTTGCGCCGGGCCCGCACCGTCCACGAGTTGCTTCGTTCCACCACCCACCTCTTTGGCAGCAGAACGAAGCCCTTGGCGTCCTTGGGGCGGGGGACGACCTTGATCGTGATGCCCAGCGTGTCCTGGGCCCAGGTGCTGAACTCCTCGCCTCCGTAGCCGTTGTCTGCCCAGACCAGGACGATTTCTGGGTGTTCGACGTGGAGGCGGGTGAGCAGGATGCGGGCTGCGTCGCGGTCCGGGACGTCGGCGGGCGTGACGAGCAGGTCGACGAGCAGGCCGTCCTGGTCGACGAGAAGATGCCGCTTCCGCCCATTTATATGCTTGTTCGCGTCGTACCCGCGCGTCGCGTTCGAGACCGTCTCCGCTCCTTTGACGGACTGGGAGTCCACGATCACCCGGACCGGCCAGGGACAGCGTCGGCGGCGCAGCCGTAGTCGTCGGCGGAGCTGATCGAGGATCGTCTTGAGTGCGCCGGGGGATGCCGAAGTCGGCGGGCAGCGCGCCATTTGGCCCCGTTGTCGGTGATGTAGCGGATGGCATCGACGATGCGGCGCCGGGGCCATTTCTCCGGGGCGCCGCTCTTCGGGGTCTGGCAGGCGGGAGTCGGGAGGAGGGCCTTGAGCAGGGCCCATTCGAGGTCGCTGGTGTCGGAGGGGTAGTGGTAGCGGGGCAGCAGCATGACGGTGCCGGGCCGCGACCGGTAAATGGGGCCAACTGCTGGGCGATCGCGGCCCGTTGCCTGTCTTCCGTCGGTTCACTCCAGGTTGGCCAGGAGCTGAAGGGTGGACTCGATCGCCCCCATCTGTGCCATGACCGTGCGGACGTAGGGGTCGTCGGGGGTCTTCTTCTGGTGCGGGAGGAGGGTCCCGGCGATGAAGTTCTCCACCCGGTGGTGGACGGTCGCGAAGAACGCCCGTTCGTAGCCGATCCACACCTCCGGCGCGTCGTCCAGGAGCCGGTATCCCCACTTCCTGTCCCAGGTCACGGGCGGCAGGCCCTTCGCGGCAGCGACCTTGCGCAGATGCGCGAGCCCGGTGTGGAGCTGCGCGCGGATGCGTTCGGTGGCGGCCATCAGCTGGGCGATGGTCAGGCCGGCGGGGCGGGCTTCCTGAAGAGCGTTGAGGATCGCTTCGGCGTGGACGTGAGCGGGGACCCCCCGCCCCAGCGCCTACTCACCCGAGCCCTTCAGCAGCTTTTCCAGCCGCTCGTCGAGGTCGACCTCGCCGCGCATGGCGGCGTTCTCGATTCAGTCGGCCGCGGCGCGTACCCGCGCAAGACCCCGGCCAGTGGTGTCGCGTTCGGCGCCGTCGTAGTGCTCGCCGCGGAGGTTCGGCACGATCCTGCCGGCCGTGGTGACGAACTGCGCGCAGGCCGCGACCAGGTCCATGAACTGGGCGCTGTGCTCCATGCGCTGCAGCTGCGGGGCCGCCTCCTCCTGCACGAACTGGGCTTGCTGGCGGAACCGGTCGAACTGGGCTTCGTTCACTGCATGCCGGGCGGTGTCGTCGGCCATCGCCTTCGAGGCGACCGCCGGACGGCGCAGGAAGTCGGTGGTCACCACCGCGTCGTCGGCGGCCAGGTCGTGAATCGCCTCCACCTTCTCCTGCACGCTCTCCGGGGAGTCGACCTTCCAGCCCACCACCCGCTTCGCGCTGTCGTGCGTCCACCTCGACTGTCCGCCGCGCGGGCTGGGCGGGGGGTTGGTGACCGTGTCGAACCGCTCCTGCTCATCCGGGATACTGGCCAGGACCTTGTGGATCGTGTGCGAGACGTCCGCCCGCCGGCGCTCCTTCGGCCGGCGCGAGGACACTCACCGGTAGCCCCGGACCGTCGTGTAAGCCAGTCCGACGTCCTCGGCGAACATCCGGATGGCCTCGCTGACAGTGAACAAGTCGTCCCGTCCGGACGGATTCGCACCCCCATACGGGCGCATCGGCTCGATCTCCATGGCCGCGTCACCGAGACGCCACTGGGCGCCGCTCATCGTGGCCACCCAGTCCCGCCCCAGCTTGACCAGCTCGTCGTAGCGATCCCGGGTCACACTGCCGACCATCGCGGGCATCCGGACACCACCCCAACAGGCCCGGGTGCGGCACCCTTCCATGCCGTCAACCGCCCCTGTCGACTCGTCACTTGGCACCATCCGGACGGCTCCAGGCCCCGGCCGGGGCGCACGGTCCCGGCAGTGAAGCACCATGACAGCCGCCGAATGCGCGGTCTCACAACCCGGCGTCCACCGCGCGCCGCCTGTGCCAGGCCCGTTTGCGGCAGCGGGGAGAGCAGTACGTTGCCGAGGCAGGACGTTCGACCCCGACCATCCACGACGCCCCGCACTCCGGGCAGCTGGACGTCACGCTGGCCTTCACCGCCTAGTGTCTCGTGATCCTGTTCATGTCAGTTCGAGTTGTTATTGACGAGTTTCTTCACGTTGGTCGCGACGAGTCGGACCTTCGCGAGGACCTCGCCGGAGGTCGCGGTCCAGGTGAACGGTTTCGCCGTCGTGTTCCAGGAGTTGATGTAGTCGCGGATCTGTTTGATCAGGACGTTGACGCTGGAGAACGTGCCGCGGCGGATGGATTGCCGGGTCAGGATTCCGAACCAGATCTCGTCGGGTAGGACCGCTGCATTGCTGCAGCGGTCCCCCCTCAGAACCGGCCATGCCCGTTTCCGAGCAACCGGCTCAAGCAAGCCCCATGGGC
>NZ_JBHWKX010000184.1:0-2971 GCF_042730885.1 Streptomyces sp. NPDC059909
CTCACCCGCGCTAAGGCCAGCCGACGTCGACCGGACAGCACACCCAGTTTTCCCCAAGATCACGCCGCCCCGAAAGGGCCCCAGATGCTTTGGGGGATCGGACCAGCGTCCTGCCTCCAGGGTCTCGGAGAGCCGTGGCCTACGGCCCGGGGCGCTACTGCGCAAGATCCGATGAGTCAGCTACTGATCCGCCAACTCAAGCGCTTATCCGCCAAGTGAAAAACGCCCGACCACAAGGAGGGGCAGAGAGGCAGACCGGTGAGTTCTACCGGCGGTAGAATCCTCTGCATGAGTAAGCCGACGAGCATCAAGACCAGCGAGGCCGTGCGCGACCGGCTGCGCGCCCTGGCCGACGAGCGCGGCACCACCATCACGGAGCTGCTGGAGGAGCTCGCTACCCGCGAGCTCACGGCTGCCGAGCGCGAGCAGCGCGCCCTCGAGGCCGCTCGTGAGCTCGGCATCGAGTACACCGAGCAGGTCGAGCAGGCTGGCCAAGACGCCTGGGCGAAGATCCGCGCCCATCAGGGCAGCGCCGCCGCATGAATCTGACGGCCGTCCTGGACCACACCGCGTTGGCCGCCCTGTATCGGGCGGACCCGTTCTTCACCGGCCTGTACATCGAGGCCTCGCGTGGCACCGGTCGCGTCCTCATTCCGTCGCTGTCCGTCCTTGCTGCTGAGCGTCAGGTTGCAGGAGCGGGCAAGCACGCAGCGTCGCTGCGGTTCGCTGAGAATGTCCCCTTCAGCACAGCGCACGCCGTCGATGCGATGGACTGGCCGAGCGTGGACTGGCCGGTGGCTCACGCGGCGGCGATCGCCTGGCAGGCGGTCAAGGCTGGTGAGCCGCTCACGGTTTTGTCACTTGAGCCCGAGCTGTACGTGGGAACGGGCATCACCCCGCTGAATCCCACCTGATCGCATCGCATCCAGACGCCGGCGCACGTCGCAGGAACGGCGGCCGTTTCCACTGGAAGCGGCCGCCGGCTGCATTCTCAGCGCGCGTTGCGCAGGTACTCGCGCCGCGCGGTGACCAGGGTCCGCCAGCGGCTGCGGGTGGGCTGCTCGCCGTCCAGCCACCGCGCCGCGGAGGCGCCGCTGAGAGAGCGGTCGGCAACGCCGGCTTGAGCTCAGGGAGGGGCGGCATGCCAGCGGGATCGGTGGGGGCCTGCTTGCCCAGAAGGTCACGCAGGCGTGCGTTGTCCGTCCTCACTCGGGTGAGCTCCTCGCGCAGCTGCGCGTTCTCCTCCAGAGCCACATCGAGGCGGATGCGCAACTCATGAGGATCGAAGCAGTCGGACCAGTCATACACACCTCTCATGATCCGGGCCGACATGCGCCGCGCAGCGAAAACGGGCAGGTTCGCCCTCCCGCCGTCCCCTGGCGCCGTTGCGGGTGCCGATTAGTCATCCGCCCAGCTCAGGCGGCATATTGGTACTCGTGAGAGATCCCGCCGAGTCGATCTCGTCGGCGGACGTGAAGTTCTGTGAGCCGGACGGGGTCAGTGATCGGTTCGGGTATCGGGCGCAGAGGAGCGGCGCTCGTGAGGCCCGGTGGGGCCGATGCCCGTTGTAGAAGGACTCGAACTCGCGCAGGACATGGAGCAGGCGCGGCTGGCTCCAGACCAGGGTGCGGTCCAGTAGCTCATGTCGGCACGTCTGTATCCATCGCTCCATGATCGAGTTCATGCGGGGCATCTGGATCCCGGTGGTGACGACCTTCAACCCCGCTCCGGCGAACACGGCGTCGAAGACGTCCGTGTACTTCGCTTCCGGTCGCGGATGAGGAAGGCGGCCTTGCTCCCAGCATCCTCGAGATCCATCGAATAGTTAGCGAGGGGACCACCGGATTTATCCGGTGGGGGAATCGCTTCTCTGGGCTGCTCTGACCTCAACTGTGCATATGGATCTGTGCTGTTGACCTCGGCTAGATGTGCGGCACGTGTATAGTGATCATGTGACTGTGACGCGGAAGGTTCGCCGGTACTCCGGCGGCGTGTATGACTTGGGGCTGCACGTGGTGTGGTGTCCGAAGTACCGTCGCCGGGTGCTTGGTGGGCGTGTCGCGGTCCGGCTGCGTGAGCTGATCGAGGCCAAGGCCGCTGAGAAGGGGTGGGAGATCATCGCCCTTGAGGTGATGCCCGATCATGTGCACCTGTTCGTCAAGCACGATCCGAAGGCGTCCGCGTCGTATGTGGCGCACCAGTTCAAGGGCTTCACCTCGCGTGTGCTGCGGGAGGAGTTCCCGCATCTGAAGTCGCGGATGCCGACGCTGTGGTCGTCGTCGTTCTTCGTCGCCTCGGTCGGCGCGGTCAGCGCGGACACGATTGAGAAGTACATCAACACGCAGTGGGAACGGCCCTGGACGAAGAAGCAGAAGGAGGAGGAGGCCGGGCGTGCACCGCGCGTATAAGTTCCTTCTCCGTCCCACCGTCCGACAGGCCGCCGCGCTGGGCGAGATGCTGCGGGATCACTGCTCCCTCTACAACGGTGCGTTGCAGGAGCGTCGCGACGCCTGGCGGCACGTGTCGAAGGCCACGGTCCGGTACGGGCAGCAGTCCGCGCAGCTCAAGGAGATCCGGGCGTTCGATGCGGAGCGTCAGGGCCGCTGGTCCTTCTCGTCCCAGCAGGCGACGTTGCGCCGTCTCGACAAGGCATTCGCTGCGTTCTTCCGCCGGGTGAAGGCCGGGGAGAAGCCGGGCTATCCTCGCTTCCGTGGTGTGAACTGGTTCGACACGGTGGACTTTCCGAAGGACGGGGACGGCTGCCGGTGGGACTCCACCCCGCACGACCCGGTGCCCCGCGTCCGGCTGCAAGGTGTCGGGCACATTCGTGTGCACCAGCACCGGCCTGTACGGGGCCGGGTCAAGACCATCAGCGTTAATACTGCAACCGCATGTGGGGGTCGTGGCCTCGGCGTTGGTAATGGCAGCGGCGGGCGCGGGCTTGGCTGCGGCGTCGGAAGTGTGACCAGCG
>NZ_JBHWKX010000185.1:0-2726 GCF_042730885.1 Streptomyces sp. NPDC059909
GTGACCAGTCCGGTGCCGGTCATCGCGGCGAGCAGGTGGACCTGGGTGCCGTCGGCGCGACGGGCGCCGCGCACGGTCTTGCCGTCCACGGCCAGCGAGTGACGGGGTTGCCGGGCTCGGTCCTGACCGGGTCGCGGGCGGCCGGGGTCGCGGGCAGCGAGCCAGGTGCCGATTGCCGTGTCGAGGGCATCGCCGTCCACGCGCTGCAGGACCCGGCGCACCGTGGCCTCGGCCGGAGCGGTGGGACCGGACGGTTCGCGACCCGGGCCGCCGAGAGCGGTGAGTACGGCGGGTGATGCGTCGGCGGCCCACTCCGTCTTCGTGAAAGCGCGAGGCTAAAGCCTGCTGGTCAGCCAGCCCATGTGAAGTCGACCGGGGTGATCCGATCCGTGTCCTCGTGTCATGGGTTGTCGTGGGTGGTGAGCGCGCAGGGTCCACGGATGCTGTCCGTGGACCCTGCGGCCCTTCGCGATCTTGCTCGCGGCCGGGGCGGTGCGTATGGTGCATGTTTTGACTGTTCACAGTACTTAGGTGGGGGTGCATGAGACAGATAGTGAGCCGCTTGGCGGTGCTGTGTACCGCTCTGTTTGCGGTGATCGCCATGTCGGCCGTGCAGGCACAGGCGGAAGCACGGCCGGTGCCCGTCACGGCCAGCGATAAGTACGCGCTCAAGTCCGTGGGCGCTGGCGGCCTTTACGTGTCGGCGGAAGTCATAAACAGCGGTGACACGGAGGGCATGCTGCGTGCGCGCAAGTCGGCGTCCTCTCCCGAAGGGCTGGGGTCCTGGGAGAAGTTCACGCTGCACACCGACGACAAGGGGTGGACCGTCACCCTGCGTTCGGAAGCAAACGGGAACTACGTCACGACTGAGCGGAACGACACCGGCAGCCACGAGAATATGCTCCGGGCCCGGGGCACGACCGTCGGCGAGTGGGAGAAGCTCCACCTTGAGAAGCAGACGGACGGTACGTACGCCCTGAAGGCCTGGACGAACGACGGCTACAAGTACGTGACCGCCGAGGTGCAGGACGCCGGAACCGACAGCGGGCTGCTTCGGGCACGGGCGGGCTCGGTGGGGTCCTGGGAGAAGTTCGAGCTCGTCTTCCTCGGCGAGGAGAACGCGAGCGACGAAGGGGGACGCCCCAGTCCCGCTTCCCCCGCACCAGCGGCCGACTTCCATGTGATGTCGTGGAATGTCTGCGCCAATAGCAACGATAAGTGCCTGAACTTCCGGGTAGAAGGCGCGGACCTGGGGAGCCAGATCGCTGCCCGGTTGGGCTCCGAAGCGGAGGCGAAGCAGTACCGTGCCGTCTTTCTCCAGGAGCTCTGCGAGTCGCACGCCAAGGAAATTGAGAAGGCGCTGGAGACCAAGACGGATACCGGATGGGACGTACGCTTCGCCCCCATCAAGTACACCGTCGACGGTTCATCCGTGAAGGCTGCCAAGACCTGCCACAACGCCGGGTCGGAGGCATCGGGCTGGAAGGACCGGGGCGCCTACGGCATCGCCCTCGCGGTGCCGGACTCCAACGTCTGGTACACGTCGTACGACCTGCCCTCGCCGCAGAACCAGACCATCGACGGCAAGTGGGAGCGTATGGAACAGCGGACCGCCATGTGCGCTGTTCTCCCGAACGAGGCCCTGCAGTTCTGCGCGGCCCACTTCAGCTCCGGCGGGGCAAAGGAGGACCCGGAGGGGTTGAAGCGCAGGGAACAAGGCGCGAAGCTGCAGGAGATCGTCCATTCGTACACTCCGGCCGGCTATCGGACCGTCTACGGCGGCGATTTCAACTCTGTCCCGCCGGACTCCGCCTCGCCGGACACTCCCAAGGACGTAATGACGTCCGCCTACGCGGCGGACAAGGAATGCGACGAGGGGGAGTCGAGCACTCGGCCGCGCGACGGTCAGGTCACGAAGCCGTTGGACGGCCGAAGCATCAAGATCGACTACTTGTTCGGTCCATCCTCCGCGATCATCTCGGCATGCGACGTGACCGCTGACGCGGGGCAGTCGGACCACTATCCGATCAAGACGCGCTTCCAGATCTGAGAGCAGTAACGCGACCTTGGTCCAGAACGCCCCGCAGGTGTTCCGGACCAAGGTCCGACTGGCCTGTACGGTGCCGAAAGGCGGCAGCCTGGAAGGGCGCAAACTGCTGGCGCTCCTGGCAGCGACTCCGGCTTCGGCGTACGCCACGACGATGACCATCCCGAGCGTGGTCGCGTAGTACACAACCCGAGCAGAGCCCTCGCGGTAGTCGCGCAGCAGTGGGCTGTTCGGCAGCGGATCGCCGATCTTCGGGTTGATGGAGATGGCGACCAGGAGCGGCTCGAGGCGCTGCAGGTCCTGATTGCTCATGGCCGCGAGCTGGCGTCCGGCCACTTCGTGGAAGGTGACGAGTGCGCGCCTGGGACACCGCTAAACGAAGGAAGTTGGAGACTGCGGGGCGTGTGGCGTGGGAGGGCGGCTGTTACTCTCGCGCGCGCATGGGGAGACAGGGAAGATGGGCAATCGGCGCCATTCTGGCGACTGTTGCGCTCGTCGGGGGAATCGCCATTGCAGTGGGCACCGATGATGCAGAGCTGACGGTCAGGGAGCGAGCGCAGCGCGACCTCGAGAAGGTTCTTGAGGCAGGGCGGCGTCGTTCAGGGGATCTGTCCGGTTTGATCACGTGATGCCGAGGGTGGTCAGTGGTCGGGTGGCGTCTCGGGAGTGCTTGCGCAGG
>NZ_JBHWKX010000186.1:0-2517 GCF_042730885.1 Streptomyces sp. NPDC059909
TCAGGTCACTCACTGTGCGTCACATTCCTGGTGTCAGCCAGGGCCCGACCAGCACCCAGCAAGATCACCTCTTACACAGAGGAGTAAACAGCCTCCAGCCCCACAAGCCCACCTGCGCGCGCCAGATTCGCCTGAGCGAGGAAGCCGCTGGCAAGACACCGCAGCAGATCGCGAATCTCGTCCACGAGCACTGCGGGGTGTCGAAGCTACGCGCGCAGCGCCTCGCCCGCGGGAAGACTCTGGCGCAGGCGGGTACGGAGCTGCGGCAGCTCGCACAACAGCACGATCATGACGGACCCCGGGTGGAGGGCGATCAGCTCGGCTCCTGGGAAACCGGGGGTAGGACACCAAGGCTGACCACGGTCGATCTGCTGTGCCAGTACTACCAGTGCACTCCGTTCGACCTGGGTTTGGGCTCATCGGGCGCTCCCGACACGGTGTTGCGTGCGAACCACTCGGTCGCCTTCACTGAGACCGACGACAGCACTGGGTCGGTACCGCCGGAACTTGGTGCCCACCTCGATACCGCTCGCCGTGCGACCGATCGGACGCTGGCTCAGGGAAGCGTCGCCGGCGGGCAACTCGATCTTCTGGAAGAGCGGCTGCTGTTGCTCAGGCAGGAGTACCTGTACACGCCACCAGCGAAGATGCTCGCCCAGCTTCTGCTCGAACTAGCCGAGGTGGAAAGCCACTCCATGGAGCGGCAGACGACGACAGTTCAGATCCGGCTGACCGAGATGACAGCAGTGCTCGCCACGCTCATCGCCGACTCCCTGATGAAATTGGGCGACAACCGCCGCTCCCGGGGGTGGTATGAAACAGCCCGGCACGCCGCAGAGGAGAGTGGCAATCCGGAGCTGCGAGCCAGGGTAAGGGCCCAGGCTGCGATGCTGCCGTACTACTACGGGCCGTTGAGCGCCGCCGTCTCGCTGGCCCGCGAAGCGCGCCTCATGACGAAGCACCGCCCGTCAGCAACGGCGGCCTTCGCCGCTGCCGCCGAAGCCAGGGCACTCGCCCAACAGGGGAATGCCGCCGACGCCGAGGCTCGCATCCGCGAAGCCCGCGCCATCTACGACAGGATGCCGCCCAGCCCGGACGACGACGCCTTCGGTTTCCCGTGGCGCCGCTTCCTGCTGTACCTGAGCGGCACATACACAGCCCTCAGCCAAGGCTCACGCGCGCGCAAGGTCCAGGAAGAGGCACTGGCCCTGTACCCCGCACGTACCGGCATCGATCCCGCCCTCCTCCGTCTGGAGGCCGCGATCTGTCTCGCCCATGAGCGCAGCGCCACCGAAGCCTGCCAGCTCGCCGTCCAGACCTACTTACAGGTCCCCGAGGACCATAGGACTTCGATCATCGGTGCGAGGGCCCGCCGGGTTATCGAAGAGCTTCCTGGAGTCAACGGCCGAACCCGCGCAGCCATGGAACTGCGTGAACTCTTGGGACTGCCCAGCGGATCGATGTGACAGTCCGACGGCTTATCAGACAGCCTTGGCCCCATGACAGCACCAGCGCAAATCTACGGCGGGTACAGCGAGACGGAAATGCGTCACGTTCTCCAGCGCGCCTGCAACGCCGTCGGCCTGGACAGCGAAGGCGCTGAGGTACTCCGCAGGCACACCAACGCCGTTGTACGCCTCCGTCACGATCCCGTGGTGGTCAAGATCGCCCGCAAGGGCTCCCGCTTCGAAGACGTCGAGCGGACCGTACGGTTCGTCCAATGGCTGATGGCTCGCGGCTTCCCCACATCGCCCCTCCACGACGTACCACAGCCCGTGATTGTGGATGGCCACTCCATCACCTTCTGGACGTACCTTCCCCAGCCCGACCATCCGGTGACTGCCCAGCAACTCGCCAAGCCCCTCCGCGAGTTGCACAACCTACCGGCGCTCCCACTACAGCTCCCCGAGCACGACACTGTTGCGGCCATTGGCCGGTCAATCGCGACAGCCCACGTGCTGCCCGCATCAACGCGGGACTTCCTCAGCGAACGTCTTGAACGCCTGACCAAGGAGCTTGACGAGGTCGACTTCCTGTTCCCCGAAACGGTGATCCAGGGAGACCCCCAGCACCGCAACGCGCTCCATGCACACCCCAGGGTCGTCCTGTGCGACTGGGACACGGTCACCCGCGGACGGCGCGAATGGGATCTCGCGACCATCGAGATCCACTGCCGACGCTTCCGTCATGGAGCCGGGCACTACCAGCCGTTCGTCGACACCTACGGCTTCGACATCACCACCTGGCCGGGCTTCACCGTGATCCGGGACCTACGTGAGCTCCGAATGATCAGTACGAACGCCCGGAAGATCGCACAGGCACCCCACACCCAGAGTGAGGTAGAGCGCCGCATCGAGGGCCTGCGCCAGGGGGACACCTCCATGCTGTGGAACATCCTGTAACGGGCGATGCCGACGACGTCAGAGGTCGTTTCCTCCCGTTGTTTTATCCCGTGATGCGGATTTGGTTCGGTGATGTCGGGTCGCGCCACGAGATGGTGGCCTCGCCAGTGAGCCG
>NZ_JBHWKX010000187.1:0-2507 GCF_042730885.1 Streptomyces sp. NPDC059909
CGACACCCACCCACACCCCTCGCTCCGACGAACAGAACGATCATGACAACCTCAGCACGTCGGCGAAGCCGGTTTGCGGATTTACCAACGGAGTCCTAAAGAGCCGGGGTTCCTCGCTAGATCATGCTGACAGCCACTGCGAGCGGTCCGCCCGGTCGACGTGCGAAGGGCTCCCGACCAGCCGCCCACTGTGTCGGCCGGCTGCAAGCTCAGCGGCGGCCTGTGGTGGTCCTATTACGATGCGAAGTGGGTCAACTCCGCGTCCGCGCTGGACATCGACCACATGGCTCCGCTCGCAGAAGCGTGGACTCGGGAGCCTCCCAGTGGACGGCCGAACGGCGCGAGGCGTACGGAAAACCTGCGTGCGTACGGGATCTCGGCCGTGCCAGGATGGCGGCGGGAAGCGAGGTCTCGTGGACGAGTTGAGGCGATTCCGCCTGGCGCTGGTCGCGTGGGCGGCCGGCGGTGCGGGGGTGGGCGCGGCCGCCGCGGGGGCGCGGGAGCTGGCCGGCAGTGTGCGGACGATCGTGCTCGTCGAGGGGAACAGTGATCAGGTCGCGCTCGAAGCGCTGGCCACGCGCTACGGCCGCGACCTCGGTGCGGAGGGCGTCGCGGTAGTGCCGCTCGGAGGTGCGACGAGCATCGGGCGTTTCCTGGACGTGTGCGGTCCTCCGGGGCTCGGCCTCCCGCTGGCCGGTCTCTGCGACATCGGCGAGGAGCGGCATTTCCGGCGTCATCTGGAGCGGGTCGGGCTCGGGTCTGGTCTCACGCACGCCAGGCTGGAGACACTCGGGTTCCACGTGTGCGTCGCCGACTTGGAGGACGAGCTGATCCGCGCTCTCGGGGCCGAGGGCGTGCGGCAGGTGATCGAGGCCCAGGGCGAGTTGCGCCCCTTGCACACCTTCCAGGGCCAGCCGGCGCAGCGGGGACGGCCCGTGGAGCACCAGCTGCGGCGCTTCATGGGCACGCACAGCGGTCGCAAGGCGCTCTATGCGCAGGCGTTGGTCGCGCACCTGGACCTCGAGCGCGTTCCCCGGCCGCTGGAGCGCCTCCTCACGCACGTCTGAGAGGACATTTTGAGTCGGCATGACGGTCTTGTAGTCGCCTGATCGTGCGGGTTTGTGCGGTTCGGGCCCGTTCCACTGCTTGGTCCTGCTGGGCTGTCTGGGTGAGTGACCGCAAGCCTTACAACAGCGACCTGTCCGATGAGCGGTGGGCGCTGATCGAGCCGGTGATCTCGGCATGGAAGGCCGACCACCCGTCACCGACGGGGCAGCAGGGCCGGTACGAGATGCGGGAGATCGTCAACGCGATCCTGTACCAGGGTAGGACGGGCTGCCAGTGGGACTACCTCCCGCACGACCTGCCGCCGAAGTCGGCCGTACTACTACTACTACTACTACTACTTCGCAGCATGGCGCGACGACGGCACGGACGTGAAGATCAACGACCTGCTGCGCTGGCAGGTCCGCGAGAAGGCCGGGCGGTCGGAGGACCCGAGCCTGGTCGTGATCGACACGCAGAGCGTCCACGCGGCGGTGAACGTCCCCGCAACCACGACCGGGAAGGACGCGGCTAAGAAGGTGCCGGGCCGCAAGCGCGGACTGGCGGTCGATGTCCTCGGCCTGGTCATCGCCGTAACCGTGCTGGCCGCCAGCGCCCACGACAACGCGTTCGGCATCGCGCTGCTCGGCCAGGTCGCCCCCATCGGCACCATCAAGAAGGCCCTGGTGGACCAGGGCTTCAAGAAGACCGTCGTCGAGCACGGCGCCACGGTCGGCATCGACGTCGAGATCGTCGAGCGCAACCCCGCGGACAAGGGCGCTGGCTTCGTCCCGCAGGCCAAGCGGTGGATCGTGGAGCAGACCCTCGGCATCCTCATGCTGTTTCGGCGGCTCGTGCGGGACTACGAGAGCCGGCCGAAGTCCTCGGAGTCCAGGGTGCGCTGGGCCATGATCGACTTGATAGCGCGACGGCTCACCGGCCAGACCACGCCCACCTGGCGCGGGTGACCGCGTGGACGCCCAGGTCACGCCGCTTCTGGAGCGGATCGACGCACGCGAGCGGGAGCTCGGCACCGTCGTGGAACAGCTCCGCACACAGATCGACGAGCTCACCGCGCGCCTGCGTGAACTCGACCAGGAGATCGAGAACCTGGCGGTGCCCCGCAAGACGCTCCTCTCCCTACCGCCGACCGCTCCGGAACCGACCGATCCGTCGCCCGTCCTGCCGGACCACCCGGCCTACCAGCAGATCCTCCCCGTCTTCGCCGACGCCGGCGGGCCGATGCGGGCCCGCGACCTGTGCGAACGCCTCGACCTCGCCGTCACGCCGAAGAACATCGAGAGCACCCGCCACAAGCTCAAACGCCTGGTCAGCCTCGCCGTCCTCGCCGAGCTCGAACCCGGCTTGTTCACCTGATTTCTCCCAGGAGGCCCCGTCCTTCAGGGCGGGGAGGAATGGGTCCTTGGCGCGGAGCCGCGCAGCGGCGGAGTTCCCTGCATATC
>NZ_JBHWKX010000188.1:0-2495 GCF_042730885.1 Streptomyces sp. NPDC059909
TCGTGACTGCGTGCCTTTTGAAGAATGAGCCTGCGAGTTTGCGGTGTGTTGCGAGGTTAACCCGTGTGGGGAAGCCGTAGCGAAAGCGAGTCCGAACAGGGCGTTTGAGTAGCACGCTCAAGACCCGAAGCGGAGTGATCTAGCCATGGGCAGGTTGAAGCGGAGGTAAGACTTCGTGGAGGACCGAACCCACCAGGGTTGAAAACCTGGGGGATGACCTGTGGTTAGGGGTGAAAGGCCAATCAAACTCCGTGATAGCTGGTTCTCCCCGAAATGCATTTAGGTGCAGCGTCGTGTGTTTCTTGCCGGAGGTAGAGCACTGGATAGGCGATGGGCCCTACCGGGTTACTGACCTTAGCCAAACTCCGAATGCCGGTAAGTGAGAGCGCGGCAGTGAGACTGTGGGGGATAAGCTCCATGGTCGAGAGGGAAACAGCCCAGAGCATCGACTAAGGCCCCTAAGCGTACGCTAAGTGGGAAAGGATGTGGAGTCGCAGAGACAACCAGGAGGTTGGCTTAGAAGCAGCCACCCTTGAAAGAGTGCGTAATAGCTCACTGGTCAAGTGATTCCGCGCCGACAATGTAGCGGGGCTCAAGCGTACCGCCGAAGTCGTGTCATTGCAGTATGTACCCCCAACGGGGACTGTGATGGGTAGGGGAGCGTCGTGTGCCGGGTGAAGCAGCCGCGGAAGCGAGTTGTGGACGGTTCACGAGTGAGAATGCAGGCATGAGTAGCGATACACACGTGAGAAACGTGTGCGCCGATTGACTAAGGGTTCCTGGGTCAAGCTGATCTGCCCAGGGTAAGTCGGGACCTAAGGCGAGGCCGACAGGCGTAGTCGATGGACAACCGGTTGATATTCCGGTACCCGCTTTGAAACGCCCAGTATCGAGCCCATTAATGCTAAGGCCGTGAAGCCGCCCTTGATCTCTTCGGAGTGATGGGGAGTGGTGGAGCCGCTGACCCAAGGTGGTAGTAGGTAAGCGATGGGGTGACGCAGGAAGGTAGTCCAGCCCGGGCGGTGGTTGTCCCGGGGTAAGGGTGTAGGACGCACGGTAGGCAAATCCGTCGTGCATATAGTCTGAGACCTGATGCCGAGCCGATTGTGGCGAAGTGGATGATCCTATGCTGTCGAGAAAAGCCTCTAGCGAGTTTCATGGCGGCCCGTACCCTAAACCGACTCAGGTGGTCAGGTAGAGAATACCGAGGCGTTCGGGTGAACTATGGTTAAGGAACTCGGCAAAATGCCCCCGTAACTTCGGGAGAAGGGGGGCCACGCTTGGTGAGGGAATTTACTTCCTGAGCTGGGGGTGGCCGCAGAGACCAGCGAGAAGCGACTGTTTACTAAAAACACAGGTCCGTGCGAAGCCGTAAGGCGATGTATACGGACTGACGCCTGCCCGGTGCTGGAACGTTAAGGGGACCGGTTAGCTCCATTTCGGTGGGGCGAAGCTGAGAACTTAAGCGCCAGTAAACGGCGGTGGTAACTATAACCATCCTAAGGTAGCGAAATTCCTTGTCGGGTAAGTTCCGACCTGCACGAATGGCGTAACGACTTCTCGACTGTCTCAACCATAGGCCCGGTGAAATTGCACTACGAGTAAAGATGCTCGTTTCGCGCAGCAGGACGGAAAGACCCCGGGACCTTTACTACAGTTTGATATTGGTGTTCGGTTCGGCTTGTGTAGGATAGGTGGGAGACTGTGAAGCTTGGACGCCAGTTCAGGTGGAGTCGTCGTTGAAATACCACTCTGGTCGTGCTGGATGTCTAACCTGGGTCCGTGATCCGGATCAGGGACAGTGTCTGATGGGTAGTTTAACTGGGGCGGTTGCCTCCCAAAGGGTAACGGAGGCGCCCAAAGGTTCCCTCAGCCTGGTTGGCAATCAGGTGTTGAGTGTAAGTGCACAAGGGAGCTTGACTGTGAGACCGACGGGTCGAGCAGGGACGAAAGTCGGGACTAGTGATCCGGCGGTGGCTTGTGGAAGCGCCGTCGCTCAACGGATAAAAGGTACCCCGGGGATAACAGGCTGATCTTCCCCAAGAGTCCATATCGACGGGATGGTTTGGCACCTCGATGTCGGCTCGTCGCATCCTGGGGCTGGAGTCGGTCCCAAGGGTTGGGCTGTTCGCCCATTAAAGCGGTACGCGAGCTGGGTTTAGAACGTCGTGAGACAGTTCGGTCCCTATCCGCTGTGCGCGTAGGAGTCTTGAGAAGGGCTGTCCCTAGTACGAGAGGACCGGGACGGACGAACCTCTGGTGTGCCAGTTGTTCTGCCAAGGGCATGGCTGGTTGGCTACGTTCGGGAGGGATAACCGCTGAAAGCATCTAAGCGGGAAGCCTGCTTCGAGATGAGGACTCCCACCTCCATGAGAGGGTAAGGCTCCCAGTAGACGACTGGGTTGATAGGCCGGATATGGAAGCCAGGTAACTGGTGGAGTTGACCGGTACTAATAGGCCGAGGGCTTGTCCTCAGTTGCTCGCGTCCACTGTGT
>NZ_JBHWKX010000189.1:0-2447 GCF_042730885.1 Streptomyces sp. NPDC059909
GCGGTGATAAGTCGCATGCCCGGTTCGGTGGGGGGCCGTCGGAAAAGGGTCCGCATCAGCGGACACCTCGCCGGCGGCCTACCCTGCGGGGCCAGGTGATTCGGACATCACGATGCTGGGAGGTATGCGTAATGCAGAGCGCCGAAGCGGTAATTGATGTCCTGCGTGAACGCGGCAGGCGCGGCCTGCCGTGCAACGAACTGTATCGACAACTGTTCAACCCGCACCTGTATCTACTGGCCTACGGGCGCATCTACGCCAACCAGGGCGCGATGACACCCGGGACCTGCGGGGAAACCGCCGACGGCATGTCCGAAGCCAAGATCGGACGCATCATCGAAGCCATGCACCACGAGCGCTACCGCTTCCGCCCGGTACGGCGCGTCCACATCCCGAAATCCAACGGAAAGACGCGCCCGCTCGGCTTGCCGTCATGGTCGGACAAAATCGTCGGTGAAGTGATCCGCCTCCTGTTGGAGGCATATTACGAACCACGTTTCTCCGGCCGCTCTCACGGTTTCCGCCCCGGCCGGGGCTGTCACACGGCACTGTCCGAAGTGACGCACAACTGCCGAGTAGCCGAGGGGAGTCTCACCCCTCGGCTCTCACAGAACCGTGCGTAACAGTCGCCCGTTACACGGCTCTTGCCGTTCTGATCAGCAGGCCAGTACGGCATCCGTCGTCAGGCGCCAGTGCGCGAACATACGGGGGTATCGCTGAGCGATCTCCACGAGTTTCGCGAGGGCCTTCCGTCTGCCCGCGAGCCGCTTGTACTTCTGGCGGATCCAACGCACCAGGTAGGCGTTGATGCGCATCGCGAAGGTGCGCAACTCCCACGGCCGGAAGCGGCTGTAGTAGTTGAGCCAGCCCGCCACCACAGGGTTGATCCTGCGGGCGAGCTCGTTGAAAGAAAGGTCCGAGCGGGTGTGCAGGTGCCAGGAGCGCACCTCCCGGCTCATCCTCGTCAGGGCGTCCTTGCTGACCGCCGGGTCGAACGACAGGAACTGCCTGCCGTGCCGGTTCCGGCTTCGCCTGGCGCGGAAGGTGTATCCGAGGAAGGTGAACGCGGTGTGCTCGTAGGAGCGTCGGCGTTTGCCGTCCTGGCAGTACACAATCCGGGTCTTGGCCGGGTGCAGTTGCAGCCCGACCTCGGCCATCCTGTCCGTGAGCGCGGCCAGCACCTGGCGGGCCTCGCGCTCGGAGACGCAGTGCAGCACCGCATCGTCCGCATAGCGCTCGAACCAGACGGCCGGGAACTCCCGGGCCATCCACGTGTCGAACGCGTAGTGCAGGAACAGGTTCGCCAATACGGGAGAAACCGGAGCCCCCTGTGGGGTCCCTCGCTCCCGCTCCAGCAGGGAGCCGTCGGGCATGACGAGCGGGGCCACGAGCCACCGCCGCACATACAACTTCACCCAAACGGCGTCAGTGTGCGCCTCCACCGCCTTGACCAGCAGGTCCCAGGGCACGCTGTCGAAGAACTTAGCGATGTCGAACTCCACCACCCAGTCGCGCTTCCAACAGCGCTCCCGGCATTTCCCCACCGCATCCAACGCGGACCGCCCGGGCCGGTATCCGAAACTGTCCGGATGGAAAATAGGCTCCACCCTCCGCATCAGATGCCGAGCCACCACAGTCTGCGCCACCCGGTCGGCGACAGCGGGAATGCCGAGCATTCTCGTGCCCCCGCCATGCGGCTTAGGAATGGCCACCGCACGCACCGGCGGTGGAAAGTACGAGCCCGACGACATCCGGTTCCAAACCCGGTACAGATTATTCTTCAGGTCCTTCTCGAAGTCATCGATACTCTGCCCGTCCACTCCTGGCGCGCCTCTGTTCGCCCTGACTTCCTCCCACGCCTCCTTGACTTCCCACTTCGAAATATCAAACGGCTTGGCCTGCGACTTCAACTGGCCCATCGAACTCCTCCCGGACATCGTCCGGTTGATGCGATCAACTCAGTCACGAACGACCCGGCCCCTTCGCTCCACCCCCATTACAGGGGCTTCACCACTACTACGAGCCGGTCCGCCAGCAGGCCCCGCATCGGTACTCAACCCCTCGCGGTGTCCGCCGCTTGGGGCACTCCCTCTCGCCCACCGCTACGCGGCGGACAGTGTCGGGGCCTGCCTTCTCCTGTTCCATGCGGAAGCCGCAGACCGGACTCACGTCGCCTACATGCCGGACACCACCTGGCCAATAAACGGGCACCCGCCAGGCTCATCCCGGGAACCAGACCATGCCCCGGTTTCGATGTCATTTGTTTGTCTTTCGACACATCAGCAGCGATTCACTTGCGTTCGTCTTCCCAGTCCCCACCTGACGCCTCTTACAACGCCTTTTCCTCATCGCTCACCACGACGGTCTGCCGAGTAGCCGAGGGGAATCTCACCCCTCGGCTCTCACAGAATCCGTGCGTAACAGTCTCCCGTTACACGGCTCTTGCC
>NZ_JBHWKX010000190.1:0-2440 GCF_042730885.1 Streptomyces sp. NPDC059909
CGGAGTGAAGTAGGCCGCCGACGAGGTGCCCGTGGCCCGGGTCCTTTTCCGACGGCCCCTTCCCGAACGGTGCGGGCTAGTTTCCCAGCACACCGCTCTCCAGTGATCTTTTCCGGGTGGATGAGGTCGCTCGTCCCGCGTGGATGTCCTCGTGGCAAGGCCGGCAGACGACCAGGGTCTTACGTCGTCTCATTGCCATCAACTTCACCCACACGGGGCGCTCGGCTCGGCCCTGTTGCTTGAGATCGGCGAGTTTCCGGACGTGATGGACCTCAATCCGGCTCGTTGATCCGCATATCTCGCAGCAGTCCGCGAGGAGCCGCTTCACCAACTCGGTGGTGCTGATGTGGTTGGGTTTCAACGGCTCTCGGTCGGCCATTACCGCTGTGCGCTGCCGTTTGAGCGGGATGCCGCCGAAGCGGGCAACCAGCGCCTTCTTCTCACCTCCGCGCTCGACGATGACTTCAAAGCATTTTCGAGGGCCGTCCGGGGTGTCGATGGTCGCCTTGTACTTGCGGGCCATCTTCGTGACGGTCGATCTATGCTTCGACGCCAGTGTCTTGAGCATGGACGTCTCCATCACCCATTGCAGGCGGTTTAGGCGGGCGACGTCCTGGGCGAGAAGGTAGTACTGCACGAGTCCCCGGTACTCGGCTTGGTATGTCGCCACGATTGAAAAATCGCTGTCGTGGAGAAGCACACCACGGAGTTTCGGTTTCCCGCCACCCATGTAGGAGGCACAACGCTGCCGGATTACCTCGCGTGGCACGAAAAGCCCGATGGCACCGTTGACGGAGCGTCGTGGTCCCGTGAGCTTCGTGTCGCATCGCTGGGCTTTCACCTCGTAACCGAGGAAGCGCGCCGCCTGGCTGGTGGCGTGCGTGACCAGGGTCTTGGATTCGGAGAGTTCCAGCCGGAGTTCATCCAGAAGGAATGCTGTGATCCGCGCCTTGATCTCCTCGGCTTCGTGCTTGGGCCCAGCGAAACCGAGCAGCCAGTCGTCGGCATACCTGACATACCGTAGGCGCCGAAAGCCTGGATCATAGGGGTCTTTGCTCGGCAGGCTCCGCATTTGGAGCCGGAGTTGCCGTACTGCGGCGCGATCTCCGCGCCGCTTCGCCCAGTGCATCCGGCTGTCGAGCCGATGATACTCGGGATGATGCCGTCGTTTTCTGCCGCGGTTGTATTCCGGCAGCAACTTCTGCTCAATGAACTGATCGAGCCTGTCAAGATAGATGTTGGAGAGGACGGGCGATGCCACACCGCCTTGGGGAGTCCCACTCAGCGTGGCGTTCCACCGCCAGTCTTCCAAGTATCCGACCCTGAGCATGGCCCGGATCAGCCGCAGGAACCGGCCATCGTGGATCTTCTCCCCGAGGATCGCGAGCATGACCTCGTGGTCCAGACTGCCAAAGCAGTCGGAGATGTCTCCCTCGATGAACCAGCGCGTTCCGGTCCAGTACTTCACCACGTCCTGCAACGCGGTGTGACAGCCCCTCTTGGGGCGGAACCCGTGAGAGCGATCGGAGAATTGGACGTCGTAGTACGCCTCCAATAACAGACGTACGACCTCGGCGACCAGTTTGTCCGACCACGTCGGCAGGCCCAGCGGGCGCTTCTTCTTCGCACCGCCTTTCTTGTCAATGTAGACCCGCTTGACGGGCGTCCATCGATACGACTCCGACCGCAATGTGCCGATGATCGTGTCAATCTTCGCCCGTGACATGCCGTCCACGGTCTCCCCGGTGACCCCAGGCGTCATCGCACCGGAATTCCTGTAGATGCGCCCATAGGCCATCAGAAAGAGCTGCGGATTGAACAGCTGCCGGTAGATCCTTTCCAACGGCAGGCTTCGCCTGCCGCGTTCCCGGATGACGTCCAGCACCGTTTCGGCGCTCTGCATTGCGCATACCTCCCCTTACTGGACGTCGAGTTCACCTGTGCCCCTTCGCCCTCATTCCGGCTTTCCCGGACTTCACGGCCGGTCGCAACTCCGGCGACTACTATGGGCACTCCGTCGCCGTAGGGCTCGCGCCCCGTAGGCGATCCCGTGGTACGTCTTCGCTGTACGTATCGAGCACGACGTAGGCCGCCCACTCATCTCCTTGACCGCCCTCACTGGGCGACGCCCCTCTCCTTGGAGGTTGCCGTCCGAACCCGTTCTTCAGAGCCCGGCAAGGAAAGGGCACCGGTTTCAGGTATCGTTCCGGTGAGTTTCTATTTTTGCCGCTGGAGATTGGGCTTCAAGCAATCCAGCCTTGGCCATATCGCGCGGGTCTTGCGGCCCTCCGCCCTGGATACCTCCAGACGGCCACCGCTTTCCTGACATGCTGTTGTCCCCTTCGGCTTTCGCCTCCAGGTAAGTCAGGCGACCCAGAAACATTCCTCCAAGTTCCTCCCGAGTGAGTCGGGGATACAGCGAAGCGCCTCACGGCGCACA
>NZ_JBHWKX010000191.1:0-724 GCF_042730885.1 Streptomyces sp. NPDC059909
GGCGGCGCACCGTCAAGGTTGCCGACCGTCGCCGGGTCGGCGACCACCAACGCGGCCTGCTGCTCGGGCGTGAGACCTTCCACGTAGTCCTTGACCGCCCGTGCTCGCGCCTCCGGCACGGCCGTTTCGTACTTGGCCAGAACCTTCTTCAGCCCGGCCTCGAACTCCTTGCCCGCACCCGGCTTGCGCGCCAACCCGGCGGGTAACCCGTACTGCGCGAGTGCGCCGAAGGGGGACTCCGACGGTGTGCGCAGAATGCCGGCCTTCTTCCGCAGTTCACGGGCCGTTTCGTTCAGATAGCTCAGCAGCGGCGACAGGTGGCCGACCTCGCTCAGGACATCCAGTTCGGACGCTTTCCTCCTCAGCGCGGGGATCTCCTTGGCGGTGCGATCCATCGACGCGGCGAGCTTCTCCAGCATCACCGGATCAGCGAGAACCATTCCCATGGCCCGGAAAGGTATCTGCCACCAGTCGCGCCGACGCCGGAAAGCGACTGAACTGGCCGTAAACGCACCTGGGTTGAGCGGCCTTCCCTGACAGCGCCACCACACGACCTGCGATGGGTCGGGCCATGGGCTAAGCGCGTCTGGCACACTTTTCGCGCGCAGGGGGCTGAAATGTGATGGCCGAACCGGGAGGAATGAAACCTACCGCTTCCCGACCGACTACCGTGGCCCGCCAGGCAATCCCCGGCACCACACCGGGGACATCAAGCCTCGCACGA
>NZ_JBHWKX010000191.1:734-2172 GCF_042730885.1 Streptomyces sp. NPDC059909
GACGACGTCGGAGGGCTCTTGGAGGAGGCCACCCGAATCGCCAAAGACGAGAAGCCTTCGTCAGCGGATCGGTGGCAGGGCCCCACCGCGACCCGCATACGGGGTGAACTCCGGGTGCACACGGCCAAGCTCCGAGTAGCGGCCGCCTCCTTGGAACAGAAATCCGCTGCGCTGGCCTTGAAGGAGGTCGACAAAACGAACTAGTGACCGCCGGTGCGCGGCGAGGTCGGGCCTCCCGCAGGCTGGGCCATCACCTCTCCTCCCCGTTTCCCCATGCGGGGTTTCGCAGGCACTTCGTGGACACGGACATCGAAACACCGTAATCATTCGGCTCGTCCGCGTGCAACAACACGACGACCCAGCCATGAACCCCGGGCTTCTCCATCTGCAATCTCACTCTGCTAGAGGATTTCACCGAAATTTTCAGGCCCTCCTCGTCCGGTATTCTCCCCTCGACGTCACTGTGCCACCCGCGCTCTATCAGTCGCTTCCCGGCCGCTCGCGCCAACTCCGCAAGGCTGCGCTCGTCCCCCGGCCGGATATTCCCCCGATAAGTCACGTGCGCCGACAGCTTGCTCGCATCCTTGTCCGCGCTGATGTCCAGCCCTCCGCACTCTTCAGTGCCACCGGAGTCCTTCTCCATCTCCACACCCGGCCACGCCTCCTTCATCGCCGCCATGGCATCCGGACGCATCGCCTCGTACGCCTGCTCGTAGGTCTGCTTCGGCTCGCCCAGCCCGCAGCCGGCCAGCATCCCTGACAACGCCATTGCGGCCGCCGACCGCCTCAGCCGCACGCCGCGCGTCCTGTCGAGCCCGTCCACCTCACCGCTCCTTCCTCAGAGGCCGGCGGCTGTTCCGCCGATCGCCGTCCGAGCCTCGCACCACCGCCACACGCCTCGCAGCGGTACGGCGAAGCCTGCGAGAGTCGGCCGAGATCAGATGGTTGGGACCTTTCGGTCCAGCGGGTGAGGGGCAGGGCACAAGAAGTCGTCTCCATCGGTGATCGGCCACCCCGTGCAGTTCGGAGGCCAGGGCAGGCCGGTGACTTGCCCGCGCTGTGGACGTGCCGCTTGGGCATGGGGCGTGAGTCGCGGTGAGAACAGGGCGCATTGGGCGCTTTCGGCGCGGCGTCCCGGTCCTCGCGAACATGGCCGACATCGGAGCCGGGGACTGGGTCACCGCTGCGAAGCGCCGCCTGCCGAGCGACGAACTTCCCCCTGCCGAGCGGGCCGTCAACCGGGGCCTGTCCGCGGCCCGGGCACTCGTCGAACGCGGAGTCGCTCGCATGGAGTCCCGGCAGATCTTCCGCGGAGCGCGAGTCCCCACCTCATGGCCGCCATCGCCAGAGCTGCCCTCACCCTGGAGAGGCAACGCTGAAAACGCTCACTACTTCTCCCATTCAGGATTTCGCAGACACTCGGTGACCAGGTTGAGTG
>NZ_JBHWKX010000191.1:2182-2434 GCF_042730885.1 Streptomyces sp. NPDC059909
GAAACGCTGTGCCTCTTCGGTGAGTCCACGAAGGCTTCCACCGCCACCCACCCATGAACACCGGGCTTTTCCATATCGAGCAGCACCTGGCCCGGCATATTCTCCGCGAACTCCAGATCTCCCTCGCCGGGGCTACGAGTGGCACTTCCGTTCCGCCAGCCGCGCTCCAGCAACCGTTCCCCTACCGCCCGAGCCAGCTCCTCGATGCTCCGCCTGTCCTCTGCTGGGACTTCTCCACGGTAGGTGGCACTC
>NZ_JBHWKX010000192.1:0-2418 GCF_042730885.1 Streptomyces sp. NPDC059909
GACCCTTTTCCGACGGCCCCCCACCGAACCGGGCATGCGACTTATCACCGCACCCGGCTCTCCAGCGTCGATTCCATCGAATCCTGCCGAACGGAGAGTCCGCTGTGGATTCCGTTGTGGCAGTCACGGCAGACGATCAGGGTTTTGCGGCGGCGTGATGCCATCTGCTTTGCCCAGTCAGGCTGTTCGGCCTGACTCCTGGGTCGGAGGTCACTCAGACGCCGAATATGGTGCACTTCGACTTCTGTTCGCGCCTTGCAGAGTTCGCAACGTTCGGACATGAGCCGATCGATGAGTTCTACGGGACGCTTCCTCCATACCCTCGGAAGCTCGTCTTTGAGAGTTACCCTCGTGGTCCTTCGAGCCAGCGACACCCCGCCCCAACGGGCGACCAAAGGCTTCTTTCCTTTGCCGCGATCGACCTTTACCTGGAGACCCCTTCGAGGTCCAGCAGGTGTCTGCCAGGTGGCACGGTAGCGATTCCAGACCTTGTTGACGCTGATCTTGTTCTTGTGCCCCAGCGTCTTGGTCAAGGAGCGTTCCGTGATCCACCTCAGCAGGCCGAGGCGGTGCCGGTTGTAGGCCAGCTGGTAATACTCCGCGATGCCCCGGAACTCTGCCTGGAATCGCGCGACGATCCGGAAGTCCGAGTCGTGCACGCGTTCCAGCAGGGCAGCCGGTTTACCGCGGCGCATGTAGGGCTTGCATTTTCCGCGCACGACGTCCATTGGCACTTTCAGACCGATCTGCCCGTTGATCGAGCGATGACCGTTCCGATCGCGCTTGGCATCGTCGTGAAGGACCACGATTTCGTAGCCGAGGAAGCGGGCGGCCTGTGTCCGCCCGTGGGTGATCAAGGTCTTCGGCTCGGAGATTTCCAGCTTCAATCGGTTCCGCAGGAACTTCCCGATCTTTTCCTTGACGTACTCGGCTTCCCGTCGTGTTCCGGAGAACCCCAGCAGCCAATCGTCCGCGTAGCGGACGTAGTGCAGCCGTCGGAAGCCAGGATCGTTTGGATCGTGCGAGGGGAGCTGTTGCAGTTGACGGCGCAACTGTCGTGCTTCCTCGCGCTGTCCGCGCTTTTCCAGCTTCCAAGCCGCCTTGTGTATCCGCATGTACGGCAGATACGGCTTGCGGCGGGCTCCCTGGTTGAAGAGGGGTAAGAGTGTTGTCTCGACGTACTTGTCCAACCGGTTCAGGTAGATATTGGAGAGCAAGGGGCTAAGAACACCCCCTTGTGGCGCACCACTCAGTGTTTCGTGATAGCGCCATTCCTCCAGGTATCCAGCCTGGAGAAGTCCGTCGATCAACCGCAGGAAGCGGTTGTCGTGAATGTCCTCGGCCAGGATGGAGTGCAAGACTCCATGGTCCAGCCGGTCGAAACACTGGGAGATGTCTCCCTCGACGAACCACGTCACACTGCGCCACGACTCGGAAACTTCCGTGAGCGCGGTGTGGCATCCCTTTCCCGGCCTGAAGCCGTGGGAGCGGTCGGAGAACTGCGGCTCGTAATACGCTTCCAACAGGGAGCGGATCACTTCTTGCAGCAGTTTGTCCGACCATGAAGGCAGACCCAGAGGCCGACGTTTCTGGGGCGATCCCTTCTTCTCGATATACACACGTCGCACCGGGGTCCACCGATAGCGCTCATAACGCAGCGCATCGATGATCGTCTGAATCTTCTTCAGACTCATACCGTCCACGGTCTCCTGAGTGGAACCGGGCGTCATGGAGCCGTCATTGCGGTAGATCTTCCCGTAGGCCCGCAAGTACAACTCCGGGTTGAACAAGTGCCGGTACAGCCTCTCCAGTGGCAATCCTCTCTTGCCGCGTTCGTGAATGATCTCCATCAGGGCTTCGGCTCTCTGCATTACGCGTACCTTGCCTCTCCGGATATCTTGGACACCTGTGCCACTTGGCCCTGTAAGCGGCTCTCCCGCTCTCCCTGGTGGGGCGTTACTCCCACGACTACTACTGGCACTCCGTCACCATAGGGCTCGCGCCCCTTAGGTGATCCCGAATTCCTCTTGCGTTGGACGTATCGAGCGTGACGTAGGCGGCCTGTCCGTTCCCTTGAGTGAGCTCGTTGCCCACCGTCCACCAGCCGGAAGGGTTGGGGCGAAGCAAAGGGGATTCGCCTGATGCTGATGGCTCCGCTCCGGGCGTTGTATGTCGGAGGATGCACATTTCCATCCCTGGGAACTCGGCTTCAAACAGTCTGGTCTTCGCCATATCACACGGACTTTGCGCGGCAGCGCCATAAACGCCTTCACAATGCTCCACGCTTTCCCGCCATGCTGTTGTCCCCTCACGCTTTCGCGCTTAGGTAAGGCGGGTAGTCCAGAGGCTTCTCCTTCCGAACCTCTACTCTCTGCGAGAGTGATCCAACGCCGAGTTAGACGGCGCAACTTCGCCCTG
>NZ_JBHWKX010000193.1:0-2361 GCF_042730885.1 Streptomyces sp. NPDC059909
CTGAAGGCCCAGCTCTTCGCCCACCGCCCGCACCTGCACCGGGCCGCCAGCGGCCCGCACGATCGCCAGGATCCGGCGGTAGTCGCCGGGAAGCGAGATCGACGTCCCCGTTCTCGTCGCTCACGGCACCGATGACCAGATCGTCCCCTATGCAGACGTGGCACCACTGTCGGTCAAGCTCCTGAAGAACGGAACCCTGAAGGGCTACGAAGGGCTCCCGCACGGGATGCTGTCGACCCACCCCGAGATCGTCAACCCCGACATTCTCGAGTTCTTGCGGTCCTAAAACACGCCCCGCGTCGCTCAAGCTTCGGTGGCACACGCTCAAGGTTCCCTACGTTCTTCCCCGGGACAGGGCAGTGGGTGGGGCGTGGCCGCTTGCGTCCGCGCTCGACCTCCCGCTCTCCAGACTTGTCAACTAAGCTTCAAGTCATGAGCGTGATGGAGACGAACCTGTCGGAGCTGCTGAACAAGCCCAAGGCCACCCTGGCGTCCCTGCGCGGGGCCCGCCGGATAGTGCTCCGGCGCCGCGATGACGAGGACCTGGTGCTGACCACGGCCGCCCGGGCCGCCCAGGACAGCACCGTCATGGGCGCGACCAGCCGCATGTTCGTGGAGATGATGCGCACCCCCGAGGGCCGCACCCTCGTCCTAGACGTGCTGCCGGCGACGTTCCCGTGGGTGCGCTACCTGCCCGCCCACGACGTCCGCGAGTTCTCCGTCGAACTGGTCGAGGCCCTGGGCGCGGCCGCCGAGCTGGACAACACCGCTGCCGTCGCCCAACTCATCACCGAGTGGCGGCACACCGCCGAGGTCCACGCCGACCCCGAGCTGTACGCCGCACTCACCACCGACTCCGGCGAGGACTACGGCCCCGTACCCGAGCCCGGAGCAGCCGCGTGAGTCCAAAGCGCGGGGACCGCGCAGCACCTGCCCGGCGAAGACGAGTGGGACATCCGCTTCGCCAACGCCGAAGCCGCCAAGGGCTGGGAACAGCTCAGCACCCAGGCCGCGACCAACACCCGCGCCGCCTGGTACCTGATGCGTACCGATCCGGCCCCGGCCACCCGGACCGACGGCACCACAGGCTCAAGGGGAGCTGGCCCACGGCACCCACCGCGGCGAGTCGATGGAGCGCTGGCAGATCGAGGTCACCGCCGGCGGCCGCATCTGGTACCTGCTCGACATCGAGCGCCGCACCGTCTGGATCGACTGCGCCTCCACCGGGCACCCCAAGGCCACCGACCGCTAGGCCACAGGGGACACCGCGGCGGGCTGCAGGCGAAGATCCTGAAAGACTGCGCCGATGAGCACCATCCGTCGCCGGCTCGGCACCGGCCCCCGCCCCAACTCCGCCACGGCACAGGCCTCTTCCGAACGCCGCCTCATCGCCGCGGAGCGAGCCGCAGCCGACCCGGCCGCCCACGAGGCCGAGGCGCCGCCGACGCGGCCGCCGGGCCGCCGCCGCCTGGGACCCGGGACCACCCCGTCCGAAGAAGTGTGAACGCCCGCGTCACATCGGCCGCCCACCACCCCATAACGCCTCTGTCGGTACAGCGGCCAGGATCCGATTCAAGGCCGACGAGCTGCAGCTTCACGAAGGTCGGCGACGAGGTTGCGCTGCTAAGGGTGCAGCATGCTAGCGCCGCCGATTCAAGCAAAATCGCAGGTCAGTTGGGGGTTGAATCACTAACTCCGGCTGTCTATCCGCGATCTGAACTTGGCGTGGCAGTGCCGCCTGAGGTCGTTTCGGCTTTCGTGTAGAGGATCTCGCGGGCCTGCTCCGCGGCGCGGGTGATGCTCTCGCCGACGAAGTCGAGGAAGCGGGCGACGTTCTCGAGGCGGACGGCGGCCGGGGTGCCGGGGCCGAGGATGCCGACGCCCTGCCGTGCGGTCTCGACGACCTGGGCGTTGGCGCGGGCGCTGGCCACCATCGACTGGTACCAGAGGTCGTCGTCGACGAAGTAGCGCTCGCGGCGGCGTTCGTCGCGTTCCCGGCGGACGAGGCTCTGGCTCTCCAGGAAGGCGATCGCTTTGGAGATGGACGCCGGGCTGACCTGGAGGCGCTGGGCGAGTTCGGACGCGGTGAGGCTGCCCGCGTCGGTGATGTAGAGACAGGTCAGCACCCGGGCCATCATCTTGGGCAGGCCCGAGGCCATCATGACGGTGGTGAACGTCTCCTCGTACTCGCGCACGGCCTCGGCGTCGCGTCCGTGGGCCTGCCCGGGCGCCTCCGGCCCCCGGGGCGCGGCCTGCCTGCGCCGGCGGGCGCGGCGTTCGGTGGCGCGGTGGGCCAGGTCGGCGCGGTAGGCGGTGGGGCCGCCGTTGCGCATCACCTCACGCGTGATCGTCGAGGTCGGA
>NZ_JBHWKX010000194.1:0-2321 GCF_042730885.1 Streptomyces sp. NPDC059909
GCTCAACCAACTCGGCTACCAAGTCACCCTCCAAGCAGAAGGAGCTGCCTGACCAGCGGCTACGGAAAACAGGACGGGGGATTTTCGAATCAGGCTGCGGCGGTGTCGTCGCCGCGCGTGGCGGTCAGGCGGCCGTCCACGGCGCGGACGACCGTGCCGCCGGTGGTGAGGGTTTTGACGGCCTTGGACACGGCCCCCTTGGACAGGCCCGTGATCGTGACCAAGTCCTTCTGCCGGACCGGTTCGTCGGCGCTCTCGATGGCCTTGAGGACGCGGGCGGCGGCGCTGTCCGTGGCGGGCTGATCCGGCGCCGCGTCGGTCGCGGTGTCCTTGACGAGGGTGAGCGTCGGGGCGCCAGCGGCTTCCACCGTGGGTGCGACCGTGCGGGACCACGGGGTGCGGTCGGGCAGGGCGATGACGACGGCCTTGTCCATGTAGCGGACCTTGACCGGGTCGGGCTTGCGCTTGCCGTCGCGGATCAGCGCCACACCGGGCACCGGGAGCTCGTCGGCGTTCCAGCCCTTGGCCTGAGCGTCCTCCCCGAGCACCACACGGGCCTCAGCGGGGGTGCGGACCGCGAGGCAGATGGAGACGCCGATCTGCGGGGCGATCT
This sequence comes from Streptomyces sp. NPDC059909, assembly GCF_042730885.1. Lineage (NCBI taxonomy): Bacteria > Bacillati > Actinomycetota > Actinomycetes > Kitasatosporales > Streptomycetaceae > Streptomyces > Streptomyces sp. NPDC059909. The sequence goes on from NZ_JBHWKX010000194.1 coordinate 614, forward strand.
GCTTGGGGATGCCGTCGCCGATGGTGGGCTTCTGGGTCATCCACCACAGGTCGATGCACGCCGCGCGGCCCATCCGAGCGATGGATTCCAGGCCGGGCAGTGCGGAGCGGTTGACGGTGCGGGTCTTGCCGTCGCTGGTCTCGGTCTCGTAGGGGACCTTGTCGGCGGCCGTCATGACCTCGGCGCCCTCGTCGACGACGACCGTGATGCGTGGCCGGTCCGCCGTGGGGGTCCAGGTGTCCTGGCCCTTGGGCAGGATGCTGAGCCGTTCCAGCATCTCCGTCTCCAGCTCGTCGACCACGTCGACGACTTCGCGCGGGGTGGAGGCGACGCGGGCCCGGTGGTCCCACAACCGTCCTTCCACGCGCTTGAGGTCGATGATGACGAGCGCGTTCGTCGCGCCCTCGGACGCGTCGTAGAGCAGCGGCCGGGAAGCCACCGACTTGCCCGCGCCGGACCGTCCGGCGATCAGCAGCCGCTCCCCGAGCGGCACCGTGACCTGCTCGCCGGTGACGGTGTCGACCCCGAGCGAGCGCCGCTCGGGCGTCCACGTCAGGTCGTCGCCGTCGGCCGCACTGCGGGTACGCAGGATCAGCTCTGCCCAGCCGCCGCGCTTGCCTGCCTTGATCTGCATGCGCAGGCTCGTACGGGCCCCGAGCAGGGCGCGGATATGGTCCTCAGCGGCCCGGAGCTTGGTCGCCGTCCATGTCCCGTCGAGCCGGACGGCGCACACGATGCCCGCCTCGGTCAGCTTCGGCCGGCCAGTCAGCGTGCCCGCCAGGCCGCGCTGTTCGGCGTGCTCCTTCCAGTGCTGCGGCGTGAGCCGCTTCAGCAGCGCCGACTCCTCAGCCGTGGGCTTCAGACCGGTGGTGTCGCGCTCACGCACGGCCACCCACACGATCAGCGCGGTGATCGCGGCGACGACGGCGACTGCCGACCACACCCACACCCGGGCAGGGACCTGCGGCAGGTAGAGGTATCCGGCGACACCGAGCACGGCGCCGGTCTTGGTGGCGAACAGCCACAACGGGTCCGGCACGCGCCGCTTCGCGGCGGCCAGCTCCCGCTCAGCACGGTGACGCAGCGGGGTGACACCCTCGGGGTCCATGGCGCGGGCCTGTGCCAGGGCGCGGCGGGCATCGCGAACGAGCGGCTTCCGCTCGGCACGCACGACGCGGCGCCGCTCGGCTTCGGTCCTCCAGCGATCTGCCGTCCATCGCGCGGCGGTCGCGGCGTACTGGCGGTGGGTCCGCCAGACTGAGGTGTAGCTCACGAGTCCTCTTCTCAGGTCGGTGAGTTGGGTGGTGACGGGTCATGCGACGGCCCGTCACCATCACGCCGTGTAGCGGGTTTCCGGGTTTCCTGGTTTCCGACAGGGCCCCTACGCGTGCGCGCGCGAGAGCGGAAACTTCCGTCACCCTGCGTCGCTACGGGGCCTACAGCGGCCGTACAGCCTCCCGGGGGTCAAAACCCCACCCCGAAGGGGCCTCGGGCGCTCTACGGGCCGCCTGCGGCTTCCATCCGGCTCGTGGGCGGTGCGGCAGGCGGCGTGAGGCGCTGGACGGGTGTGACTGAACGCTTGAGTTGGCACTTGAGCAGCTCAGTTGGCACTTTGGGTGCTAGGAGCGTGTCTCAGTAACCGCAACCCGCCTGCGGTTCGTGATCGTTCGTGCGGGATGATGCTGGTATGAGTGGCGGGGATGGACTG
>NZ_JBHWKX010000195.1:0-2307 GCF_042730885.1 Streptomyces sp. NPDC059909
CCCCCGCCCGCCCCGCCCGCAAGGGCCCGACCGGAACCGAACCGTGGAAATGCTGGGCAGACCAGCGGACACAACCTGCCCTCACCCGGCCACCCAACCCGAAACCGATCAAAAGACCACTCTCAAACCACCTCGGTGGATCAAGGCTTAGTGACACGGCGCGGGAGCAGCGCTCTCATCCTCTGCCAGCCCCGGCGTGGCTGCCACCCGCTGCGCCCGGACGGCGCCGCCTCCCGGGGGAGGGCGCGCCGTCCCGGCACTCTGCGCGGCGAGCCGGTCAGGGCCCGGCGTCCCGCCCGGCTACGACACGGGCGAGTCGGGTCGGCTGCGCCGGGTGGGGGCGGCCGCGGTCCGCTTCAAGATCACCGAGCCCGGAATCAGCGAGGCTTCGGAGCAGGGACGATCACGAGTGAGGATGTCCCCCGGGGCGTGTCCCAGGAACTGGTCGGCATCACGGCGCTGGGCGTCAGGTCGTCTGTACGACGGGATACGGCGGACGGCACATGCCCACCAGCCTGCCGGCCAGTTGTGTGGCCAGGAGTTCGATCGAGCCTTGCACGACGAATCTCAGCATGGCCGGCTTCATCGTGAAAGAGGCTGTTGACTCCCGAACGTTCGCATCCCGCCCCCAGAATGATGCGGCCGGCATCACGGCAATGGGCGACTCTCGGCGCTGTCGACGGCGGTCGCGCGAAGTGTCCAGCCTAGGCTCTGTGCGAGCCGGCGGTGCGCAATACGGAAAGCGGGGTGGCATGCTTGCCGTCACAGTCATCGCGGGAATTCTGTTCGTCTGGTCGCTTCTGGCGCACAGGCTTTCGCGATGGAGCGTCACCGCGCCCATCGCGATGATGGGGGCGGGCATCGCGCTCACCGCAGGATCACACCCCCCGCTCCATTTCGAGCTTGAGACGGCTGTTTTCGAGCACGCGGTCGAAGTCGTTCTGGCCCTGCTGCTGTTCGTGGACGCCATCGAGGTGCCCGGCGGGATCCTCGGACGCGAGAAGGGCCCCGTTCTCCGTCTGCTCGCCGGTGGCTTGCCGCTTACCCTGTGCGCCGCGTTCCTGACCGGTTTCCTCGTCTTTCCCGATCAGTCGGGGTGGCTGCTGGCGGTCCTGGCGACTGTCGTCGTGCCGCTGGACTTGGCCCCCACCGCGGCCGTCGTCCGTGACCGCAGAATTCCGGCCCGGCTACGGGAGACTCTCAATGTCGAAGGAGGTCTCAACGACGGCATTGTCTCGCCGGTCTTTCTCCTCTGCATCGCCGTGGCCGTCGAATCGCATGGCGCGTATGCCGACTACGGTGAGGCACTGCTGGAGGCGGTTGAGGCGGCCGGGTGGGCCCTCGCCACCGGTCTTGCCATCGGCTGGGCGGCCGGCTGGCTGATGCGCCGGTCGTGGTCGCGTGGGTGGACCGAGTCATCGGCGATGAGGCTCGGAGTCCTTGCCGTGCCTGTGGCGGCGTACACGTTCTCCAGTGCCGTGGGAGGAAATGGATTCGTTGCCTCCTTCGTGGCCGGTGTGATTTTCGGCCCGTCGGTGCGGCGGCTTCCCGAGACCGCGGTGGAGTTGACCGATGATGTGGTCATCCTCCTCAGCCTCGCGCTGTGGTTTCTTTTCGGACAGATCGTCAATGACGCCTTCCGGGAGGGTTTTCGGGCTTCGATGATCCTCTACGCATTGCTCGCCGTCACCCTGATCCGCATGCTTCCCGTTCTGATCGTGCTGACGGGGACGGGGATGACTCCGGCGGACAAACTGTTCCTGGGCTGGATGGGTCCGAGAGGTGTGACGTCCATCGTGTTCGGATCTCTTGCGGTCATCGAGCTCCCAGACGCGAGCGCGGACTTCATCGCCCGCGTCATGGTGATGACCGTGATGCTCAGCATCGTGCTCCACGGACTGAGCGCCGAGCCGATTGCCTGCCTCTACGCCCGGCGTGCCACCCCTCGGCCGACGGGAGGCCCACCAGCGACGGTGGAGTGATTCTTCTGGGTCCCGACAGCCCGTGCCCGCCCGCGAAGCCCAGGCGTGACCGGAGACGTTGGAACCCCGTGAGGTCCGCTCCATCAACGACCTGCGCTTCATCCAGCTCGAGGCTTTCGATGCGGACGCGGCGCTAGGAGCGTGTCCCGGTAATCGGCAACCCGCTTGCGGTTCGTGATCTTTCATGCGGGATGATCTCGGTATGCGTGATCGGGATGGGCTGTTCGAGGTCGAGCCGGGTGAGAAGAAGCAGCCGCAGGGTCGTCCGGCGGCGGTGGACAAGACGTTCCGGGCGTTCGACCCGCACCAGGTCCTGCTGCTGCCG
>NZ_JBHWKX010000196.1:0-2142 GCF_042730885.1 Streptomyces sp. NPDC059909
GGCTAAAATCCCACGTCATCACCCGTCCTCACCTGTCCCGTGCTGACTTGGTGCTGACTACGCTCCGTTGAACTCGGGCATCCGGGATGATCGCCTCAGAGTCGTTGCGTGGCAGGTGACCGGACTGAGAGACCGAGTCCGGCCTTGCCGCTCAGCCGCCGTCGGCACGGGCAAGGCGCTGCGTCTGGGCACGGTGCATCCTGGTCCCAGGAGGTTCTTCGTCTGCTGGTGGTACACGCTAACCATCGCCTCTGAGCTGCGACAAAGGGTGGGATCGTCTGCTGTTGAGCGAGGTTGGTCCGCACCTGGTCCGGATCTTGGTCCGTGATCTGTGGTGTTGGCGTGCGAGTCCTACGGTACGACATGGCACAGGTTGTAAAGACCGTCCGGGGGCGTCTACGCCGGTCCAGCGCGGGCACGAAGTACCAGGTCAGGGCCTTCTGGTCCGGGAGAGGCCGCACAGTTGGTGATGGCTGCGTGATAGGCGAGTGATACGGCGAGGCCCCGCCGGGGTCCGTCCTGACGGGACTTTGAGTCGAGCCGTGAGACGACGAAGTCATCGGAGCGCTCCGGTGCGGCTTCGTCTGAGATCGGCTGCGCTGGCGCGCACGATGCGGCTGGCGCTTCATGCGGTCCGTGTTCCTGTGACGCTTCCAGGGTGCGCATACTTTGCGATTGCACTCGTTGGGAGAGGAGTTCATGTATTCCTGGCGTGCGTTGTCAGTGCCTCCTTGCTTGCCCGGACCTCGGATGCACCAGCATTCCGTCCCGTGGCGGACTGGTAGACGAGCCGGGGCCATCCGAGCATGCCAAGGCACGCTGCGTCCCTGCCGCCCGTGGGTGATGACCACAGGCACCCTCCGCCCTGCATGAACCATCGGCACGCTCCTCCCGGGCGATGGAGGTAGCTCTCCCAGCCTTCTTAGAAGTCATCTCATTTGGTGAGCCTTCGGTAGCAGATGAGAGTGCAGGCGATGCTGGTGAAGGCGAGGAAGTGGTCGGCCTTGCGTTCGTAGCGTCGGTGGAGGCGGCGGCAGCCGGCAAGCCAGGCCATGGTGCGTTCCACGGTCCAGCGGTGACGGCCCAGCCGTTGCGAGGACTCGACTCCCTTACGGGCGATGCGGTGGGTGATACCTCGCTCGCGTAACCATCGCCGCAGATGGGCATAGTCGTAGCCCTTGTCGGCGTGAAGCTTGCCGGGCTTGCGCCGTCGTCGGCCGCGCCGCGAGCGGATTGGCGGGATGCCCTTCACGAGCGGGATCAGTGCCTGGCTGTCGTGGAGGTTGGCCCCGGAGATGCCGACGGAGACGGGCAGACCCGACCGTTCCGTGACCAGGTGGATCTTCGAGCCGTACTTGCCCCGGTCGACAGGATTCGGACCCGTCAGGTCCCCCTTTTCAGGGCCCGCATGTTCACCGAGTCGATTGCGCACCGCGACCAGTCCAGCTCCCCGCGGGCACCGAGTTCGTCGAGAACCAGGCGGTGGAGTTTGGCCCACACCCTGGCCTTCGACCACTCCGAGAACCGTCGGTGAGCAGTCGCTCCGGACGGGCCAAACGACGCCGACGGCAGCTGCTGCCAGGTACAACCCGACGTGGCTACGAAGACGATCGCGGCCAGCACCTCCCGGTCGCCGTGCCGACGCCGACCACCGCCCTGAGGTCGCGACGGCGCCTCCGGCACCACCCGCTGGAACAACTCCCACAACTCGTCCGGCACCAACCGCTCAACGATCCCCACCATGACGCACAGAATACCGAGTGCCCCAAATGAGATGGCCTCTAAGAGGGCGGTTCGTGAGTTGATGTCCGTTTCCGGTTGAGGTTGCAGCGGGGTCGCTGGTAGGGAGTTCCCTCGGCTATTGCTTCCTGGCGAAGTTGCCGGTTTCGGCCTCGGTGAGGATCCCGAGTCTGACCAGGCGTTTCAGCTTGGCGCGGGTGCCTTCGACGTTCTTCGGCAGCAGTTCGTGGCCGAGGGCTTCGCAGACGTCCTTGGCCCGTAGCGGTCCGGTCGTCTGGTTGAAGGCGTCGAGGATGCGGGGGTAGTCCGGGTGCTCGGGCAGCTCCGGTGCGATGTTCGGGAGCCGGTCGGCGAGGCCGGTGACAGTCGTGCGAGTGATCGCGAGGTGTTCGAGGTGGGTCC
>NZ_JBHWKX010000197.1:0-1986 GCF_042730885.1 Streptomyces sp. NPDC059909
CCTGCGTTCCGCGTAATTCAGCGTCCTAGAGTCACTAATCTGGGGTCTGACCTGCGCGGACATGGGTGAGGGCGCCTGAGAGGCGTTTCTCTAGGCGCTGGTGTTCGTGCTGGTCAGCGGGGTGCGGGTTCGAGGGCGATGATCTGCTTCGGTGCGGGGATGCCGAGCTTGGCCAGGAGGTCGGTCTGGGGCTTGGTGAGAGTGGTGACTTGCCGGAACAGGCCGGTGGGGCCGGTGAAGGTGCCGAGGTGGAGTCGGTCGACCTCACGGCGGACGGTCGTCCAGGTCGCGCCGGCGGTGGTCTCGATGATGCGGATCAGTAGGAGGGCGAGCCAGCAGAGGACGACGTGTGCGCGTATGCGTTCCTCGAGCCGGTGGTAGACGGGCCGCAGGTCGATGATCTGCTTCATGTCCCGCCAGCCTCGCTCGACTTCGAGGAGCTGCTTGTAGCCGAGCGCGATGTCCTCCGCGGACAGGTCCGGGTCGGAGCATCGCAGCAGGTACTTGCCGTCGAGGTTCTCCTCGGCCTTGATCTTCGCGGTGTCGATGCGGAGCTTGCCGGCCGGGGTGGTGCGGAGGTAGCGGTTGAGGCCGGGCTTGTCGGCGATCTTGCCGCGGAGCTCGCCACGCTTGAAGTCGCTGAGCTTGTCGGTGTCTTCGATCAGGGTCGTGAGCTGGGAGACGAGCTGTTCGCGTATGTGCTGGTCACGGGTGGCGGCTTCGTGGTTGTGGCAGATCACGAACCGTTCGGTGTCACAGATCCGCACCTCCTTGACGCGTATGTTCCCGGCGATCTCGCCGTAGCGGCCCTGGCGGGACAGGGCGGCCTTCACCTCCGGGCTGCCGGAGCGGAGTTTCTCGCCGACGATGTAGGCATGGTCGCCCTGGCGGAGGTAGCGGCGGTTGCGTTCGCTGGAGAATCCCCGGTCGGTGACCCACACGATCTTGCTGAGGGTCCAGTCCCGCATGTCGTCCTTGACCTGCCGGATCAGCTTCTGGTCACCGGTGTTGCCGGGCCAGGACCAGACACGGACCGGGATCCCGTCCCTCGTGACGGCCATCCCGATCACGATCTGCGGCAGGTCATCGCGGGAGTCCTTCGACTTGCCGAAGGTGCGGAACCCGGCCTGATCCGCGCTCTCGCCGTCCTCTTCAGCGGGTGGGCGGTCGTCCGTCAGGAGGCGGCCCTTGTCGTCGCGGGCGACGGGTTCGTCGGCCTCCTCCAGCTCGAAGTAGGTGCTGGTGGTGTCGAAGAACAGCAGGTCGACCTCGAGGTTGAGGAGGTTCGCGACCTCGTCGAACACCCGCTTCTCCAGGTCGTCGGTCACCTCGTGGAGCCAGTCCATCGCCCGGTAGCAGGCGTCGTCGTCGGTGGCCGGCAGGCCCTCGACATGCACGTCGTGCGTGACCCAGTCCGCGGCAGCCAGCTTGGACGACGGAGCCAGGGCCCGGTTCGCAACCAGGGAGAACAGCACTCGCTCGGTCACCGACATGTCCCGGCGCCGGCCCCGCTTGGGCTGCCCCACCTGCCCCACGATCCTGTCGATCCTCAGCCGCCGCCAGAGATGATCGAGGGCATAGGTGCCGCCGAACGGGACCGACGAGACGAACTCCAGGTCACCCGTCGCCGTCGACGCCAGTGCCTCACCCGGCTCCAGCAGCCTCGATAGAGACGCGACCAGGCGCTTCACCGCGTCCCGGTCGAGGTCGTCCTCACGGCCGAACGTGAACAGGACCTTCGGGACCGCCCGGCCCTTCACCGGATCCCACTCGTTGTGGGCCAGGTGCAGGTACCGGACCGTGCCGGACTTGTTCTCCCGCTTCGTCGTCTTCACATACACGACTCCAGACCCTACGGAGCAACTCCAGGTCAACGCAGGCGAATCCGCAAAATCGCGTCTCTAGGCAAATCCGCCCGCGTCACCAGCCCTCAACCCGCTGACCTGCACCTTCAGCCCGGGATGGACTCCAGACCCCCCGAATTAC
>NZ_JBHWKX010000198.1:0-1931 GCF_042730885.1 Streptomyces sp. NPDC059909
TTGTGTCCTGAACGTGAAAGGGAGCTGGTTGTAGGACGGTTTCTGGGATCGATGCTGTGCGAGAGATGAAGGTCTGGCCCTTCAGAGCCGCCCTGCGGAGGGAGGCTCTAAACCGCCTCATGCTGCGTTAGCCAAAGACTGTCGTGGTGAGCGATGAGGAAAAGGCGCCCAAGAGGCGTCAGGTAGGGATCGGGAAGACGAGCGCAAGCGAATCGTTGCTGAAGCGTCGTTAAGCAGACAGATGACATCGAAACTGGGGTCTTCAGCTTACCCCGGGATGAGTCTGGCAGTTATCCGCTTACTGGCCAGGTGGTGTCCGGCGTGTAGACGACGTGAGCCCGATCTGCCGCTCTCGCATGGAACAGGAGAAGGCGTGCCTCGATACGCCCCGCTTTCGGGTGGGGGAGAGGGAGTGTCCCAAGTGGCGGACACCGCAAGGGATCGAGTACCGATGCGGGGCGCGCTGGCGGACCGGTTCGTAGTAGTGATGAAGCTCCTGTAATGGGAGTGGAGCGAAGGGGCCGGGCCATTCGTGACGTTGTTTATCTAGACAACCGGGAACCCCGGGAGGAACTACATGGACGCGTTGAAGTCATCAGGCAAGCCGTTTGAGATTTCGAAGCGGGAAGTCTGGGAGGCATACGAAGGAGTGAAAGCAAACAGAGGCGCACCCGGCGTGGACAGTCGGTCCATTGAGGACTTCGAGAAGGATCTGAAGGGCAACCTTTACAAGATCTGGAACAGAATGTCGTCAGGAACCTATTTTCCTCCGCCGGTGCGCGCGGTGGAGATCCCCAAGTCGTCTCCCGGAGGCGGTGTGAGGATCTTGGGCGTGCCCACGGTGGCCGACAGAATCGCCCAGACAGTAGTGGCCAGGCATCTGATGGAACGGGTCGAGCCCGTTTTCCATGAGGATTCCTACGGCTATCGGCCTGGACGGTCGGCACTTGATGCGGTGGAACGCTGCCGTCAGCGCTGTTGGAAGAGGGACTGGGTTATCGATCTCGACGTCCAGAAGTTCTTCGATAGCGTCCGGTGGGATCTCATCGTCAAAGCCGTGGAAGCACACACCGATGCCCGTTGGGTGATTCTGTATGTGAAGCGATGGCTTCAAGCCCCGCTTCAACTGCCCGACGGCACCTTGCAGGTGCGGGACCGAGGAACCCCACAAGGCTCAGCGGTCTCACCCGTACTGGCGAACCTGTTCATGCACTATGCGTTCGACATGTGGCTGGCCCGTAAGTGGCCGGGCATCACGTTCGAGCGCTATGCCGACGACGCGGTTGTGCACTGCGTGTCGGAGCGCCAGGCCCACGAAGTGCTGGCCTCGCTGGTGGACAGGATGGAGGAGGTCGGGCTGCGACTGCATCCTGACAAGACCCAGGTTGTGTACTGCCGGGATGGTAAGCGCCGACGGCCCTTTGGACAGACGGAGTTCACCTTCCTCGGGTACACGTTTCGCGCGCGAGAAAGCCGGAATAGGCACGGGCGGCGATCCGCGTCGTTCGAGCCGGCGGTCAGCAAGGTAGCTTTGAAGAGGATGAGTGCTGAAGTCCGCAGCTGGCGGCTTCACACCCGGTCCGACCTCTCCTTCGTAGAGCTCGCCCGGCGGATCAATCCGACCGTGCGGGGCTGGATCCAGTACTTCGGCCGGTTCTACCGGTCGGCGCTGACTCCCCTCCTGATGCGCATCAATGCCTACTTGGTGCGGTGGATCCGTCAGAAATACAAGAGGCTCTCGGCGCTGCGGAAGGCGCTCCAGAAGATGCGGGAGATCGCCGACAGATACCCCCGCATGTTCGCACACTGGAGATGGACCACAGTGGCGTCTGTGGCCTGGTGATCAGAGTGGCAAGAGCCGTGTAACGGGAGACTGTTACGCACGGATTCTGTGAGAGCCGAGGGGTGAGATTCCCCTCGGCTACTCGGCA
>NZ_JBHWKX010000199.1:0-1470 GCF_042730885.1 Streptomyces sp. NPDC059909
GGTTTCGTGAGGATGCACAGCGGCTCGCGGTAGCCGTCGATGCGCTCGCCCACGAAGTTGTGCGGGGTGAAGTAGCGGATCTGGATGACTCCCAGATCCGCGAGCTCTTCCGTTAGGAGTCCACGAAGGTCCTCGGTCATCTTGGCGTCGTCGTCAACGATGAGCACGCGATACGCGGCGTCCGCCGTCGTCATCCAACTCTCCTTCGCAGTCGTGCCCGGAAACTCGCGCCGGAGAGGGCGCCGGGGCTTACCAGCGACAGGTCACCATCGTAGAAGTCCTTCACGACGCTGCCTGCGATACTGAGGCCGAGGCCGATGCCGTCCGGCTTGTCACTGAAATAGGTGTCGAAGATCAGATCTTTGATCTCCACACGCACTCCGGGCCCACTGTCGCTGACCGTGATATCCACCACGTCGGCTTCGCCCTCTTGGTTGCGCTCAGTTTCGATCAAGATCTCGCGGTCTGCCTCGCTGGGCATCGTTGACAACCAGTAGACCGCGTTATTGACGAGATTTAGCACGAGTGTCCTGATATCACCCGGCTCGGCCGTGACCGTTACGTCCTCTCCGCCGATTGTGACGGTCACACCGTACTTGGCGATCTCAGATTCCAGTACGGAGACAGCTGCAGAGATGCTCTGGTGAAGCGAGAGTTGTCGTGGCCGCCCACGCTGCCGACCGCTGAGAGGTTCGATGCGAGTGAAGAGCCGGTCGATAGCCCTCTCCTGCGCGGTGAAATCCGTGTGCAGTTCCCCGAGCGCGTCGGACAGGTCGGTGTCATGGACCTCGACCTTTCCCGTGATCTTCCTAAGTCGACGAAGGTCGAATGCGATGCGGGCCAGGGCGGTCCTACCCTCGTGGAGGACAACGTCGACAAGGGTGCCTAGTGTCGCGAGCCGGGAGAACTGGGAGATGATCTCCTGGACTTTGCGCACACCTTCGTTGATCGTCTCCGTGGCTTCCTCGATGGCTCGCCCCAGGACGACATCATCTGGATACCGCTCGCTGGCGACTTGCCGAAGAGGATCCAGGTTGAAACTCCGGAAGACTCCGTGACCTCGCCCTTCGGGAGGACTGACCAGGGGTTCGTCGGCCACTTCCACGGTGGACTCCGGACGGCGCAACTTGTAGCGCAGGATCTCGAGTTTCGAGATCGCCTGCACTATCACCATCTTCAGTTCCTCGTACTCCGGACTATCAATCAGCCCTTCCCGGTGCGACCGGTCCTGGAGGCCCGGGTTCTCGTCCGCCGAGATATAGACGAATCCGGCAACCTGGTTATTGGACAGCCGCATGGTCGGGTTATTGACGCGTCGCTGGTCGAATCCAAGCCAGTCGTAGCCCGGCTCGCCGAAAGGCTGGACTCGGAACCCGTCCCGGTACAGCGCTACGCCGCTGTTGTCCCGGATCAGTTTCCGCACCTCGGTGAGGTTCTTCGACCCGGTATCAATATGGAAGAGCGGGTCCA
>NZ_JBHWKX010000199.1:1480-1895 GCF_042730885.1 Streptomyces sp. NPDC059909
CTTCAGTGGTCCGCAGGACGGTCTGTCCGAATCCTTCCGGATGTTCTCCTCGACGACCACCGCGGGTTCGCTCCCGCTGGAATAGATGGCCAAGTGGGCATTACCGTCGGCATCCACTGTGCCGACGAGCCGATAGAGCGGGTGGGCCAGCGTTTCGCTCGCGGCGACAAAGCCATGGTGGTGACGAAGGGGACCATCAGGGGTGTCTATGTAGATGGCAAACTCCGGCTGGTCCGGCACCGACAACTCAGCGGGAGGCGGCGGAGGCAGGAGCCGTGACAGGGAGCGCTTGAGGGCCTCAACGGCGTCAGGCCCCCAAGGCATCCGCAGCTTCTCAAGTCGGACTACGGTTCCGTGGCCAACCGACGCGTCGATCGATGCGGTCTGGAACCCCGTGACCACGTCAGCGAAGTGC
>NZ_JBHWKX010000200.1:0-1323 GCF_042730885.1 Streptomyces sp. NPDC059909
CCCAAGTCGTTGACGATCGAGCCGGGGACGAAGGACGCGCGGTTGCATCCGGCGTCGGGGGAGTGCGCGCTCAACGGGGACGGGTCGATCGGGGAACCGTACGCCAAGGGGAAGGCGAACCAGGAGCCGCCGTGCGGCGTGACCTACCTGCGGTCCTCCGGCGGCGGGTCGTACGCCATGGAGGCGACGGTGACCTGGGAGATCAGCTGGACCGGGACCGGGGTGGCGGCCGCGCAGGCGCTGCCGGACGGGACGTTCGGGAACGAGCAGGCGGTCGAGGTCGAGGAGATCCAGTCGATCAACCGCTGACCCGGCGAGGAGGGGGGGCGCGGGCCACCGGCCGGCCCCCGCTTCCTGGGGGACGTCCTCACATCCCGCACGGCGCCCACGGCGCCCGGCACGCACGCTCGCCGCACCGGGCGAAAGCCCGAGTACGTCCGGTACGAGAGCTTCCGCCAGGCGTGCCGAGAGCACGCACCGGACACCGGCGGACACGGCGCAGGGCTAGCTCTTCCCCCCGCCCAGGCGGGTGAGCCGTACCGCCTGTGGGGTCAGCGCCGACACCTCGAACCGCACCCCGGCGAACTCCACGGTGTCCCCGGGCCGGACGTCCTCGTAGCCGGCGACCTGGACACCGGCGCAGTTGGCGTCGAGGCCGGCGGTTCCGGTCTCCTTGTGGACGTAGGCGACCGTGACGGACAGGCCCGTGGGGAAGCGCCGTACCCCGCCGTTGCCGAGCAGGGAGAGGGTCTCGCCCTCGGGCGGGAAGCCCTTGGCGGCGGCCGCCAGGACGGTGGGGTTGGTGGTGAAGCAGAGGGGGGCGTCGGCGGCGCCCTGGCGGGGTTCGAGCGACTTCGGCCCGGCGGCGAGGGCGGCCCTGTCCTCGGCGGCCCGCGGCTCCAGGACCACGCGGTGGGCGCAGAGTTGCCGCACCGTGTAGCCGTGACCGGAGACGGTGACCTTCGCCCCGGGGGTGACCTTCCACTGCTCCTGGCCGGAGGCGTAGGTGGCGCCGTCGCGCAGGGTGGCCGTCCGCGTCGTGCCGTCCGCGGAGGCCCCGGCGTACTGCACGCCGCCTCCGCCGGGCAACTTGAAGCCGCCGCCCCGCAGGACGTGGACGCCGCCCTCACCGGGGGCCTCGCCGACGCACGCGGGGCCCTTGTCGCGGGCGGCCGGGGTCGCCTCGCCCCCACCGCCGCCTTCCCCGCCCGCCTCGGGTGACGAGCCGCAACCCGCCAGGGACAGCAGGGCCAGCGCGGCGGCCGCTGCCGTGCCGTAGCCGTGCTTACGCGTCCGCCTGGTCACCGGAGTCCTCCCCGTGGG
>NZ_JBHWKX010000200.1:1333-1860 GCF_042730885.1 Streptomyces sp. NPDC059909
TGTCGCCCGGGGTCAGTCCGTCGTGCTCGACGGGGGGCAGTCCCTCGCAACTGATCTGGACGCGGCCGTGCACCGAGGGCTGCGAGAAGACGGTCGCCACGATCCGGTGGGTGCGGCCCTCGTGCTCGACGGAGTACGGCACGTGGTGGCGCAGCACCCACCGGCCGTCGAACGCGAAGGGGTACTTGACGCGAGGGGCGTCGTCGTCACGGGACATCGAAGGCCTCGGGGTAGTGGAAGTACTTGTCGAGCTGGTCCTGGCTGACGGTGATCGGCGGATAGCCCTGGGTGCCCCAGGGGTTGCCGAGGACGACCTTGCCGTCGTCGGTGAAACCCCGCACGTAGTAGGCGTGGTTGGTGTGGTAGGTGCTGCCCCACTCCTTGGGGTGGTCCTTGTCGAGGCTCTCGTCGTCCGGGGTGGAGACGGTGACGACCTGGCCCGACTCGTAGGCCTCGCGCAGCCGGTCGATGTCCTTGTCCTGGCCCGAGCCGATGCCGAGGAAGCCGCCGGTGCGCAGGTCCTCACC
>NZ_JBHWKX010000201.1:0-1848 GCF_042730885.1 Streptomyces sp. NPDC059909
AGCTTGACTCTGTCGGGGATCTTGGAGTCGTCGAGGTCAGCTGCCCAGGCTTCGCCACGACTTCGGCCGGGGGATCTCGCGCCGGTCGAGGTAGTTCTGGAAGGCGGTTGGTCGGCGGGGCATGGGGGCTTCCTCGGTGGGTGGAAGTCCGCTGAGGCGTTCGATGTTGACGGCGATGGCCGTCAGAACGTGCTGGATGTGTGCCTTTCCCTGTCCTCGGTAGCGGCAGCGGCGCATGCCGTGTCCGTGGGCGAACTCGTTGACCGTGCCCTCCACTCCGGAGCGGACCGCGTAACGGGCCTTCCACTGGGGCGTCTGCTGCTCGGTGCGGACGCGGAGCTGCAGGTCGCGGAGTTCGCGCGGGGGAAAACCCACGGTGCGGGCGCTGTCGACGGTAGACGTGCAGCGGGATCGGACGGGGCAGGGGCGGCACTGGCTCTTGGTGAACCGGGCCACGATCAGCGGGGCCGCGGTGGGCGAGGAGGTCGGGTAGGGGCCATGCCAGCCCTGGCTGACTTGTCCCTGGGGGCAGGTGACCTGCTGGCGGTCGTAGTCGATGTGGAAGTCGTCCCGGGCGAAGCCCTCGTTCTGGCGGTGCTGACGGGTGGGGTTGCTCCGCAGCGGCCCGGAGACGGTGACCTGGTGCTCACGGGTGGCTTGTTCCAGGTGGGGCAGGGAGGTGTAGCCGGCATCGACCAGGTGCTCGGCGGGCAGCAGTCCGCGACGCGCCAGGCGTGTGTGGATGCCGGGCAGGACCTGACTGTCGTGGGTGGTGGCCGCGGTGGTGGCCACGTCCGTGATCACGTTGGGTCCGTCGGGAGCGCAGGTCTCGGTCAGATGAGCGGAGAATCCCTTCCAGCTGATGATGTGGCCGTGCCGTGCGTAGCGGGCCGAGGTGTCGTAGGGAGAGACGATCGCCCGGGACGAGGGCGGCAGCCCGGGGCCGCCTTCCTTCTCGGCGGTGCGCCAGCGCAGGTGTCCTGCGGCGTCATGGTGGTAGTTCTGCACCATGATCTGGCCCAGGGCCTGGACACGGGGACCGGAGGTGCGGTCGGCTCCGTGCCGGTCGAGGTGTTCCAGGAGCCGGACGGCATCGTTTCCGGTGGCGAGGATCCTGGTCTTGGGCTTGGTGGGGTTCTTGCCCAGCCGGACCGGTCGGCCGTAGCGGAGCCCCCAGTCCTCATCGACCAGCTCGTCCAGCAGGTGCGGGGACGTACCGGCGACTTCTTCGAGTGCGGCACGGACCGCTTCGGTGATCAGCTCCAGGCGGGTCAGGTCACGCACTGCGGCCAGGACATGGGTGGAGTCGGTGCGCTGCGTGGTGCGTTCGCGCACCAGGCCGGCCTCCTTGAGACGGGCCAGCGCGAGGTCGAGGAGCCGGTCGGCACGGCCGTCTTCGGCGAGCCGGTCGCGGAAGTCGGCCAGCACGCTGTGATGGAAACCGGGATCGTCCAGCTCCATGGCCATGGCGTACTTGAAGTCGATGCGGCAGCGGACCGCCTCGGCGGCCTGCCGGTCCGACAGGCCGAGCAGGAACTGCAGTACACAGACGGTGGCCAGCTGAGCAGGCGAGAGACCCGGACGCCCGTCCTGCGGGTACCAGTCGGCGAAATCCTCGTCGCACCACAGCCCATCGAGGCGGTCCCGTACCCATATCGCCGTCGTGCCACCCGGGTTGCTCGCCCGCGCGACCTGCGCGGTCAGAGGCGGGACATGCTCACCGGAACGGGGGCGGAGGGACAACGGGCACCTCGACAGCTGCATCGATCGGCGGAACCACCCGAGCATGCCCGTTGATCATGCTGTCGCACCGGGAAACTCCAAGATCCCCGACAGAGTCAAGCTCAG
>NZ_JBHWKX010000202.1:0-717 GCF_042730885.1 Streptomyces sp. NPDC059909
CGCTGCGCGAGTCACTGACCGCCGAGGACGGCAAGCTCTACGCCCAGCCGTTCTACGGCGAGTCCTCCTTCCTGATGTACCGCAAGGACATCTTCGAGGAGGAGGGGCTGACCATGCCGGAGAAACCCACCTGGCAGGAGGTCGCCGAGCTGGCCGAACGGACCGACGGCTCCCGCCCCGGGATGAAGGGCATCTGCCTGCGCGGCCTGCCCGGCTGGGGCGAGGTCATCGCCCCGCTGACCACGGTGGTCAACACGATGGGCGGCACCTGGTTCACCGAGGACTGGGAACCGCGGCTGGACTCACCGGAGTTCAAGAAGGCCACCAAGTTCTACGTCGACCTGGTCCGCTCCCACGGCGAGCGCGGCGCCCCGCAGTCCGGGTACGCCGAGTGCCTGAACAACATGACCCAGGGCAAGTCGGCCATGTGGTACGACGCCACGGCCGGCGCGGGCTCCCTGGAGGCGTCCGGCTCCCCGGTGAAGGGCAAGATCGGGTACGTCCCGGCCCCCGTCGAGCAGACCAGGAGCTCCGGCTGGCTCTACACCTGGGCCTGGGGGCTGCAGAAGGCGTCCATCAAGTCCGACGACGCCTGGAAGTTCATCTCCTGGGCCTCCAGCAAGGAGTACGAGGAGCTGGTCGGCGCCACCAGCGGCTGGTCCAACGTCCCCGCCGGGAAACGTGCTTCGACCTACGCCCACCCCGACTACCGCAAGG
>NZ_JBHWKX010000202.1:727-1848 GCF_042730885.1 Streptomyces sp. NPDC059909
CCGGGACCCCGGCCCCCGTCCCGCCCGCCGCCTCGCGGGGCAGCCGCGCGAAGGCGTGGGCGACCCGGGCGCCGCTGCTTCCGGCCCTGGTCTTCCTCGTCGTCGTCACCCAGCTGCCGTTCGTGGCGACGCTCGTCCTCTCCCTCTTCGACTGGAACTCCCTCAATCCGGAGAAGCGCCACTTCACCGGCCTGTCCAACTACGCCTCGGTCTTCACCGACGCCGCCCTGCGCGACGCGGTGATCACCACGGTGGTCCTGACCGCCTCGGTGGTGCTGGTCAGCGTGGCGCTCGGGCTCGGCTTCGCCCTGCTCCTGAACCGCTCGTTCTTCGGCCGGGGCATGGTCCGCACCCTGCTCATCACACCGTTCCTGCTGGTGCCGGTCTCCGCGGCGCTGCTGTGGAAGCACGCCCTGTACAACCCGGAGTACGGCCTGTTCAACGGCGCGCTCAACTGGTTCGGCTCGCTCTTCGGCATCGAGGAGGTGGCCCAGCCGGACTGGACGTCGTCGATGCCGCTGGCCGCCGTGGTGGCCGCGCTGGTGTGGCAGTGGACGCCGTTCATGATGCTGATCCTGCTGGCGGGGCTCCAGAGCCGCCCCGACGACATGATGGAGGCGGCCCGCATCGACGGCGCCGGCCGCTGGCAGATGTTCGCCTTCATGACCCTCCCCCACCTGCGCCGCTACCTCGAACTGGGCATCCTGCTCGGCTCGGTGTACATCGTGCAGAACTTCGACGCGGTCTTCACCCTGACCTCCGGCGGTCTCGGCACCGCCAACCTCCCCTACACCGTCTACGAGACCTTCTACCGGGCCCACGAGTACGGTCTGGCCTCCGCCGTCGGCGTCGTCGCGGTGATCGGCACGGTGCTCATCGCCACCGTCGCCCTGCGGGTGGTCTCGTCCCTCTTCCGCGAGGAGGCGAGCCGCGCATGAGCGCCTCGACCACAGTCCCGGCCACCCCGCCGACCGGCACCACGACTCCCGGTCCGGCCGCCGAGGCGAACGCGGCGGCCCGCCCGCCGCGCCGGCGTGTCACGGGCGTCGCCGTCACCGCCTGGGTGCTCGGCCTGCTCTTCTGCTTCCCCGCCCTGTGGATGGTGCTGACCTCCTTCCACG
>NZ_JBHWKX010000203.1:0-1835 GCF_042730885.1 Streptomyces sp. NPDC059909
GTAGGAGAGCCGGCGTGAGCTTGAGGATCGTTGTCTGTGTGAAGTACGTGCCCGACGCCACCGGCGACCGGCACTTCGCCGATGACCTGACCGTCGATCGTGACGACGTGGACGGCCTGCTGTCGGAGCTCGACGAGTACGCGGTCGAGCAGGCGCTGCAGATCGCCGAGGCGGCGGACGACGCGGAGATCACGGTGCTGACGGTGGGTCCGGAGGACGCCAAGGACGCGCTGCGCAAGGCGTTGTCGATGGGCGCGGACAAGGCCGTCCATGTCGAGGACGACGACCTGCACGGCTCGGACGTCATGGGCACGTCGCTGGTGCTGGCGAAGGCGATCGAGAAGACCGGCTATGACCTGGTGGTGTGCGGGATGGCGTCCACCGACGGCACGATGGGTGTGCTGCCGGCGATCCTGGCCGAGCGGCTGGGTGTCCCGCAGGTGACGCTGCTGTCCGAGGTGGCGGTCGAGGACGGGATCGTGAAGGGCCGCCGGGACGGTGACACCGCCTCGGAGCAGCTTCAGGCGTCGCTGCCGGCCGTGGTGTCGGTGACGGACCAGTCGGGTGAGGCCCGCTACCCGTCGTTCAAGGGGATCATGGCGGCGAAGAAGAAGCCGGTGCAGTCGCTGGACCTGTCGGACCTGGACCTGGAGGCGGAGGAGGTCGGCCTGGAGGGTGCCTGGACCGCGGTCGACTCCGCGGCCGAGCGTCCGGCCCGGACCGCGGGCACGATCGTCAAGGACGAGGGCGAGGGCGGCAAGCAGCTCGCGGCCTTCCTGGCGAGCCAGAAGTTCATCTGAGGCTGAGCTTCGGTCGTCAACCCCACTGCCCCCCTTCATACTTCGCAAGCAGGAGAGAAGAAGTCCCATGGCTGAAGTTCTCGTCTACGTCGACCACGTGGACGGTGCCGTCCGCAAGCCCACCCTGGAACTGCTGACCCTGGCCCGCCGGATCGGCGAGCCCGTCGCGGTCGCCCTCGGCTCCGGCGCCGAGAACACCGCCGCCGCGCTCGCCGGGCACGGCGCGGTGAAGGTGCTGACCGCCGATGCGCCCGAGTTCGCCGACTACCTCGTGGTGCCGAAGGTGGATGCGCTGCAGGCCGCCTGCGAGGCCGTCTCCCCGGCCGCGGTGCTGGTGCCGTCGTCGGCGGAGGGCAAGGAGATCGCGGCCCGTCTCGCGGTCCGTATCGGCTCCGGTCTGATCACCGACGCGGTCGACCTGGAGGCCGGCGAGGAGGGCCCGGTCGCGACGCAGTCCGCGTTCGCCGCCTCCTTCACCACCAAGTCCCGCATCACCAAGGGCACCCCGGTCATCACGGTGAAGCCGAACTCGGCCCCGGTCGAGCCGGCCCCGGCCGCCGGCGCCGTCGAGGCCCTCACGGTCTCCTTCGGCGAGCAGGCCACCGGCACCAAGGTCACCGCCCGCACCCCGCGGGAGTCGACCGGCCGGCCGGAGCTGACCGAGGCCGCGATCGTGGTCTCCGGCGGCCGTGGCGTCAACGGCGCGGAGAACTTCGCGGTGATCGAGGCGCTGGCCGACTCCCTGGGTGCCGCCGTCGGCGCCTCCCGTGCCGCGGTCGACGCCGGCTGGTACCCGCACTCCAACCAGGTCGGCCAGACCGGCAAGTCCGTGTCCCCGCAGCTGTACATCGCCTCCGGCATCTCCGGCGCGATCCAGCACCGGGCCGGCATGCAGACCTCCAAGACCATCGTCGCGATCAACAAGGACGCCGAGGCCCCGATCTTCGACCTCGTCGACTACGGCGTCGTCGGCGACCTCTTCCAGGTCGTCCCGCAGCTGACCGAGGAGATCAACACCCGCAAGGGCTGACCCCC
>NZ_JBHWKX010000204.1:0-1824 GCF_042730885.1 Streptomyces sp. NPDC059909
GACTACAACTTCATGTACAACCAGTCCCAGAACTCCACCCAGGGCCCGCCCGGCAACCACCCGGCCTGGCGCGAGCAGGCGACCGGCGCCTATGTGGCCGGGTTCCGCCGCGCGTACGAGTCGAACCGCGCCCCCCTGTTCATCGGCAACCACTTCGAGGAGTGGAACGGCGGCATCTACATGGACGCCGTCGAGGAGGCCCTGAAGCAGATGGCCGGGGAGAAGGACGTCCGGCTGGTCTCCTTCCGGCAGCTGGTCGACTGGCTCGACGCGCAGACTCCCGAGGTGCTGGCCAAGCTCCGCGCGCTGGAAGTCGGCGAGGCCCCGCCCGGCGGCTGGAAGGCGTACCTGAAGGAGGCCGGGCCGGGGGCCGGCAAGGAGAGCGGGGGCGGCGAGGAGAGTGGTGGGGCCGGCCGGAAGGGCCCCGCCGCCTGACTTGGAAGGAACGATTCCGCACGTCCGGAAATCGCCCCTGACATGCGTTGATGCACCGTAGAGGGGGGTGCCCGAGATCGCGGGGGACGACATGGGAAACTTTTCACATGAGTGCCGCCCGTCGCGCCCCCCGCTCTCGCCGTGTCCTCACCCGGCGCCTCTCGCTGACCGCCGGAGCCGCCGTCGGCGCCCTGCTGCTCACCGCCTGCGGTGAAGGGGACGGCGGCACCACCCAGAGTGGTTCCGGCGCCAACTTCGTCGCGGGCAAGGACGGCATCTCCAAGGTCGCCAAGGGCGAGCGCAAGGAGGCCCCGCGCCTCAAGGGCGAGACCCTCGACGGCGGCACCTTCGACCTCGCCGACCACCAGGGCAAGGTCGTCGTCGTCAACGTCTGGGGCTCCTGGTGCCCCCCCTGCCGCGCCGAGGCCTCCAACCTGGTCAAGGTCGCCGAGGACACCGCAGACCAGGGGGTCCAGTTCGTCGGCCTCAACACCCGCGACTTCAACAAGGGCCCGGCCATCGCCTTCGAGAAGGACTACGAGGTCGAGTACCCGAGCATCTACGACCCGCAGGGCAAGCAGATCCTGCGCTTCCCGCGCGGCAGCCTCTCGCCGCAGGCCATCCCCTCCACGGTCGTCATCGACCGGGACGGGAAGATCGCGGCCCGCACCCTCCAGGCGGTGAGCGAGAAGCAGCTGCGGTCGATGATCGACCCGGTCCTCGCGGAGAAGTGACCCCCGTGTCCGCCCTCGTGACCGCCTCGGCTCCCGAGGCCGCCGCTCTCCTCGCGGCCGTGCCGAACGAGACCGTGCAGAACGGCGCCCTGCTGCTGGCCCTGCCGATCGCGCTCCTCGCCGGCCTCGTCTCCTTCTTCTCGCCGTGCGTGCTGCCGCTCGTCCCCGGTTACCTCTCCTACGTCACCGGCGTCAGCGGCAGCGACCTCGGCGAGGCCCGCCGGGGCCGGATGGCGCTCGGTGCCTCCCTCTTCGTGCTCGGCTTCACCGCGGTCTTCGTCTCCGGCGGCGCCCTCTTCGGCGGCATCGGGATGACCCTCCAGGAGCACCGCGAGATCATCTCCCGGGTGCTGGGCGCCCTGACGATCCTGCTCGGCCTCTTCTTCATGGGCGGCATGTCCTGGCTCACCCGCCGGGAGTTCCGCTTCCACGCCAAGCCGGAACGGGGCCTGTGGGGCGCGCCGATGCTCGGCGTGCTCTTCGGCATCGGCTGGACGCCCTGCATGGGCCCGACCCTGGCCGCCGTCAACAACCTCGCCCTCTACGACGGCAGCGCCGGACGGGGCGCGGTTGGTGATGCTGGTGGGCCAGGCCGAGAGGCAGGCGAGGATCTCGGCGCCGTCCAGGGCGAGGGAGCGGGCGGACTCGGGGAAGG
>NZ_JBHWKX010000205.1:0-1821 GCF_042730885.1 Streptomyces sp. NPDC059909
AGCGCGTAGAGCTCGGGTCAATGGGTCACGCGCTGTGGGGAGCGCCGACTCACGAGCACACTGGGGCACTCGATCTTCGCCGTCAGGGGTGTCGGCGGATCGTCCTGTGCCCTCTCTCGCAGTGAACAAGTGGACTCATGAGGAGGAACCCATGCGTGGTGCCAAGAGCGCCAAGTGGGTCGCGGGTGCGATAGTCGTCGCCCTGGCCGCGACCGCCTGCGGTGGCAACGACGACGGTGGCGACAAGCCGAAGGCGTCGGGCAAGCCCGCCGGCTACGTCTCGATCGACGTCGGCGAGCCGCAGAAGGCCCTGATCCCGGCCGACACCAACGAGACCCTCGGCTCGTACGTCATCCAGTCGCTCTTCACCCAGCTCCTGGACTTCGACTCCGAGGGCAACATCGTCTACACCAACGCCGAGTCGATCGAGACCAAGGACTCGAAGACCTGGACGGTGAAGCTGAAGAAGGGCTGGAAGTTCCACGACGGCACCCCCGTCACCTCCCAGTCCTACATCGATGCGTGGAACTGGTCCGCGAACATCGAGAACAAGATGCAGAACGCGTTCTGGTTCGAGGACATCAAGGGCTACGAGGACGTCCACCCCGACGGTGAGGGCGCCAAGCCCAAGGCCAAGGAGATGTCCGGCCTGAAGGCCGTGGACGACACCACCTTCACCATCGAGCTCGACAAGCCGGTCCCGTACTTCGAGTACAAGCTCGGCTACGCCACCTGGGCCCCGCTGCCCAAGGTCTTCTTCGACGACCCGAAGGCGTTCGGCCAGAAGCCGGTCGGCAACGGCCCGTACTCGTTCGAGAAGTGGACGCACCGCAAGCTCATCCAGGTCAAGGCCAACGCGGACTACACCGGTCCGAACAAGGCCAAGAACAAGGGCGTCCAGTTCAAGAACTACGCCACCGTCGAGGCCGCCTACCAGGACGTCCTCTCCGGCAACCTGGACATGATCCGCCAGGTCGGCCCGAAGGACCTGCCGAAGTACAAGTCCGACCTCGGTGACGGCGCCGTCGAGCAGGAGTACGCGGCCGTCCAGTCGATCGTCCCCGCCTTCTACACGAAGCAGTGGAAGGACGTCGACCCCAAGGTCATGCAGGGCCTGTCGATGGCGATCGACCGCGAGACGATCACCAAGACCGTCCTCAACAACACCCGCAAGCCGGCGAAGAGCTTCACCCCGCCGCAGGTCAAGGGCAACCAGGACCTCGACACCGAGGTGTTCGACTACAACCCGGACGAGGCGAAGAAGCTCATCAAGGAAGGCGGTGGTGTGCCGGACAACAAGATCTTCATCCAGTACAACACCGACGGTGGGCACAAGGAGTGGGTGACCGCGGTCTGCGAGTCCATCCGCAACGCCACCGGGGTCGAGTGCCTCGGCGACGCCAAGCCCGACTTCGCCACCGACCTCGAGGCGCGCGACAACGACGAGGTCAAGTCGTTCTACCGCGGTGGCTGGGTCGCCGACTACCCGCTGAACGTCAACTTCATGCGTGAGCTGTACGGCACCACGGCCGAGGCGAACAACGGTCGATTCTCCGACAAGGAGGTCGACGACTTGTTCAAGAAGGGCGACAACGCCAAGACGCTGGAGGAGTCCATCAAGCTCTACCAGGAGGCCGAGAAGGTCCTGGTCGAGAAGATGCCCGCCATCCCGCTCTGGACGTACCAGATCAACGGTGGCCACAGCAAGGACGTCGACAACGTCAAGGTCGACTTCCACGGTGACTTCGAGGTCACCGAGGTCACGGTCAAGTAAGCGCGCCCACGGGCCAATTCCCCACTTCGGCCATCACCCCGGCACCG
>NZ_JBHWKX010000206.1:0-1806 GCF_042730885.1 Streptomyces sp. NPDC059909
TCGACACACCCCACCCAACGCCACACCCCGGCCCAGGGACACCCCTGGACCGGTCACACCATACGAATCAACGACCCGCGAAGTACGGGTCTAGGTGCTGCCCTTGCCGGGCACGGGCAGCCTCCGGCTTCCGCCGGTCGCTCCCCACACGGCATCGTGTTGCTCCGTGGTTTGGTTGTGGTTCTGTCCACGAGCTTCGGGCGGTCTTGCTCTGCTCGTCGGGAGGCAACTGCTCCGGGCCGCGGTCCGCAACTACGAGACTGGGCAGCACCCGGGTCAGCGCGACTGAAGCCACGCGATTGAGGCGGAAATGACGATGCTGCCGACCGCCGTGCCCACGCCGTGCGCGAGACCTAGGGCGGCCCGGTCGCAGAAGCGTCGACGCAGGTGCCTCGCCCGCGGGATGGCGGTCGGCTCGCAGCTGGTCGGGGTCTGTTTTGGGCGAGCAGATGAGCAGGACGGGTACTCACGCTTTACATGCAGAGGAACGCGCATGGCCGGAGATCGAGGAGGTCGATCAGCGAGAAGCCCTGGCGACGATCACCCCGCACCTATTGCGGCAAGTTGAGACCCAGCTGGTCCCACACGCGCGGCTACCTGACGAGGACGAGTACCAGCGGCGCCTAGCCGCGGATATCGCCGTCGTACGGGCCGTCCGCGCCGACGGCTACACCGGTGACCGCACCACCGAGACGCTCCTTGCGGCGGTGCCGTTCTTTCGCCGATACGCGCCTCAGCAAGGCCATTGGGATCCCCGACGGGGCGCTGGGCTTGCCACGTACTTCATGGGCGCGTGCGTCAGCTGCTTCGCTGTGACGTACCGCAAGTGGTGGAAGCAGCAGCTCGCCGACCAGCGCCTGGCTCGCTGGGACGACAGCAGCGAAGCGTTGATTCAGCTTCCTGATCCGCGGGCTCCCGACCCATGTCAGACGGCTCTCGTACACGATGAGGTCTCCCGGACCCTCACCCGCATCCAGGACCCCAAACTCAAGCAGGCAATGGGGCTGAGGGCGCTTGGCTATACCGAGCGGGAGGCAGCTGAGAGTGTGGGGCTGACAGCCAAGGCGTTGGAGAGGCGCAGCAGCAAGCAACGCGACAAGCTCCGCAGCACGGACTCTGCCGCTACGGACTGCCTCGGTGAAGGGAGCGGAAAACAGTGAGCCTCAAGAACTCCCACAGCGGCGAAAGCGAAACCAAGGACACATTCGACGCGTTGCTGGATGCCTCCACGCTGGGCACAGAAGCAGTCCTGAAGATTTCGGCTGATCTTCCCCATGCCGTTCGGACACACCTTGCGGAGCAAACAACCGCGTCCGGCAACGCTTGTGCTCCCTGCGCGACGTTGAACACCCCCAGCGGGTACTCCGTCCACGGTGGCGAGCGCGAAATGGGCACGCTCTATCTCGACGATGCCCTCGTGCAGGTCCTCAGTGAGGCTGGCCCATGCGGGGACACACCCCCCGAGCCAGGCCCGGCCGCGACATCAACGACGGTGAGTTGTGAGATGCATTGGCGCCTCGTTGGCTCGTCTGGGTCGACCCTTCCCGTCCCCACCGGGCTGCGCTACGACTCCTGGGACCCCTACGCCGTACACGCCACCTTCCACACAGGGGTCGACGAAACAGCGGAGTGGGTATTCTCGCGCGAGCTTCTGGCCAAGGGGCTGCGCACCTCGGCCGGAGCAGGTGACGTCAGAATCTGGCCGGCGGGGCACCATTGAGTGGTGTGCATCGTGAAGCAGCAGGTCACGGGCCTGGTGTGCGTCGGCGTCGGGGTGCTCACGCTGGTTGTGGGCGTGTGACTTCG
>NZ_JBHWKX010000207.1:0-1801 GCF_042730885.1 Streptomyces sp. NPDC059909
AAGAGCCGTGTAACGGGAGACTGTTACGCACGGATTCTGTGAGAGCCGAGGGGTGAGATTCCCCTCGGCTACTCGGCAGACCGTCGTGGTGAGCGTTGAGGAAAAGGCGTCCCGGTGGGGACCGGGCCGAGCAGGTAGCCGGTGATCCACAGTCGGGCCAGCATCCCGGCGGTGGCATCCCGCAGCACGTCGAAGAACGCCGGGTCCGCGGCCGACTCGAAGCCGGACGGCGTAAGAGGAAGGGACTCCAGCAGCGCCCACGCCTCGGCGAACAGGTCGTCGGCGTTGTGGCCTGTGTCGGCGAAGCGGCAGGCGAGGTCGTCCAGCCAGATCCCCGTCGTCGTGGCGCACCGGTGCACCAGCGCCCGCACCTGGTCTGCCTCGTCCGGGCACTCGACCAGATCGGCGCGCCCGGGAGACCGAGGCGTCACCCTCGTGGGGCATGGGACCAGCGTGCGTCCTGCCATGCCGCTACCGCATCCCCAGCCTGTGACCGTGCCGATCCGCTTGCCGGCTTCGTCATGCGAGGCGGTCGACGAGGATCATCGCCACATCGTCCGCCAGGTGACCTTCGGTGTGGCGGATCAGTGCCTGGTGCAGTTGCTCGAGGAACTCTGGTGGGGTGGTGTCGGCGCGTATCGACTCCATGGCCTGGGGGAGGGGGAAGAAGTCGTTGTCGCGGTTGCGGGCTTCGATCACGCCGTCGGTGTAGAGCAGTAGGCGGTCGCCCGGTACGAATGGATAGCTCTCGGGCTTTTCGGGTGGGTCGGTGATGAGGTCTTCCAGGCCGAGCGGCGGCAGTGGCTCGGCGGGCATCAGGGCCTGGATCCGGCCCTGATGCAGTACCAGTGGGGGCGGGTGGCCGCGGTTGATCAGTTGCACCACGGGGTCGTCCGGCACCTGGGCCATGAGCGCGGTGGTGAATCCCTCCATCAGGGCTTCCTGGTCGTACGCACCGGGCACGTCGGCCTCCCGGAGCAGGGCGGCGGCGCAGTGGTTCATGACCTCCAGCAGCTCGTCCTCGTAGTGCGCGGCGTCCCGGAACGCGCCGAGCGCGACCGCGACCGCGCGCATGGCGTTCAGTCCCTTGCCTCGGACGTCCCCCACGATCATGCGGACGCCGTACCGCGTCTGCACGGCCTCGTACAGATCGCCGCCGACCTGTGCCCCGGTTCCGGCCGCGAGGCAGAGGCTGGCCGCCCGCACCGGGCCCAGGCGCTCGGGGACGGGCCGCAGTATGACGTCCTGTGCTGCCACGGCGATCCGGCGGACCTGGTCGAGCTCGCTCTGCCTACGTGTACGCACGGCTCTACTGGTGATGAATGCAGCCACGGACACCAGGGCCAGAGCCAGGAAGTTGGTGTAGACCTGCAGGTTGCCCCAGGCCTGGTTGTAGGTGGCGGTGGTCACGCTGATCGCCACCGCCAGGGCCGCGGCCGAGGTGGTGCCCTTGGGACCCATCGTCACTGCGGCCAGCGCAGGCACCGCGGCCAGAAAGGGGCCCGTATAGATGAAGTGTGCAGGCGAGAGTTCGATGACCACCACGGCCAGCGCGATCGCGAACGGCACACACGTCGCCAGCGAGAAGAGGACTCCACTTTGACCGCCCGCTCCTGATCGAGGAGACGCTCCTGGTCGATGGGTGCGGAACGACCGCATGCGTACAGCCTGCCTTGCTGAAGTTGAATGTTCCACTCACGTTCTTGTGCGGCCTGAAGAGAAAACGGGATGGGTCAGGTTGGTCAGTGATCGTTAGGAGCTGACCGGTGCAGGCTCGGCGTGGACCTGGTAGCCGAGGGCT
>NZ_JBHWKX010000208.1:0-1766 GCF_042730885.1 Streptomyces sp. NPDC059909
ACGAGAACCGACCAGTCCAACAGCCCCTTCAGCACCACACCACCGCAGAGAAGAAAGTAGGTGATAGGCGGGCACTAGGGATGAAAACGACCTCTCAGAAGCTTTTCTGAGCCGTGCATGACAAACATTCGGTCACCGCAGGACACAACACCTGCTCGTCCGGACGTTCTCGTCCACGGCTGCTCCTACGTGCGCCATCTGGCTGAGACTCCTGCGTCGTCTGGCGGCATGCCCGTGGCGGGCACGATCCACGGTATCTGCTTGGGCGACGATGCCGCTTGACGTGGCACAAACTCCCCCATGGCTGCCTGCGCAACTCGGGCCTCATGCCCGTCTCATGGCTGACGCGTGGGTGGATTCATTTGTGCGCCCGTAGAAATAGAGGAGCGTCATGCGGCCCGTGCGGATCTTGCGGTGGGTGCTCGGGGCAGTGCTTCTGGCCCTGAGCCTGGCAGTGGTTCCTTCTGGAGCCCACGCCCGCGCCACGGACGACGACGCGCGGCAGCGGCAGGCCACCGGGTCTGCGGATGACCGCGGCCAGAGGGAGGGTGCATACCGCCATGCGTGTGATCCCTCGCCCGGGCTGGACAAGGCCTCCTGCCACTCCCTTATCAGCACCGACCCCGCCCCACTGGCGTCCGTACCCCCAGGGGGCAAGCCGGAGGGCCTGACCCCTCGCGACCTCCGAAGCGCCTACGACCTGCCCCGGCGCGCCGGGGAGGGGCGGACCGTGGCCGTCGTCGTCGCCTTCAACTACCCCACCGCCGAGAACGACCTGGCGGTCTACCGCCGCCAGTTCCACCTCCCGCCGTGCACCACCGCCAACGGGTGCTTCCGCGAGATCAACCAGAACGGCGGCACCACCCCGCCCCCGACCACTGATCCCGGCTGGGCGGTAGAGGCGGCCCTCGACATCGAGATGGTCAGCGCCACCTGCCCGGCCTGCAACGTCCTTCTGGTCGAGGCCAACAACGACACCATCGGCAATCTGCTCACCGCAGTGGCCCAGGCCCGTACCCAGAGCGCGAAGTTCATCTCCATGAGCTGGGGCACCGATGTTGAACACCCCGTTCAGCTGGTCCGCGACCAGACTTACTTCAACCATCCCGGCATCGCGTTCGTGGCCTCCTCGGGCGACAGAGGCTTCCCCAATCTCTCCTGGCCCGCCGCTTCCCAGTTCGTCACCGGCGTGGGGGGAACCCGGCTGGAACGGATCAGACGGCCCGAGTGGGAGCCCCATGGTGGGCAGAAGCCCCGGCGACGTGGCTGGCTGGAGACCGCTTGGCCCGGCGCCGGGTCTGGCTGCAGCCTGATCCAGCCCAAGCCGCCCTTCCAGCAGGACGCTGGCTGCACCAACCGCACCGTCGCCGATGTCTCTGCGGTCGCCGAGAATGTCGCTCTCTACACAACGACCCCCGAGGCCGGATGGTTGATTGTCGCGGGTACCAGCGTCTCCACCCCGATCATCGCCAGCGTGTACGCCCTGGCGGGGAACCCCGGTCCGAACGACCGCCCCAACTCCTACCCCTACGCCCGCCCCTGGGCGCTCAACGACATCGTCGAGGGTTCCAACGGCTCTTGCGGCGGCTCCTACCTGTGCACCGCCGTCCCTGGCTATGACGGACCCACCGGCATCGGCACCCCCAACGGCGTCCGAGGCTTCAGCACGATCTAGGAGCGCGTCTCAGTAACCGTCAGCTGGCCGGGAGGTCCTGATCGGCGGGATCGTTCACGGTCGCCCGGTCAGCGCCTGTGGGGCCGACGGG
>NZ_JBHWKX010000209.1:0-535 GCF_042730885.1 Streptomyces sp. NPDC059909
GTGGGTGGCGGCCGGGCGACGCCCGGCGGTCCGGAGCCCGACCATCGTCACACGGCCGGCCGGGCGGACCCGGTCGATTCCGTCAGACGCCTGTTGTTCGAAGGGGGTTCCGTTTGGTCGTCAGAAGGACTCGTTCGGGCGTTTGCTCCCGGCCGCGAGTTCGAACTCCGCTCGGGGGTGCTCCAGCGAGCCGAGGGAGACGATGTCGCGTTTGAAGAGGCCCGAGAGGGTCCATTCGGCCAGGACACGGGCCTTCCGGTTGAAGGTCGGCAGCCGCCCGAGGTGGTAAGCGCGGTGCATGAGCCAGGCAGGGTAGCCCTTCAGCTTGCGCCCGTGGATGTACGCGACCCCTTTGTGCAGCCCGAGGGAGGCGACCGATCCGGCGTGGCCGTGCCGGTACGGCCGCGGTGCGGTGCCACGCAACGAGGCCAGCAGGTTGTCGGCGAGCACCTTCGCCTGGCGGACGGCGTGCTGGGCAGTGGGGGCGCACTCACGCGCTCCGGGTGGGGCGGAGGAGCGCGCGGAAGGATCGGGG
>NZ_JBHWKX010000209.1:545-1742 GCF_042730885.1 Streptomyces sp. NPDC059909
CCGCCCAGGCGTGCGGTGCGCCCACGACGGAGAGTTCGGGAGTGCAGCGCAGTCGGCCCCGCCCGTCGCGCGGCAGGTCCGTCGCCGCGAGGAGCGGGTGGGGTTTGACGCCGGCGGTCCACACCAGGGTGCGGGTGGGGTGCCGAGATCCGTCACTGAGTACCGCCACCCGGCGCTCGCAGCTCTCCAGACGCGTCCCGAGCCGGACGTCGACCTTGCGGCGGCGCAGCTCGCGCACAGTGTACCGGCCCATGTCCGGGCCGACTTCGGGCAGTATCCGGTCGGCGGCCTCGACCAGGACCCATTTCATGTCCTCGGGCCGGATGTTGTGGTAGTGCCGGGTGGCGTACCGGGCCATGTCCTCCAGCTCGCCGAGCGCCTCCACGCCCGCGTAGCCGCCGCCGACGAAGACGAAGGTCAGGGCCGCGTCGCGGAGGGCGGGATCGCGGGTGGAGGAGGCGATGTCCATCTGCTCCAGGCCGGGGACGGGCAGGGTCCGCGAGACGGAGCCGGGGGCCATGACCAGTTCGTCGTAGGCCACTGCGAGCGGACCGGTGCCCTCGTCGTCGGTGGCCTTGGTGCGGACGAGGGCGGTGCGCGCGGCGTGGTCGACCGCCAGGGCCTCGCCGACCAGCAGGCGGCAGCCGCGCAGGACGCGGCGGAGGGGAACCACCACGTGTCGCGGCGAGATGGAGCCGGCCGCCGCCTCGGGCAGGAACGGCTGATAGGTCATGTACGGCTCGGGGGTGACGAGGACGACCTCCGTCTCCCGGGGTCTGCTCCTCGCGCGCAGCCGCAGGGCGGTGTACATGCCGACGCAGCCGCCGCCCACGATGAGGATGCGTGCCGGTCCGCTGCCGGAGGTCGTGTCCCGTGATTTCGAGGCCTTCACCTTCCCATGACGCACCGGCGGACGGACTTTGTCCACAGGCCCGACGATTCGTATGACCGGACGGCAGGAACGGCCGAGGAGGCCCAGAGGTTGGCCGGATCCGAAGTCACGCAGGTCAGGCAGGTGGTAACCATCGGTCACAGGGGGTGCATTGCGGGGTGAACCGGTGCGTACTTCGATCCGTGCGCGCCACGCCCGGAACGGGCCTCTTCTGAATTGACTCCGGCTCAACTATGTTCGTGACCCGTCGGAGTGCTGGGGGGTGCTCGCAGGCTGGCCGCTCCTCAGACGTCGCGACTCACATA
>NZ_JBHWKX010000210.1:0-315 GCF_042730885.1 Streptomyces sp. NPDC059909
TTGTTCCCCCCCCCTCTCCTTTTTCCACCCCCCGGGGGGGGGGACTGCGGCGCCCGTCCCCCCTCCCCCCCCGCCGTTCGGCCCCGCCCCGGCGTGGTATGTGACGGTATGTCCGGTGCTCGGACCATAGTGGGCAGCTATGAGCACCACCGACACCGCCGACCTGCCCCCGGACAGCCCGCACGGCCCCACGTCCGCCGAACCGCCCGGCGCCGACTCCCGGCCGGACGTCCCGGTCGTCGCGATCGGCGTGCTCGGCATCGTCGCGGTCGTCCTGTGGGCGAGCTTCGGCAAGTCCTCGTTCCAGCGCTTCTC
>NZ_JBHWKX010000210.1:325-1728 GCF_042730885.1 Streptomyces sp. NPDC059909
GTACTCGTTCTTCCACTGGACGCTGACCCCCTGGGCGATCTACGGCGTGGTCGGCCTCTCGCTCGCGTACACCACCTTCCGGCTCGGGCGCGGCAACCGGATCAGCGCCGTCTTCGTCCCGCTCATCGGGGAGCGGCGGGCCAACGGCGTCGTCGGCCGGCTGCTCGACCTGCTCGCCGTCTTCGCCACCGTCTTCGGCACGGCCACCAGCCTCGGCATCGGCGCCCTGCAGATCGCCACCGGCCTCCAGCTGACGGCGGGCGTCGAGAACACCACCGGGCTCCAGCTGCTGATCATCGTGGTGCTCGGCGCGGCCTTCGTCGTCTCCGCCTTCACCGGGCTGCACGGCGGCGTGAAGTGGCTCAGCTCGGTCAACCTGGTGATGGCCGCCCTGCTGATGCTCTTCATCTTCCTCGTCGGCCCGACCGTCTACATCCTCGACGCCATCCCCTCCAGCGTCGGCGGCTACTTCAACGAGCTGATCTCGATGGCCACCCGCACCGGCGCCTTCACGGACAGCGAGTGGCTCGGCCAGTGGACGATCTTCTACTGGGCGTGGTGGCTGTCCTGGGCGCCGTTCGTCGGGACCTTCATCGCCCGCATCTCCAAGGGGCGTTCCATCCGCGAGTTCCTCCTCGCCGTGCTGCTGATCCCCTCCGGCGCCTCCGCCGTGTGGTTCTGCGTGCTCGGCGGGACCGGCATCCGGCTGGACGAGACGGGCGTGGTCGACATGGCCGAGAAGGAGTCGGAGGGCACCGAGGCGACGCTCTTCTCGATGCTGGACGCACTGCCGCTGCCCGAGGTGACGGCATGGTTCGCGATGGTCCTCATCATGATGTACTTCATCACCAGCGCCGACTCCGCCTCCCTCGTGATGGGCTCGCTCACCAGCCGGGGCGCCCTGCACCCGCGCGCCTGGCTCAACGTCACCTGGGGCGTGCTGATGGCCGCCGTGGGCGCCGCGCTGCTCATCGCCGGCGGCCTCTACTCCCTCCCGTCGGCCACCCTCCTCGTCGCCCTCCCCTTCGTCGTCGTCATGCTGGGCCTGTGCTGGGCCACCGTCCGCGAACTGCGGGAGGACCCCACCGCGGGGCCCCGCCGCCACCAGGCCCTGCACGGCCTGCGCGACGCGGTCCGCCGGATGATCGGCGAGGCCATGTCGGAGGGCCGGGTCGACACCACCGCCCACCCCCGCCTGCGTCGCGCGGCCCGCAGCCGCGCCCAGGGCGACGACGGCCGGAGCGAGGCGGCCCCGTCCGACGGCGGGAACCGGGGCCAGGACCCCGGCCAGGAACCGGACCACAAGGAGTAGGCCGCGCCCGCCGGGTGAAGGGGGCCCGGCCGGAAAGGACCACGCCATGCGGCGCTACATCCTCACGGGCACCCCCGGAGCGGGCAAGACC
>NZ_JBHWKX010000211.1:0-1711 GCF_042730885.1 Streptomyces sp. NPDC059909
CTAGAAGATCACTGAAAATCTCGGTTCTGGCCTCGCGCGTACTGGTGTGGGGCCAGACTGCTGCGTATGCAGGGGGAATGGGGCGGGGAGAGCGTCGGCGAGGACGTGTGGGAGACCTGCCGGGAGCTGATACCGGCCGGGAGCGTGTTCGCGTTCCTGGCCGAGCACCGTGAGGTGCTGTTCCCCGGGTCGATGTTCGCGGACATGTACCCCTCGACGAACGGGCGGCCGTCGATGCCGCCGCAGGTGCTGGCCGCGACGGTGGTGTTGCAGAGTCTGCACGGGCTCTCGGACTTCGAGACTGTGCAGGAACTGCGCTGTGACCTGCGGTGGAAGGCGGCGTGCGGGCTGGGGCTGCACGACACCGCGTTCGACCCGTCGCTGCTGACGTACTTCCGCCGCCGGCTGCAGCGCTCCGGTGACCCGAACCGGCTGTTTGACAAGGTCAAGGAGGTCGTCGCGGCCACCGGTGTCCTCAAGGGCCGGCAGCGGCGGGCGCTGGACTCCACCGTGCTGGACGACGCGGTCGCCACCCAGGACACCGTCACCCAGTTGGTCGCCGCGATCCGCCGGGTCATCCGTGAGGTCCCCGGCGCCGAGCAGACCGCCGCCACCTGGTGCACCGCCCACGACTACACCGACCCCGGCAAGCCGAAGATCGCATGGAACGATGAGCAGGCCCGCGCCGACCTGGTCGACGCCCTGGTCACCGATGCTCTCAACCTGCTGGGCCGCCTGCCCGAGCGGCAGTTGGGCGAGGCCGCGGCGAACGCCGTCGGGCTGCTGGCCCTGGTCGCCGGCCAGGACGTGGAGCCCGCCGAGGACTCCGACGGCCGCGACGGGCGCTGGCGCATCGCCCGAGGGACAGTCCCCGACCGCACAGTGTCCACCGTCGACCCCGAAGCGCGGCACATCCACAAGAACCGGACCCGTCACCAGGATGGCTTCCGCGCTCACGTGGCCTTCGAACCCGTGACGGGAGTGTTCACCGAGGTCGCCCTGACCGCAGGCAGCGGGGCCGAGAACCACGAGGCCGCAATCGCCCGCGGCCTCCTCGCCGACGAGGAGTCGCCGGTCACCGTCCTGGGCGATGCCGCCTACGGCACCGGCGACCTGCGTGAACACCTCCAGGCCCAGGGCCACGACCTGGTACTCAAGCCGCCGCCGCTGAAACCGGCCGTCCCCGGGGGGTTCACCGCCGACGAGTTCACCGTCGACACCGACAGGGGCGAGGTCACCTGCCCCGCCGGACACACCGCCGCGCTCGGCCGACCGCTGGCGAACGGCTCCCGGCAGGCCCAGTTCAAGAAGCTGTGCGCCGACTGTCCGCTCAAGGACCGCTGCACCCGGTCCAAGACCGGCCGGGTCTTCAGCGTCCACGCCAAGTACGACCTACTCAAGGCCGCCCGCGACCAGGCTGCCACCGACCCCGACTGGCAGGCCGAGTACCGCCGCTGGCGACCACCGGTGGAGCGCGCGATCGCCTGGCTCGTCGCCAAGGGCAACCGCCGCGTGCCCTACCGCGGCGTCATCAAGAACGACGCCTGGCTCCACAACCGCGCCGCCGCCCTCAACCTCCGCCGCCTGATCAACCTCGGCCTCACCCGCACCAACGGCACCTGGACGCTCGCAACGGCACACGCATAAGGCAAGGGGCTGCCCGGCCCACCGCCGGACAGCCCCACACGCAAGATTTTCAGTGATCTTCTAG
>NZ_JBHWKX010000212.1:0-1681 GCF_042730885.1 Streptomyces sp. NPDC059909
GTACCTGCGAGAACTTCACGTCATTGGGTACGTCGAAGGTGACCCAGCCGAGGGCCTTGGCTCCGGGTGCGAGCCGCACGTCGGAGGAGAGGGCGGGCCCGGCGGTGATCTCACCGAACGCCGTCTGGAACATCTGCCCGTCGGCGTCGGCGACCTGCATGCCGTTGGTGGGGCTGTCCTGGTACGCCTTGTCGCCCTTGTTGACCAGCTGGAACTGGATGCCGAGCCAGCGGTTGCCGTCGTCGGGGGTCATGAACTCGTCCTTGCTCTTGGCAGGGTCGACGACCTTGACGACGGTGACCTCGATCTTCTCGTCCTCGAAGCCCTTGAGGGTGATGGCGTCGCCGACCTTGGCGGCGGCTTCCTTCTCCTGGGCCTGCTCTGCCTTCTCCCCTTCCTTGCCGGGCTTCTCGTCGCCCGCGGCCGCGGGCTTGTCGGGGGTGGCGGTGACCTCCGTGTCACAGGCGGCGAGGCCGAGTACTGCGGTGAAAACAGCTGTGGACATGGCGAGTTGCCGTCTCATGGGTCCCCCTGAATGCGGATGCGTCCGCTCAGTGTGGGGCTGCGCGGAATGCCGCGAGTGCCGGATGCTCCGCCTGTGGCGATTTTGTGACCATCGCGTGTTCGTGATGTCGAGGCTGGCTTTCGTGGCTGGTGTCCACCTGGCCGTCTTCTTCGATCCCGAGGGTGGTGAGCGCTCTGCTGAGGGTGTGGTCCGTCGGCGACCTGCGCACGTCTTTGACGCAGGCCGACCCGCGATCTGGAGAGGCTGGAACATGTCTGCGGCCTGCGCGACCTCGGGAGTCCGCGCGTCTCCACCTGCATGGTGTCGTCCATTTCGGCCGCGAAGCCGCGCGGGGCGAACAGCGACCAGCGACCCGACCCGGCGGACACCGCCCCGCGCCTGCGGGGGGCCACCCTTGCCGACCTGCTGTCTCAGGTGGCCGGTGCCCTCTCTTCCTCCACCAAGCACGGCATCAGACCGCCTCTGCTGCCCCGCCCGCGTCTCCATCCCCAGATTCTGGTAGGCCGCCCCAGACGGGTCCACACTGTCGCCTCGCTGATGAGCGACGCCCGGGCGATCTCGCGGTTCTCCGGCCCCTGCGTCAGGTGCGCACCCAGACCTCGCAGCTGAAGCCT
The DNA here is from genome assembly GCF_042730885.1 of Streptomyces sp. NPDC059909. Classification (NCBI taxonomy): domain Bacteria; kingdom Bacillati; phylum Actinomycetota; class Actinomycetes; order Kitasatosporales; family Streptomycetaceae; genus Streptomyces; species Streptomyces sp. NPDC059909. The sequence goes on from NZ_JBHWKX010000212.1 coordinate 1,141, forward strand.
GCCGTCGCAACCAAGACCGGGCAGGCCGATATCGACGTGGCGGGCAAGGAGAAGGAGAAGGTGTCGGTGGCAGTGGTCGACCGGGCCTGGCGCCCCTGGTGACGCTGCGCGGGGACGGTGCAGGGCCGCAGTCGTACGAGGCAGCGCAGGAGAAGGCGTTCACCGCCGTGCCCTGGAACGCGCCCACCTCCGGGCTGGTCGAGCGGCTCGACGGTGCCCACGCTCAAGGACATCTCCCGCACCCTCTTCCTCGCGGGTGGCGCCCCCGTCACCGTGTAGGGCGTCTCAGTCGCGGGCCTCGGTGTGGCGGGCGACCCAATCGGCGACCTGGACGAGGGGTTCGCCAACGCCGGTGTCACCGCCCTCTTTCGCTGACCCGGAGAGGGCCAAGAAGGATGGAGGGGGCTGTGTCGCGGCTGGAGCAGAAGAAGGCCGAGGCCCTGCTGATCGAGATGGCCGAGGTGGGTGAGGCCGAGGGCGTGAAGGCTGTGCCGGCGGCGGGCGCGCGGACCGAGGAGAGCGACGCCTCGGGGCGTACCCC
>NZ_JBHWKX010000213.1:0-1620 GCF_042730885.1 Streptomyces sp. NPDC059909
CAGCGCGGAACGCCGGTCCGTGCCCTCCGCCTGCCCGTCGGCTTGCTCCTCACGCGACGTGAGGCGGCACGCTGGCGGAAGCGGTCGCCGTCCGGTGGCCGCCCAGGACGTCATGTGAGGGAACGAGGCCGTGGAACACACCGTCGGAGAGGTGGCCGCCGTCGCCGGCGTCACCGTGCGCACCCTGCACCACTACGACGCCGTCGGCCTGCTCTCCCCCTCGGGCCGCAGCAGGGCCGGGCACCGCCGTTACGGCGACCGCGACCTCGACCGGCTCCAGCGCATCCTCTTCCACCGGGCCCTCGGCTTCCCGCTGGACGAGATCGCCGCACTGCTCGACGACCCCGCCGCCGACCCCCGCGCCCACCTGCGGCGCCAGCACGCCCTGCTCACCGACCGCATCGAGACCCTGCGGCGGATGGCCGACGCCGTCGCCGCCGCCATGGAGGCAGCACAGATGGGCATCAACCTGACCCCCGAGGAGAAGTTCGAGGTCTTCGAGGGCTTCGACCCCGACCGGTACGCCGACGAGGCCGAGCAGCGCTGGGGCCACACGGAGGCCTACCGCGCGTCGCAACGCCGCACGGCCGCCTACACGAAGGCCGACTGGCAGCGGCTCAAGGACGAGTTCGACGCGCTGCACGCCCGCGTCGCGGGCCTGCTGGAGCGCGGCGTGCCCGCCGGCGCCCCCGAGGCGATGGACGCCGCCGAGGAGCACCGCCGGTACATCGACAGCGCCCACTACCCCTGCGACGTGCGGACGCACACCGGCCTGGCCGACATGTACGTGGCCGACCCGCGCTTCACCGCCACGTACGAGGCCGTCCGTCCGGGCCTCGCCCGGTACCTGCACGACGCGATCCACGCCAACGCCCGCCGCGCGGAGCAGCCGCATGGAGTAAAGGAACAGTAAGGGCGCGGCGCCGGGACGGTCCGTGGCGTTGGTAGTTTGGTCGGCTGTACCGTCCCGCCCCGCCCACCCCAGGAGTCCGGAACAGTGAATACGCTTGCGCTCGGCCCGAGCTGGCTGGACCCGGACTACCTGCTCAACCAGTTCGGCATCTACGGCCTGCTGCTCATCGTCTTCGCCGAGTCGGGCCTGCTCATCGGCTTCTTCCTGCCCGGTGACTCGCTGCTCTTCACCACCGGGCTGCTGATCACCACCGCCCAGCTGAAGTTCCCGCTCTGGCTCGCCATCGTGCTGATCTGCGTCGCGGCGATCGTCGGCGACCAGGCCGGATACCTCTTCGGCAAGAAGGTCGGGCCCGCGCTCTTCAAGCGGCCGGACTCTCGCCTGTTCAAGCAGGAGAACGTCACCAAGGCCAACGAGTTCTTCGAGAAGCACGGCCCCAAGTCGCTGGTCCTGGCCCGCTTCGTGCCGATCGTGCGGACCTTCACCCCGATCATCGCGGGCGTCAGCTCCATGCGGTACCGCTCGTTCATCACCTTCAACATCGTCGGCGGCATCGTCTGGGGCGCCGGGGTGACGCTGCTCGGAGCCTGGCTCGGCCGGATCGCCTTCGTCCGCGAGAACATCGAGGCGATGCTGATCCTGATCGTGCTCATCTCCATCGTGCCGATCATCATCGAGTTCGTGAAGGCCCGCGGCCAGAGCAAGCG
>NZ_JBHWKX010000214.1:0-418 GCF_042730885.1 Streptomyces sp. NPDC059909
GGTTGAGGTAGCGCCGCGCCCCCTCGCCCCACGAGGTGGCCGAGAACAGGCCGGTGTCGCTGTCCAGGCAGACGTAGCGTTCGTCCTCGCCGAGCAACTCGACCAGGACGTCCCGGTACACCTCCCGGGCCGCGCGGGCCTCGTCCGGCACAGTGGGTCCGGCTGTCACGACGGACATGTCGTCTCCGTTCGTTCGCCGCGTGTCACCGCGGCACGGGCACGCCGGTGTCCGCGCTCGGTGAGCCGGACGTAGTGGCTGCGGGCCTGGCCCTCGACATAGGGCAGCCCTTTGCCCTTGACCGTGCGGGCCAGCAGCACGGTCGGCCTGCCGGGGGTGTACGGGATGCGCGACAGAGCCGTCCGCAACTGGTCCGGCTCGTGCCCGTCGGCCTCCAGGACCGTCCACCCGAAACTGCGC
>NZ_JBHWKX010000214.1:428-1615 GCF_042730885.1 Streptomyces sp. NPDC059909
GCGCCACCGGTCCCCGAGCGGCTCGAGGCCCAGGGTCTCTTCCGTGTCACCGCTGATCTGCAGCCCGTTGCGGTCCACGATCGCCACCAGCCGGTCCAGCCCCTGGGCGCCGGCCGCCATCGCGGCCTCCCAGACCGAGCCCTCCTGCAGTTCGCCGTCGCCCAGTACGACGAAGCAGCGCCGGTCACTGCCGTCCAGCCGGGCGGCGAGCGCGAAGCCGACTCCGAGCGGCAGCCCGTGTCCGAGCGACCCGGTCGGCATCTCGACCCCGGGGACGGCCGGATTCGGGTGTGCGGTGAACATGCTGTCCGCAGTGCCGTAGCTCGCCAGCAGCTCCATGGGGAAGAAGCCCCGCTCCGCCAGGACCGCGTACAGTCCGATCGCGCCGTGCCCCTTGCTCAGCAGCAGGATGTCCCGGTCCGGGGCCTGCGGCCGTCGCGGGTCGATCCTCAGCACGTGCCGGTAGAGCGTCACCAGGATCTCGACCATGGACATCGATCCGCCGAGGTGTCCGCCTTCCGGGTTGGCGCACATCCGCACGATGAGTTCCCGTGCCGTACGCGCGTGGTCGTCGCTCATCGGTTCTCTCCGGTGAGGTGCTCGCCCAGTTCGGCCAGGGCACGGGTCAGCACCCCGATGGCGAACAGGTACTCGGACAGTTCGATGTGTTCCCGGTCGGAGTGGTCCAGGCCGCTGTCCCCCGGCCCGTAGGTGGCCATCGGCACGCTCCACCGCTCCGCCAGGGTGTTCATGTCGGAGGTGCCGGTCTTCACGGACAACGCGCCCACCAGTCCCTCGGCGTCGAAGCCCGGGGGAATCCGGACACTGAACTCCGCGGTGGCCGCACTCAGGCCACCACTGATCGACACCAAGGTCGGTCCAGGACTGTCGAACCGGGCGTGGCTCGCTTCCGGGCCGAGCAGGTCCAGCAGCTCCGTCCACGCCCGCGCCGCGAGTTCGGAGGCCTTGGGCACGACGTTGCTGGGATGGGTCGCCTCGCACCGTACGTGGTAGCGGAGGTCGAGCTTTCCCTTGTACCCGAGGACGACCGTGTCGCAGCCACTGGGCTCGCCGATGATCAGCGCGTCCGGCGGCTCGTGCGTACGGCGGATCTCCACCGCGCCCCGGGACATCGCGGTCTCCTCCTCCACAGCGCCCACGACCACGATCCGGCCGCGGAACCGCGT
>NZ_JBHWKX010000215.1:0-1587 GCF_042730885.1 Streptomyces sp. NPDC059909
AGCTTGGCGTTTAACCCCGTTGTGTTTGGTGTTCCTTGATCGATTCGGCGCGTTTGATTGTTTTGCCGACGTCGTGGCGCTTGGCACGCTGCTTGTTCTTCGAGCCGGGAGGCCGGCCGGGGCCGGGCCGGGTTGGTTTCGGTGCGGCCGCTGGACGGGTCGCCGTCGCGCGGATGTTGCGAAACCCGCGACGGACCCGGGCGGGGGTGAGGCGGCGGGGTTCGGTCGCTGGTCGTTCCCAGGGGCGGCGGAGGTCCTCGGCGAGGGCTCGGGCGAGGCGGAGCTGGGTGTGTGCGGCGATGATGAGCCAGGTCCACAGGTCGGCGGTGTCGGCGTGGCGGACCTTCGGGCGTGTCCATCCGAGTGTCTGCTTCATCAGCCGAAAGGTGTGCTCGAGGTCGAACCTGCGCAGGAACGCCTGCCACCAGCGGTCCACGTCCGCGTCGGTGGCGCTGGTGGCCGAGCACCACAGCCAGACCGGCTTCGGGTCGCGATCGCCCGGCAGGCGCTCGACCTTCAGGCGGATCAACGTGCCGTGCAGGAGGGGGAGTTCATCCTTTACGTGGTTCAGCCAAGGGCCGCGGTGGGTGAGCCGGGGGTGCATCCGGTCCCAAGCCATCGCCTCGGCGGTGCCGTAGCGAGTGGTGTCCGTGGACGTGGTCACCTCGGGGCTGTGCCAGGTCTCGGGTCGGGCCAGGGCGAGGACGCCGCCATGCCGACGCGGACGCCCTCCCCTGGGCGTGGAGCGGGCCTCGCCCGGATCGCGGAGCATGACACGGTCCGAGCGCAGACGCCCGAGCAGCACGACAGGCAGGTCCGTCAGCGCGTGGGAGAGGTAGGTGACGTCGTAGCCTGAATCCATGACGATCAGGATCTCGGGATCCCCGGGCTCCCACTGTCCGGCTTGGACCAACCGCGCAACGGTGTCGCGGAGTTGGGTGGCCGTGATGGCGGTCGCGTCGTCGGCGGGTCCAAGGCGCACGGCGTCCAGCATGGCGACCCAGGAGGTACGGCCCGTTTCCAGCGCGGCGACGAAGGAGTAGGGCCAGCCCGGCACGAACTGGTCCTTGCTCCGGGCACCACGTCCGTAGACGTGGCAGAACAGGCGGTCGCCGCTGGTCGGAGCGTCGGGACGGAGCCAGTTGCTCACGTCAACGGCCAACACGATCCGCCCGTCGGCCGCCTTCGGTAGTGGCAGGCCGGCCAGAGTCCGCCGTAACCGCGCCGGCTCTGCCCAGCCCCGGTCCAACGCCGCGTACATCGCGCCGTGTCCACGCTGGTGCTCGACCGCCAGCGACAGTTCGACCAGTGTCTTCACGGGCCCGTCCGCACACAACACCGCGTCCGTGAGCTCGAAGAGCGCATCCGCACGCTTGTACAGGGATTCGTAGAACTCGACCCGAAAGCGGGACAACACGTCCAACGCCTCGCCTGCGGGTGCGTCGACAGACAGACTCATACACAGCGGCCGTTCTCTTGTTGCTTCGTGACTTGACATCTCGAAGCGTGGAGAACGGCCGCCTCCGCTGTCCCGGAAAAAACCGCAGATCAGCAGGTCGAGTGACCTGCGGGGTTAAACGTCAAGCT
>NZ_JBHWKX010000216.1:0-917 GCF_042730885.1 Streptomyces sp. NPDC059909
CTTGGTGGCTATGGGGGCCCGGGTCTTGTCCCGCTGCCACGGCTGGAGGGTCTCCTCCGACTCGTCGGCGGGGAGGAGGTCAGAGACGGCGGAGTCCATTCAGCACCCTTTCGAGCAGTGCGCGATCGGGCTGGCCCGGGCCGTGCCCGTTGCCGTACACGCGGATCTTTCCCTGATCGGCGAGGTCGCTCAGGAGCACCCTCACCACGCCGAGCGGCATCTTCAGCAGCGCCGCGATCTCCGCGACGGTGCGCATGCGGCGGCAGAGCGCCACGATCGCCTGCGTCTCGGGCATGATCCGGGTCAGGCCGAAGGTGCCGTTCGGCAGTTCCTTGCGCTCCTCGGGTGCCTCCAGAGCGGCGACGAAGGTCTCCACGAGCAGGACGTGCCCGAACCGTGTGTGCCCGCCGGTCAGTGAGTACGGGCGGCAGCGGCCGGGTTTGCGGTCCCCGCCCCGGCGGGGCAACTTGGCGGTGCTCACTTGGCGCTCTCCATCGACTGGCGAAGTTCACTGCGGAGTTCGGGGGTGAGCACGTGCCCGGCCCGGCCCACGAACAGCGCCATGTGGTAGGCGACGACGTTCATGTCGCAGTCGGGGGTGGCGTGGACGCCGAGCAGCGAGCCGTCGCTGATGGACATGACGAAGAGGCTGCCCTCCTCCATCGCGACCATCGTCTGCTTGACGTCGCCCGCGTCCATGAGCTTCGACGCCCCGATGGTGAGACTGCCGACACCGGAGACGATGGTGGCGAGGTCGGCGCTGGAGCCTTTCGGACCCTGCGGGGTCTCTCTCTGCTCGGGCTCGTTTCTCCCCGGGTCGGAGGAGAGCAGCATCAGCCCGTCGGAGGAGACCACCGCGACCGAATTGAGGCCCGGCACCTCCTCCACGAGGTTGGTCAGCAGCCAGTGCAGGTTCC
>NZ_JBHWKX010000216.1:927-1581 GCF_042730885.1 Streptomyces sp. NPDC059909
GACGGGAAGTAGCGGATGTCGGACTGGACGCAGTCAACTGCGAGCCTCCTCGGCTGAGTCCCCCTGAGCTTCACCGGTTGGTCCTGCCAGGTCCGGCTGCTCCGCGATCTCTGCTTCGACATCGCGGCGGCCGGCCTGGGCCCCCGAGTGGAATCCGCCGAGCCGGCGCCGCAGTTTCTCGGCGTCGACGCCACCGGCGCGCTTCTTCGGCGCGGCGGCCGGGGCGGTCAGCTTCGGGGTGCGCTTGGGCAGTCCCTTGTCCGTGACCCGCTCGGCGGGTTCGGCGGGCTGCTGGTCGAGGGCCGGCCTGGGGGCCGGCACGGAGTCGGACGGGGCGGCTGCCTCGTCCGGGGTGCGCTCGTGCGCGTCGGGCCCTATCGCGTACGGGCCCGGGACGGCGGGCCCGGCGGCTTCGCGGGGCTCCTCGGCGGCGGTCCTGCCGCCCGTCTCCCGCTCGTCCCGGCCGGCCTCGTCGGCGGCGTCCGCCAGGTCCTGGGCGTGCTGCTCGCGGCGCGGGGACGGGAGGTACAGCTCCATCGTCGTCTCGGGCGACGCCTGGGCCTTCGCCTCTGCCGGGGCGGCATCGGCGTCGGGGCCCGCGTCGGCGTCCGCCTCGCCGCTCTCCTCGTCCTGCCGCGCGGCGGTGTCCCGGGG
>NZ_JBHWKX010000217.1:0-1561 GCF_042730885.1 Streptomyces sp. NPDC059909
CTTGGCGTTTATCCTCGGCGGGCTTCGTGCTCCTTGATGGTCTCGGCGCGTTTGACGGTCTTGCCGACGTCGTGGCGCTTGGCGCGGTGCCTGTTCTTCGAACCGGGTGGTCGTCCCGGACCGGGGCGGGATGGTTTCGGTGCGGCTGCCGGGCAGGCCGTGGTCGGTCGGAGGTTGCGAAACCCGCGGCGGACGCGGGCGGGGGTGAGGCGGCGGGGTTCAGTGCGGCGTTCCCAGGGGCGGCGGAGGTCTTCGGCGAGGGGTCGGGCGAGGCGGAGCTGGGTGTGGGCGGCGATGACGAGCCAGGTCCACAGGTCGGCGGTGTCGGCGTGGCGGACCTGAGGCGCGGTCCACCCGAGTGTCTGCTTCATCAGCCGGAAAGTGTGCTCAAGATCGAATCTGCGCAGGAAGGACTGCCACCACAGGTCCACCCGAGCGCTGGTGGCGGCGGTGGCGGAGCACCACAGCCAGACCGGTTTCGGGTCACGGTCGCCCGGCAGGCGCTCGACCTTGAGACGGATCAACGTGCCGTGCAGGATGGGCAGTTCCTCTTTGGCGTGGTCCAGCCAGGGGCCGCGGTGGGTGAGCCTTGGGTGCATCCGGTCCCAGGCGATCGCCTCGGCCTTGCCGTAGCGGGTGGTGTCCGTGACCGTGGTGACGTCGGGCTCGTGCCAGCTGTCGGGCTTGGCAAAGGTGAGGACGCCGCCGTGCCGGCGGGGCCGCCCGCCCTTCGGGCCGGAACGGGGCGGGCCCGGGTCGCGGAGCATGACGCGGTCCGAGCGCAGGCGCCCGACCAGCACGGCCGGCAGATCCGCCAGGGCGTGGGAGAGGTAGGCGACGTCGTAGCCGGAGTCCATCACGATCAGGATCTCCGGATCGCCCGGCTGCCAGTGCCCGGTCTGCGTCAACCGGTTGACGACATCGCGTAGTTGGGCGGCGGTGACAGCGGTCGCGTCGTCGGCGGGGCCCAGGCGCACGGCGTCCAGCAGCGCGACCCAGGAGGTGCGGCCGGTCTCCAGCGCGCCGACAAAAGAGTACGGCCACCCGGGAACCAGCTGATCCGTCTTGCGGTCACCGCGTCCATAGACGTGGCAGAACAGCCGGTCGTCGCTGGTGGGGGCGTCCGGGCGCAACCAGTTGGACACGTCTACGGCGAGCACGATGCGCCCGTCGGCCGCCCTTGGCAGCGGCAGGCCGGCCAGGGTCCGACGCAACCGCGTCGGCTCCGTCCAGCCTCGGTCCAAGGCTGCGTACAGGGCGCCGTGCCCACGCCGATGCTCGACCGCCAGCGACAGCTCGACCAGCGTTTTCACCGGCCCGTCCGCGCACAGCACCGCGTCGGTGAGCTCGAAGAGCGCATCCGCGCGAGCGTAGAGGCATTCGTAGAACTCGACCCGAAAGCGGGACAACACGTCCAACGCCTCGCCTGCGGGCGCATCGACAGACAGACTCATACACAGCGGCCGTTCTCTTGTACTTCGTGACTCGACATCTCGAAGCGTGGAGAACGGCCGCCACCGCTGTCTCGGAAAGAACCGCAGATCAGCAGGTCGGGTGACCG
>NZ_JBHWKX010000218.1:0-1559 GCF_042730885.1 Streptomyces sp. NPDC059909
CCGCCACCGACAACGACTGACGAACCACCGAGGCCGCACAATGGCTCACGATTGAACCGTTCGAACTGGTCCCAAATTCAGCCGTTGCCGACAGCCCACCTCGTGAAAGCGCGAGGTTAAGCGGGGTTGGAGCAAGTCGTGCCGGGTAGCGCCCGACGACAGCCGCTAGACCGTCCAGAGCAGGGGGCGGCAGTAGCAGCCAGTCCTGCCTCGCCGAAACCGGTGCCGGCGGACAGTACGACTCCTATCCTGATCCGAACGACCAATATGGAGCTGAGGGGGATTGGTGGGCGACGCCCCGACTCCTGACCGGCATCTCGTCGAGCTGGACGACGAGGTCTACCAGGCACTGAACCGACTGCGGACCCCATTCGACCGAACGATCAATGAGGTGCTGCGACGCCGGTACGTCAAGAGCCGCCCAAGTGTGACTCCCTTCACCGGCTCACGCCTATCGAGCAGTCCAGCACCGTCCGCTGCGCCCTCGGGCCCCGGAAACGGAACGAAGCAGCAGTATGACGACAAACTGCGGGACCTACTGGCGGACGGGCGCCTCCGTTCAGGTCAGCGTCTCGTGTGGCGCCGACCCAACTCGGCCAAGGAGTACGTGGCCTATGTGACGGCTGATGCCCGCCTACGACTGCAGGACGGCCGAGTCTGCGACACCCCCTCTGGCGCCTGTCAGCTTCTCACCGGCGGCTCGGTGAACGGATGGAAGGAATGGGAGACCGAGGACGGCACTCCCATCTCCTCTCTTCGGCGCAGTTGACCCACCGCCTCAAGGTTCCCAGCCGTACCGGCTTGCGACCGAGAAGGTGCGCCTTGCATCACCGTTGGTGACGGCGACCAGCAACGAGAGAACGATGGCGCTTCCGGCAAAGACCGGCGAGAACCGGAAAATACTCAGTGCCTCCGCAGGTCCCTCGGCTCGTAGCGCAACTGAAAAGTGCGTACCTCGTCCTCGACCATCCGGTAGACCGTGATGCGACTCAAGAGCTCCCCCTTGACCTGGGATATGCGACCGCGCTCCCTGCCGTCCGACGCCTCGCCAATCCACGCCTCAATGTACTCAGGGAGGGCGAAACTCAGCAGGTAGCCCCGCGGGCCATCGTCTGCGGGCACAAGTGTCCACTCGGCACTCTCATCCCGACCACGGCGCATCAGTACACGGTGCGCTGGATGCTCCTCCGCGTACGCCACGAAGCTTGAGCCGTCCAGCGTTGCGAGGGGCAGAATGAAAGGTGCGGCAGGGAAGCCGATCAGCATCTCGGCCTCCTCATGGTGCTGCAGCTGGGCTGTGAACTCGACCAGCAGCGGCAGAGCGGCCCGGACGAACTGGCCATCGACGTCATGGGCAGCATTGAGCGATAGCAACCGTTCCTCAGGGAAAAGCGTCTCAGCAGGGTCTCCTCCCGTTTTGAGTAGAGCGCGCAACGCTGAGCGCATCCACGTGACCTTGTTCTTAGAGGGCGGTATGTGACGTGATGCCGTATCTGTCGTCACCGGAACGTGTGTGACCGCGATGTCGGGGCTGACCAGAGGGCCCGGCCGTGCTGGAG
>NZ_JBHWKX010000219.1:0-1521 GCF_042730885.1 Streptomyces sp. NPDC059909
AAGGGCCTGGTCGAGCGCGCGAACGGCTACCTGGAGACCAGCTTCCTGCCCGGCCGCCTCTTCACCGGCCCGGACGACTTCAACGCCCAGCTGACCGCCTGGCTTCAGATCGCCAACCGGCGCCATCACCGCTCGATCGACGCCCGGCCGGTCGATCGCTGGGAGAGCGACCGGGCGTCGATGCTCGCCATCCCGCCGGTCGGCCCGCCCCACTGGTGGCCGCTTCGCACCCGCCTGGGCCGCGACCACTACATCCGAGTCGACACCAACGACTACTCCGTCCACCCCCGCGCGATCGGCCACGTGGTCACGGTCCACGCCGACACCGAGGAGATCACCGTGACCTGCGGCGACGACCTGGTGGCCCGTCACACCCGCTGCTGGGCCAAGCATCAGAGCCTGACCGACCCCGAGCACGCCGCGGCGGCCCGGAACCTGCGCGGTGAGGTGATCCACCAGCAGGCAGCCCGAGCGGCCACCGCCCGAGCCGCGGCCCTGGCCCCCGACAGCCTCGGCATCGAGGTCGAACAACGCGAGCTGGGCACCTACGACCGCATGTTCACCCTCATCGAGGGCGGCGGCGGGAAGGAGGACACCTGATGGCCCGCACCACCGCTCCCACGAAAAGGCACCCCACCCCCGACGCGGGCAAGCCCGACGGCCCGGCCGCCCGCACGGGCCGGCAGACCGCCGCCGACCTGGCCTTCCTCGCCCGTGCCATGAAGGCCCCGGCCCTGCTGGACGCCGCCGAGCGCCTGGCCGAACGCGCCCGCACCGAATCGTGGACCCACACCGAGTACCTGGTCGCCTGCCTCCAGCGCGAGGTCTCCGCCCGCGACTCCCACGGCGGCGAGGGCCGTATCCGCGCCGCCCGCTTCCCCGCCATCAAGACCATCGAGGAGCTCGATCTGACTCATCTGCGTGGTCTGACGCGCCAACAACTCGCACACCTGGGAACATTGGACTTCATAGCGGCGAAAGAGAACGCCGTCTTCCTGGGACCGCCGGGCACCGGCAAAACCCACCTGGCCACCGGACTCGCCGTCCGGGCCTGTCAGGCCGGCCACCGCGTCGCGTTCGCCACCGCCGCCCAGTGGGTCGACCGCCTTGCCGCCGCCCACCAGACCGGCCGGCTCCAGGACGAACTGGTCAAGCTCGGCCGCTACCCGCTGATCGTGATCGACGAGGTCGGCTACATCCCGTTCGAGGCCGAGGCCGCGAACCTGTTCTTCCAGCTCGTCTCGAACAGATACGAGAGAGCCAGCGTGATCGTCACCTCGAACAAGCCCTTCGGACGCTGGGGAGAGACCTTCGGCGACGAGACCGTCGCCGCCGCCATGATCGACCGACTCGTCCACCACGCCGAGGTCCACTCCCTCAAAGGCGAGTCCTACCGCATGAAGGGCCGCGAACTCGGCCGCGTCCCCACCGCCACCGACAACGACTGACGAACCACCGAGGCCGCACAATGGCTCACGATTGAACCGTTCGAACTGGTCCCAAATTCAGCCGTTGCCGACA
>NZ_JBHWKX010000220.1:0-1520 GCF_042730885.1 Streptomyces sp. NPDC059909
AGGCCGGCGGGGATGGGCGATGATGAACGGGCAGGCACGGTCTTCCGTTGTGGTGATCAGGGACTCGACATCTCAGGATCACCCGGAGGCCGTGCGTGCCTCCGTTCCGGCCCCGCGAACTCCGCAGCCATGTCCGCACCTGAACCGGCATCAAGTCGGACAGATCCTCTGAACTACGCCGCCCTGGCTTCGTGGGGGGTTGGTTCGGCGATACTTCCGCTGCCAGAAGCAGGTACACGTCGTCCGCAGACACTTTCAGGGTCGGCACGTCGATACGCCACCGGCCCAAGGGGAGATCGCGTTCCTGGTGGATTTCGAGGAGGCGGACGTATTTCGCCGAGCTGTCGCGGCTCGACTGTTGATCAGCCGTTCAAGGCGTTGGACAGCAATCCTGCGACCACCAGGAAGACGACGACCGCCGCGAGACCGACCCCTAGCATGGCTGCCACCTTGCCGGCAGTCGGCAACTGTGTCTTGGCAATCTTCACGTTGGCGACCATGCCCAGAGCGCCCAGCCCACCGCCGATCGCGCCGCCGATGAAGAGCAGTCCCAGCGGGAGCAGGGAGAGGACCACCTGCCACGGGGCGAGTCCGTCAAAAAACTTCTTCTTGGTGAGCGGCGTAAGGGGGCCGACCTGCGGCGACTTTGACATGGCTGGTCCTTCCGATGCGCCAAACGTGCGCAGTCGATTCAAAGCGGGCGGACGCGAGATGGTGCGCCCGAGCAGAGGGTGCCCGCAAGACGTATCGCACGGGTGTTCGTGATCCTATCTACTTGATGCCGTGCGGGCATGCGTCGCGTCGGCCTCCATTCGGGCACGATCTGCGCACTCCTGGCCGATCTGGTGTTTGAATCGCCATCAATCCGGACGGATCCGTTGAACGACGTCGCCTTGCGGCACGGAGGGAGCGATCAATGGTGACCAGACTGGGTGGGGAGATCACCTACCCGCTGTACGAGCCATGCCCACCCGGGTTTGCCGAGTCCCGGCTGACGGGGGAACGGCTGGCGCGACTGGTCGACATCTACTGGGGCGATGCCGAGCTCCGCCTCGCCGAGATCGGCCTGGAGGAGGAACTGACAAAGGGCAGTTTCACCGTGGTCACGACGACCTACCCCAACGGACGTGCGTGGATGCTGGAGGACTACCGCACACAGCACTACAACCAGGTCGCTGCCGCTCCGGCAGCCACCACGCCCGAGCTCATCGACAAGCTGCACTTCTGGCACAGCTGCGGCTACTTCTTCCTCGACGCGGAGTCGTCACTGCGCGAAGAAGCCCCAGGCCGCGGCTTCCTGTAGGCCAACCGGGCTCGTAACCCCCGGGCGCTGCCCACGAAGGACATCCCGCCGCGTCTTCCTCGGACAGACTCATCAGCGTGATGGAGACAGACCTCAGCGAGCTGCTGAACCGACCTCAGGCGACGCTAGGAGCGTGTCTCAGTAACCGCAACCCGCCTGCGGTTCGTGATCGTTCGTGCGGGATGATGCTGGTATGAGTGGCGGGGATGGACTGTTC
>NZ_JBHWKX010000221.1:0-1502 GCF_042730885.1 Streptomyces sp. NPDC059909
GAGGCTGTTTACTCCTCTGTGTAAGAGGTGATCTTGCTGGGTGCTGGTCGGGCCCTGGCTGACACCAGGAATGTGACGCACAGTGAGTGACCTGATGAACGAAACCAGCCCGTACGCCGAGTCCGACGAGCGCCGTGAGGAGGCGTCGCGTCGGCTGGCCGGGGCGATGTCGCCGGCGGCGATCGACCGGATGCTGGCGGACGCGGAGGAGGCCGGGGTCGGTATCGACGGCCAGGGCGGTCTGCTGCAGCAGATGATGAAGGCGGTACTGGAGCGGGCCCTGCAGGTGGAGATGGCCGACCACCTCGGCTATGAGGCGGGGGACCCGGCCGGCCGGGGTTCGGGCAACTCCCGTAACGGCTCCTACCCCAAGACGCTCACGACGGTGACCGGTCCGGTCAGGGTGGAGGTGCCCCGGGACCGCAAGGCCGAGTTCGAGCCGGTGATCGTGCCCAAGGGCCGGCGGCGGCTGGCCCAGGTCGACGACATGATTCTGTCCCTGTACGCGCGGGGCATGACCACCCGCGACATCACCGCCCACCTCAAGGAGGTCTACGGCACCGAGGTGTCCCCGGCCCTCGTGTCGAAGATCACCGACGTGATCGCTGATGAGATAACCGCCTGGCAGAACCGGCCCGTTGACGAGGTCTACCCCATCCTCTACATCGACGCTCTGAGCGTGAAGGTCCGCGACGGCGGCATGGTCACCAACAAGTCCGCCCACCTGGTCATCGGGGTCGACGTGGACGGCATCAAGAACGTGCTGGGCATCTGGCTGCAGGACACCGAAGGCTCGAAGTTCTGGCTGAACGTGCTCACCCAGCTCAAGAACCGCGGCCTGAGGGACGCCCTGATCGTGTGCTGCGACGGACTGACCGGCCTCCCGGAGACAATCAACACCGTCTGGGAGAAGGCCCTGGTCCAGACCTGTGTGACGCACTTGATCCGCAGCTCGATGAAGTACGTGTCCTACACCGACCGCAAGAAGGTCGCCGCCGCACTGAAGCCGATCTACACCGCGAGCACCGAGTCCGAGGCCCTGGCCGCCCTGGACGAGCTGAGGGCCGATTACGGCAAGAACTACCCTGGTTTGATAGCGAGTTGGGAGCGCGCATGGGAGGAGTTCATCCCCTTCCTCGCCTTCGACCGCGAGATCAGGCGCGTGATTTACACCACCAACGCCATCGAGTCTTTGAACTACCAACTGCGCAAGATCACCAAGACGCGTGGACACTTCCCCTCCGACGACGCCGCCATCAAGCTCCTCTACCTCGGCATCCGCCGCATCGAAGGCCGCCACATCGACGGCGACGGACCCATCCCCAAGGGGCGCGTCCGCGGCACCGGCACCCTCGGCTGGAAGCGCGCCATGAACCACTTCATGCTCGCCTTCCCCGACCGCCTCCCCCTCTGACCCCAGCAAGATCACCGAAAGTAACCACTCCCAGGACCCGACCAGCAAGGCCGCACGCCTCTACATACACAAAGGAATTGACAACCTC
>NZ_JBHWKX010000222.1:0-1493 GCF_042730885.1 Streptomyces sp. NPDC059909
GGACCGGGACAACCTGGTTTGTTGAAGGAGATATCTCCGACTGCTTCGGCTCGCTCGACCATCAGGTCCTGCTGGCGATCCTGGCGGAGAAGATCCACGACAACCGGTTCCTCCGCCTCATCAAACAGATGCTGAAGGCGGGATACCTGGAGGACTGGAAATGGCATGCCACCCTGTCGGGTTCCCCACAAGGCGGTGTGCTATCCCCGCTCCTGTCCAACATCTACATGGACCGGCTGGACACATTCGTCGAGACAGTTCTCATCCCGGAATACACCCGAGGGGCAGCCCGGCGCAGAAACCCGGCTTACAAGGAGTTGGACAATGCGATCGGGGCCGCCCGGAAGCGGCTCGCATACAGAAAGGAAAACACAGAGTCCGCCCAAGTCCGCCAGTGGCGCAAGGAGTTGCGCCGCCACCCGGTCGGAGATCCACACGACCCGGGCTACCGGCGGCTGCGCTACATCCGATACGCGGACGATCATCTCCTCGGGTTCATCGGACCCAAGGCCGAAGCCGAGGCCATCAAACAGCGCCTGGCCACATTCCTGCGCGACGACCTCAAGCTGGAACTGAACCAGGACAAGACGCTGATCACGCACGGCCGTACCCAGGCGGCCCGCTTCCTCGGCTACGAGATCACCGTCCAGCACGCCGATGCGAAGGTCTCCCGGGGCGGCCGCGTCAATCGCGGTCTCCGTTCCATCAACGGGAAGATCCAACTCCGTGTGCCTAAGGACGTGATCAAGGCCAAATGCGCCCCGTTCCTCCGCCGTGGCAAACCCGCGCACCTGCTTCCGCTGACGAGTTGCGCACCCTTCGACATCGTCAGCCTCTACGGAGCTCAGTACCGGGGCATCGTTCAGTACTACCTGCTGGCCGGCGACGTCTGGAAACTCGACCGGCTCAAGGGGGTCATGCTGACCTCCATGCTCAAGACCCTGGCCGCCAGGCACCGGTCAAGGGTGACCGCGATGGCCAACCGCTACAAGACAACCATCCGGACACCCCAGGGACCACGCAGGTGCTTCGAGGCCAGAATCGAACGCGAGGGCAGGAAACCACTGACCGCACGGTTCGGTGGCATTCCCCTCACCCGGAAACGGACGGCCGTCCTCGACGATCTCCCGTCCACCATGTTCACCCCCCGCAGCCGCCCACGCGGCAGCCAGCTCATCGACCGGCTCAAGCGTGGATGGTGCGAGCTCTGCGACAGGCGAACCGATGTGCAGGTGCACCAAGTTCGCTCGCTCGCCGGGCTCCGCGGCCCAGGAGAACAGCCCGCATGGGCGCAGCTGATGCTCAAGAAACGGCGCAGAACCCTCGTGGTCTGCCCGCCTTGTCACGGAGGCATCCATGCGTAACCCGGATGAGAAACACGCAGCAGTCACTGGAGAGCCCGCTGCACCGAAAGGGTGCACGGCGGGTTCGGGCCGGGGGCCACTGGAGAAGGACCCGCACAGCGGAAACCTCGCCAGTGGCCTACCGGTACT
>NZ_JBHWKX010000223.1:0-1486 GCF_042730885.1 Streptomyces sp. NPDC059909
TCGGCAGCGACGGGGTCTCGGACACGATCCCCAATGATCAACAATCCAGGCCCGCAGATCAACTCAGCCCGAGACGACCACCAAACCAGTCACCGTCGGTGATGGCGGCGACGCTGTCGCGCCAGCGGTCGATCAGCGCCCAGAACCGCTCGAGTGCCAAGGCGGCGGAGGGGGTGAAGTCGACCAGCAGCTTCGGCTCCTGCCGCCGTTCACCGAAGGTCCACTCCCATCCGCCCGCGAAGCAGAAGTGCAGGTGCCCCAGCCGCCACGCGATGGTCGTGACCGGCGCTTCGTCAGGCTCCGGCGCGCCGGTGTGGGCGAGGATCTGCTCGACCCGCTCGACACTCACGCTCCAGTCATCGGCGATCTTGGCGACCGTCATGCCGCCGGCGGCCTGCCGGGCAACCTCGGCGTACTCGTTCGCCGGGATGTCCGGGTCGCCCAAGTCGAGCACCCACTCGCCCGGCCCGAACGCCCTGGGCGTCGCCGCCTCGCCCCGGCGCCGGATCGACCAGCAACCGGGCACCGGCTCCCACAGGTACTCCTCGTCGCCGAGCCCCGTCAGCCGCACCTGGGCCATCTCCCTGGCGTGGTCGAACTGGTCGAGCAGTAAGCCCAAACGGTCGGTCCGCGCGCCCTCAGTCTCCATGCCTGGCTCCCTTCGTGGTCGCGTCTCGTACCTCACTGCGCTCAGGCGGAAGTTAGCGGCTCACCTCACGGGGCGCGACCGATTTCCTCGCCCACGAAGCGGTGCAGCACCACCCGCATCACCGCACTCGTTCAGGCCGTCCTCACCCTCCACGTGACCTGCTCAACCTGAGGTTGGAAAAGGCTCACTGCCAGGGCAGGAATGAACCAGGCCGTGAGCGCATCAGCGGGCCGGCTTCTCCCATGGCCGACGCAAGTCGGCGGCGAGCGGCCGGGCAGGCCGGAGCTGGGCACAGGCGGTGATCACCAGCCAGGTCCGCCGGTCGGCCGCCTCCGGACTGCGGAGACGCCGGTGCCCGACCACCGCAGCCACACGGGCTTGTTGACCCCGCCGCTGGGCAGCTTCTCCACGACCAGAGGGATGACGGTCCCCTCGATGATGGGCAGCGCCCCGTCCTCGTGCTGCTGGACGGGAAGCACCGGCAGCCGCGACTCTGCCTTGCGCACCTGCGACACCCTTGCCGCGGCGGCCATCGCCTGCCCTCGTCCGGCGCCGAGAGTCATCCCCGGGCCGCATCCACCTGGCGCGCGCAGGCGTCGTGGGGGGCGGGGCCGAAGCGGGCGTTCCAACCCGGCGGTACGGCGCGCCAGGCGGGCCACAGGGACAGCTGCCCGTGGGCGTTCTCCAGCACGAGGTGGGTGTTCTTGCCGTCGGGGCCCGGATCGAACGGACCGGCTTCAGGGCTCATTAGAGGACCATCCCTTCTGCAGCCCTCACGAGTAGGGTTGTGACCTCTCGGTCCCGGTGGGTGCACGGCCATCGGTGCGAGCCGCTCGA
>NZ_JBHWKX010000224.1:0-1482 GCF_042730885.1 Streptomyces sp. NPDC059909
CTGAAGAGAAAACGGGATGGGTCAGGTTGGTCAGTGATCGTTAGGAGCTGACCGGTGCAGGCTCGGCGTGGACCTGGTAGCCGAGGGCTTCGAGTTGGCTGACCAGGCGGCGTGCTTGGCGTGCGGGGTCGTTGCGGCGCTGGAAGTAGTCGCCGCCGAGGTCGTGGTAGGCCTCGTCGCGGGTGAACATGTGGAAGATCGAGACGAGGATGCTGTGCTCGATCGCGACCAGGGCCTTGGCGTGGCCGAGCCGTGGCCGCAGCCGCGAGTACTGGGCGGCGAGGTAGGTGTTCTTGGTGCGGATGGCGCCCATCGCGGCGTCGTGGAGGTAGATCGCGAGCCACTTGGGGCCCTTGCGGGTTCTTCCCGAGCGTTTGCGTCCGGCGGATTCGTGGTTGCCCGGGCAGACCGCGGCCCAGGACGCGAAGCGTGACGCGGTCCCGAAGACACTCATGTCGGCGCCGAACTCAGCCAGCAGGCCCTGAGCCGTCCGCAGGTCGATGCCCGGGACGGTGTCCAGCAGCTCAACCTGCCGGGCGAAAGGGACGACCACCTCTTCGATCTCGGTGGTGAGACGGCCAATGAGCTCGTCGAGGAAGTCCAGCTTGGACAGCACCGCGGCGACGAGCAGCGCGTGGTGGCCGGTGAAGCGCGAGGTGAGCGCCTCCCGCAGGGCGGGGAGCTTGGCCCGTAGCCGGCCGATCGCCAGGTCCGCCAGGACCTCGGGATCGGTGGTGCCGTCGACCAGGGCCTGGAGCATCGCCCGGCCGGACTTGCCCAGCACGTCGGACGCCACGCTCGACAGCTTCACCCCGGCATCCTGCAGGATCTTGTCCAGGCGCTGGGTCTCCCGGGTGCGTTCCTCGATCTGCGCCTTGCGGTAGCGGGTGAGATTCCTCAGCTCGCGGATCGGCTTCGGCGGGACGAAGGAGGGGCGGACCAGCCCGAACTCGATCAGCTGGCAGATCCACGAGGCGTCGGCGACGTCGGTCTTGCGGCCCGGGATATTGCGCATGTGCCGGGCGTTGAGCAGCCAGACCTCCATGTCGTCCTCGAGCATGTAGTACACGCACTTCCAGTACACCCCGGTCGACTCGATCCCGACGCGGGTGACACCGTGACCGGTCAGCCAGTCCCGCAGCACCAGCAGGCCGGGCGTGGTCGTGGCGAAGCTTCCCTGCTCGATGGCCCCTCCCGGGAGGTGCACCTCGGCGACGACCACGTCCTTGTGCACGTCCAGGCCCGCGGGCCGCTCCACGATCCGTTCCACCAAGCCTCCCCTCGCAGTGACCGTCAGGGCCGTCCGGGAGGGGCTCACATCATGGAGTCTGAAGATCGCGCTCAAGGCGGCAGTTCACGGCGCCCGAGACCCTCACGTCTTGCTTTGGAACAGGCTCACCCGCGCTAAGGCCAGCCGACGTCGACCGGACAGCACACCCAGTTTTCCCCAAGATCACGCCGCCCCGAAAGGGCCCCAGATGC
>NZ_JBHWKX010000225.1:0-1479 GCF_042730885.1 Streptomyces sp. NPDC059909
CTTGAGATTTATCCTCCGCTCTCGGTCGGCTCGTTGAGTTGACCGGGGGTTTCGCCGTTCGGCGGACAGCGGAACGGCCTCGGGGTGATCATGTGCGCTGTCGAGACGCTGAAGATCACCACCAAGGCCGCGAGGATGAGTCTGCTGAGCGAAGCCGCCCGTGTCGAGTCCCTGACCGCCTTGTCCCGGTTCCGGACCGACTTCTTTGCCTGTCTGCCGACCCGGGCCGACGCCCTGTTCGAGCTGACCGACGCCATTCTGTGCGCGGACGGCCCGGTCACCTCGCTGGTTGAGCTGTCACTGCAGGAGCACTTCCGACGCGGCCACGGAGCCCTGTACGACGCCCTGGCCTGCGGAGGCGTCGACGAAGAGCGGCTGCGTTCCCTGCTTGTCCGTCAACTTCCGGACGAGCCACTGATGTTCGGCGTTGATGCCTCCACCTATCCGCGGCCGAGCGCCGAATGCTCCCCGGGCCGGGGTCACCACTACGCGCCGTGCCGCTGTGACGGCGACCGCAAGACCATTCCCGGCTGGCAGTTCCAGTGGGTCACCGGTCTGGAATGGGGTTCGGCATCCTGGACACTGCCCGTGGACGTGTGCCGCATCCCGCCCACGGCCTGCCCCGTGGCCACGACCGCCGACCAGGTCCGCGGCGTCGTGCACCATCTCGCCGAGCAGGGCAGGCTCCACGTCAAGGAAAGGCCGGCGCCGCTGTTCATCTTCGACC
The DNA here is from genome assembly GCF_042730885.1 of Streptomyces sp. NPDC059909. NCBI lineage: Bacteria > Bacillati > Actinomycetota > Actinomycetes > Kitasatosporales > Streptomycetaceae > Streptomyces > Streptomyces sp. NPDC059909. The sequence continues at coordinate 728 of NZ_JBHWKX010000225.1, forward strand.
AGGGCTACGGGGCCTCGGCCCTCACCCACGCCCTGGCCGACCTCCCGGTACAGCTACTCGTCCGCATCGGCGCCGACCGCGTCTTCTACGACGGCCGCCCCGGTCCGCGTAAGCCCGGTCCCGGACGCAACGGCGTGCACGGCCACCGCTTCGAACTGTCCGCCTCCGTTCAGCTCCGCCGCCCCGACCAGCTACTCGTCGTGCCTGACACCCGCCGCTACGGGCGCGTCGAGGTCCGCGCCTGGCACCACATGCACCAGAAGGTGCAGCGCAACGGCTACTTTGCCGACCAGTACCCGCAGAACTTCACCCGGCTTCCCGTCGTCGACGGCACCGTGATCGAGGTGCGGGTCGAGCGGTTGCCCGACGGGCGCAATCCGCACCGACAACTGTGGCTGTGGCACGCCGATGCCACCGGTACCCCGCCGGACCTGGACGTGCTGTGGCGGTCCTACCTGCGCAGATTCGACATGGAACACACCTTCCGGCTCCTCAAGTCCGAACTCGGCTGGACTGCCGCCCGCCTGCGTACCCCAGAGCAGGCCCTGCGCTGGACATGGCTGGTCGCCGCCGCCTACGTCCAGCTCCGCCTCGCCCGCCATCTCGCTGTCGACCTCCGCCGCCCCTGGGAGAAACCGCCCCGGCCCGGCCGAGGACTGAGCCCCCACCGGGTCCGTCGGGGATTTCGGCATCTGCGGGATCGGCTGGGCACCCCGAGCCATCTGCCGAAAAGCAGTCGCCCCGGCCCCGGG
>NZ_JBHWKX010000226.1:0-489 GCF_042730885.1 Streptomyces sp. NPDC059909
GCCGTTGAGGGTCTCGGCGGACTCCGGCGGCTCGTTGTCGCCCTTCTCCGGCTTCGGGAAGGTGTCGCCCTCGGCCCAGTCCGCGCCGATCTCCAGCGTCACCCCGGAGACCTCGGTGGACTTGCGGACGGTGCCGAGCGGCATGCCCAGCGCCTCGGCGACCGACTGGGCGTCGCCCTCCAGCTCGGCGCTGGGGTAGAGGATCGCGGTCTTTGCCCGGTTCTTCACCTGGTTCTGGTCGGCCGAGGCGCGGGTGAACCCGGCCTTCGCCAGCAGCGCGACGAGATCGGTGGCCCGGCCCGAGACCGGCGCGGCCGTGGGGGAACCGGTGCCGTTGCGGACCAGGACGGCGATCTCGGCGGGGTCGGCCGCGGGGTCCTCGGAGGTCTCGTCCTCCTCGGGCGAGGGAGAGGGCGAGGTACCGGCCTCGGCCCGGCCGTCCAGCGCGACGTCCTCGCGGACGAGCCGGAACAGCCGCTCGGCGTCGTC
>NZ_JBHWKX010000226.1:499-1443 GCF_042730885.1 Streptomyces sp. NPDC059909
GAGTTCATGTACATGTGCTGGGCCTTGGCCCGGGCTATGTCCGAGCCGTCTCCGAAGCCGTAGCGGGTGCGCAGCCAGGCCAGCGCGTCCTCGCCCTTGATCTCCGTGGTGCCCTTCCTGAGCTTGAGGCCCGAACCCTTGCCGTCGGCGGTGCGTGAGTGGAGGTTGGCGTCGACGCAGACGGGCACGCCGCCGATCGCGTCGGCCATCGAGACCACGCCCGCGAAGTCGACCATCATGAAGTGGTCGATCCGGATGCCGGTCAGCTCCTCCCAGGTCGCCACGGTGCAGCCGGGGCCGCCGCGCATCCGCGTCTGGTTGGTCATCCGGGTGCCGACCGTCGCCGGGTGGACCTCGCCGGTGTCCGGGTCGGTGCACTCGGGGATCTTCACCAGCGTGTCCCGGGGCATGCTGATCACCGACATGTTGCTGCGGTCCGCCGAGAGGTGGAGCAGCATCTGCACGTCGGCCAGGGCCGGGCCGCCGAAGGTATCCCGGGCGCCGCCGAGTCGCTGGTTCTCCTCGGAGTCGCGGGCGTCCGAGCCGATCAGCAGGATGTTCAGAGGGGTCTGCCCGGCCGCGTTGGGCGTCGGCTCGGGCGCGCGGGAGGTACCGATGTGCAGCGGCTTGCGGTCCAGGTTGTCGTTGAGGTGCTGGTAGTAGAACCAGCCGGCCGTGCCCGCCGCGACCAGGGTCAGCGCCAGTCCGGCCGCCGTCCAGGCGAGGACGCGGCGACGTCTGCGGCGCTTCCCGGGCCTGCCGGGCGCCGCCTCGTCCGCCCGGTCGTCCGCCGGGCCGGTGCCGGAGCTCTCCGGTGTGCCCGCCGGGGCCGGCTCCTCGGCGTCCTCCCGCGCCGGGGCAGGCGCGGTGGCGCGCTCCGGGGCCGGCTCGCCGGCGGGCGCGAGGGGTTGCTCCGGGACGCCGGGGGCGGCCGTGCCGGAGCC
>NZ_JBHWKX010000227.1:0-1432 GCF_042730885.1 Streptomyces sp. NPDC059909
CCTCCGGCCCGGCGCCCGCCTCCCCGCGGACGCCGGGCCGCTGCCGCACCCGCCCCGCGAAACCCGCCCGGCGGCCCCCGCCCCTCGAAGGAGACCCGTCCCCGTGCGACGGACCATCACCCTCGCGGTGAGTCTCGGCCTGTGCGCCGCCCTCACCGCCGCCCTGCCGGCCACGGCCGACACCCCTGACGCCCCGTCCGCGCGGGCCACCGCCGCCGAGGAGACCGCCGAGGCCGTCTGGCTCGACGCCCGCACCGTCGCCTGGCCCCGCGCCGAGGGAACGGCGAGCGCCCGTCTCCTCGCCCCGGCCCAGGGCGCGGAGAAGCGGGCGGCCGAGCAGATACGTCCGGGCCCCGGCACCCGACAGCTCCGGCTCACCGCCGGGAAGCTCACCGCCGCCCAGGCCAAGAGGTTCCCGCACCTCGCGGCGTACGACGCGTGGCGGGTCGATGCCCGTGACCGGCACCTCGCCGCCGACGCGCTGCGCGGCCGCCTCGTCGCCCAGCAGCGCGCCGCCGACGGCACCGTCACCACCGCCACCGCCGTGCAGACCGCGGGCGTCCTCGACGACCTGTACGCCGGCGCCGCCCAGCGCCGCGCGCTCGGCGTCACCTTCGACCGCGCCGGGCGCCCCACCCTCTCCGTCTGGGCGCCCACCGCCCGCCGCGTCGCCCTCGACCTCGACGGCCGTACCGTCCCGATGCGCCGCGACGCCGCCTCCGGCGTCTGGTCGGTCGAGGGCGAACGCGGCTGGAAGGACCGGGAGTACGCCTACGACGTCACCGTCTACGCGCCGGAGGCCGGCCGCACCGTCACCAACACCGTGACCGACCCCTACTCCGTCGCGCTCACCACCGACTCCCGCCGCAGCCTCGTCACCGACCTGGACGACCCCAAGCTCGCCCCGCCCGGCTGGGAGAACCTCCGCAAGCCGACGGCCGTGCCGTTGCGCGACGCCCAGATCCAGGAACTCCACGTCCGGGACTTCTCCGCCTCCGACCCCACCAACGCCCACCCCGGCGCCTACCGCGCCTTCACCGACCGCGACAGCGACGGCGCCCGCCACCTGCGCCGCCTCGCCGACGCCGGCACCACCCACGTCCACCTGCTCCCCGTCTTCGACATCGCCACCATCCCGGAGAAGGACGCCAAGAGCCCCGACTGCGACCTGCCCGCCCTCCCCGCAGACTCCGAGCGCCAGCAGGAGTGCGTCACCGCGAGCGCCGCCGAGGACGCCTACAACTGGGGCTACGACCCGCTGCACTACACCGTGCCCGAGGGCTCCTACGCCACCGACCCCGAAGGGGCGGGCCGCACCCGGGAGTTCCGCGAGATGGTCGGCGCCCTCAACCGCGACGGGCTCGGCGTCGTCATGGACGTCGTCTACAACCACACCGCCGCCTCCGGACAGGCCGACACCTCGGTCCTCGAC
>NZ_JBHWKX010000228.1:0-1427 GCF_042730885.1 Streptomyces sp. NPDC059909
CTCCTCGGCTTGGAGCTGGACGATCCGGGGTTCGACTTCTCCGTCCTGAGCGACTTCCGTGCCCGGCTGATCGGGCACGGACTCGAGGAGCAGGTCCTGGACCTGGTCCTGGCCAGGTGTGCCGAGCTCGGGCTGCTGCGTGCAGGCGGTCGGCAGCGCACCGACTCCACCCACGTCCTGGCAGCCGTGCGGACGCTGAACCGGATGGAGTTCGTCGGTGAGACGTTGCGCGCGGCGCTGGAGGCACTGGCCGCAGCCGCCCCGGCATGGCTGTCCGCGCTGGTCAACGCCGATTGGGCCAAACGCTACGGCACCCGGATCGACTCCTACCGCTTCCCCAAGGGCGACAACGTCCGCCAGGAGTGGGCCGAGCAGGTCGGCCGGGACGGCTTCACCATCCTGGAGGCCGTCTACGCGCCCCAGGCTCCCGCGTGGTTACGGGAAGTCCCCGCCGTCCAGGTCCTACGTCGGGCCTGGGTAGAGCAGTACCACCGCGACGGCGAGGAGGTGCGCTGGCGGGAGGGCAAAGACCTCCCGCCGGGCAGACGCCGGCTCTCCTCGCCCTACGACCCCGATGCCCGCTACGCGACCAAGCGCGGCTCGGGCTGGTGCGGCTACAAGACCCACCTCAGCGAGACCTGCGAACCGCACGCCCCGCACCTGATCACCCATGTCGTCACCACGGACGCCACCGTCGCTGACACCGAGGTCACCGCAGCCGTCCACCAGGGCCTGGCCGCACGGGAGCTGCTGCCCGATGAGCACGACGTCGATGCCGGCTACATCACCGCCGCACACATCGTGGCCGCGCGCGAGGCACATGGGATCGAACTGCTGGGGCCGGTCGGGCTGGATACGTGCCACGAGAACTACGAGGGCGAACACTTCACGCAGAGCGCGTTCACGATCGACTGGGAGGCCAAGAAGGCCGTCTGTCCCCAGGGCAACGTCAGTGCCAGCTGGTCCGACCAGCGCAAGAGCAGCGGCACTCCCGTCTCCCGGGTGCACTTCACTGCCCAGGACTGCGCGGCCTGTCCGGTGAGGGACAAGTGCACCAGGGCGGCGAACGGCAAGTGGGGCCGAAGCCTGACCCTGCTGCCCCAAGACCAGCAGGCAGCACTGGAAGACCGGCGCCGCGAACAGCTCACCGACCAGTGGCAGCAGCGCTACAACATCCGCGCCGGGGTGGAGGGCACCATCTCCCAGGCAATCCGGCGCACCCGCATCCGCCGGACCCGCTACACGGGCCTGCCCAAGACCCGCCTCGGACACATCTTCGCCGCCACCGCCATCAACATCATCAGACTCGACGCCTGGCTCAGCGAAACACCCCTCGGCGGAACCCGCACCTCGCACCTCGCCCGACTCCAACTCGCCGCCTGACGACAAGATCACACCCACCGGTTTACGCATTTCCCAACGGAGTC
>NZ_JBHWKX010000229.1:0-1427 GCF_042730885.1 Streptomyces sp. NPDC059909
GTCCAGGGGAAGGCCCCGGTGGGGGTGGGCCACAGCAAGGTCGCCCCGTACCGGACGGCGGCTCCGGCCCCGCCGCCCAGCGAGATGGCGAGGAGGACGGGGAGCCGGCTCTCCGGCGGCGCCCCCTGCGCCGGTCCCGGGCCGAGGTCGGGGTCGACCGGTTCGGGGGGCGGGAGCGGCAGGTTCGCGCGGTGCGTGCCACCCGGCTCCGGGGCGCCGGAGGCCGGAGGGACGGGGCGGGGGTCCGGTCGGTCGTCGGACGGGTGGGGCATGGGGCGAGCGTACGCCGGAAGGCGGCGCGGACCGCTGACGGCCGGCTCTCCGGGGGTGGGGGGCCGGCCTAGGGCCAGTACAAGCGGGAGTCCATGCCGGAAGAGCGGGGCGCGGGCAGGCCGTCGCCTTGTGGCGGGTCCACCGCGTAGCCGAGGTCACGGAGCACCGCGGCTGCGACGTCGGGCGCGTCGCGGACTGCCGCGCGCAACCGCGACTGGCGCCACTTCCCCGTTTCCGCCTCGATGACCTTGCGCCATCCGGGCTCGACGTCGATGGCGAACTCCCTCTCCAGGAGCAGCAGGACGTCCTCGAGCCCCGGCCGGAACCGGTGACCGCCGACAGGGAAGTGGATCTCCGAGACCCGGGGTGGCTTGCCTCGCCTGGACTTCCCGCTCGGGCTTGACTGCTTGCGTTCGGCGAGACGGAGCAGGTACGCGAGTTCGTCCCGGTGGGCGTGTACCTGAAGGTGCGCTCCGGGTGGGTTCTTCCCCTTGCGGACGTACTCGTGGCGCAGTAGCGGCTCAAGGCTGGATTCGAAGAACACCTTGACGTCGGCGCGGTCGGTCGCCAGGTACTGGCCTGCCGTGTCCCAGCAGCAGAAGTGCTGGATGTGCAGCTGTAGGCACGGGACTTGGTCGATCGCGACAGGGATGCTGGTGGCGGTCATCCCGTCCTCGTCGAGCGGGGCCACGAGAACCCGAGTGCCGCTGTAGCCCGCGGAGAAGCGTGGCGAGTCCGGACCGAGGACTCCCCGCGTCAGGGCGGTGAGGGTCTCGGCGAACCCGGTGGCCTTCGCTTCGAGCCGGGCCTCGTCAGCGGTCACCGGCCAGAAGGCGGTCGATGCCTTCGATGGTGTGCCAAACGCTCAGCTCACGGGCGCTCAGTGTGTACGACTCGGCTCGGCGCTGGAGTTCGTCGTGGGTCATGTGGACCTCGGCCAGCAGCCGCGCACGCTGTGCCAAGAGGTCTTCGCGCGTCCTTCGAATCATGGTCCGCATGGGACTCCCCTGGATGGATTAGACGCTCTCAGTGAAGCAGGCCGCTCTGACAGCGACGCTTTGCCCATGAAAGACGTTGGCCAAGACATCCACCGGGAATCCGTCGAACGGATGCTCTATTCGTGCCGGCCGGGGCGCGGGGCCCCGCTCGGCCCC
>NZ_JBHWKX010000230.1:0-1392 GCF_042730885.1 Streptomyces sp. NPDC059909
CTAAGTGTGTAGGCTGTTTTCATGGTGTCTCGGGGTCCTCGTGCTGTTGAAGTCGTGCTGTCTGCCGAGGAGCGGGCGGAGCTGGCGCATTGGGTGGGTGGTGCGGTGTCGGCCCGTGTGGCAGAGCGGGCCCGGATCGTTCTGGCCTGTGCGGAGGGAGCGTCAAATACCGGTGTAGCAGCGGACTTCGGGGTGTCCACGGAGACGGTGCGCAAGTGGCGCTCGCGGTTCGTGGCCCGGCGGATGGCGGGCCTGGTGGATGAGCCGCGGCCGGGGCGGCGCAAGCCGGAGCTGGTGCTCTCCGAGGCCGAGCGTGCGGAGCTGACGCGCTGGGCGCGGCGGGCGAAGACCGCGCAGTTCCTGGCGCTGCGGGCGAAGATCGTGCTGCGGTGCGCGGAAGGCGGGACGAACAAGGAGATCGCCGCCGAACTCGGTGTATCGCAGGGAACGGTGAATCGCTGGCGGTCGAGGTTCATCCGGTTGAGGCTGGACGGGCTGACCGATGGGCCGCGTCCTGGCAGGCCGCCCTCGATCCTGCTCGATCAGGTTGAGGACGTGCTCACGGCGACGCTGGAGTCCACCCCGGGCAAGGACACCCACTGGTCGCGGGCCTCGATGGCGAAGCACTCCGGGCTGTCGAAGTCCACCATCGGGCGGATCTGGAAGAGGTTCGACCTCAAACCGCACCTGCAGGATGCCTTCAAGCTCTCCACCGATCCGCAGTTCGTCGACAAGGTCGTCGATGTGGTCGGGCTGTACCACAACCCGCCCGAGAAGGCGGTGGTGTTGTGCGTGGACGAGAAGAGCCAGATCCAGGCGCTGGACCGCTCGCAGCCGGTGCTGCCGATGATGCCGGGCATGCCCGAGCGGCGTACCCACGACTACCTGCGGCACGGCATCACCAGCCTGTTCGCCGCCTTCAATATCGCCGACGGCAGCGTCATATCGGAACTGCACCGCCGTCACCGGGCTATCGAGTTCAAGAAGTTCCTGGTCACGATCGACAAGGCCGTGCCCGCCGGCCTCGACGTCCACCTGGTCTGTGACAATTACGCCACTCACAACACCGCCGAGATCAAGACGTGGCTCGGAAAACACCCACGCTTCCACGTCCACTTCACCCCCACCGGCTCCTCGTGGATGAACCAGGTCGAGCGGTGGTTCGGCCTGCTGACGGACAAACTCATCCGCCGCGGGGTGCACACCTCCGTGAAGGCCCTGGAGCAAGACATCAGGGCCTGGATCGACGGATGGAACGAGAACCCCAGGCCCTTCACCTGGACCAAGACCGCCGACGAGATCCTCAAATCCCTCGCCGACTACCTCACCAAGGTCACTCCGCCAGCCACCGAAAACTAGCAAAAGATTTAGTAACGCAATTTCGGGCGCAGG
>NZ_JBHWKX010000231.1:0-1390 GCF_042730885.1 Streptomyces sp. NPDC059909
TAATACTGCAACCGCATGTGGGGGTCGTGGCCTCGGCGTTGGTAATGGCAGCGGCGGGCGCGGGCTTGGCTGCGGCGTCGGAAGTGTGACCAGCGCAGACGGTACTCGTTGGCATGGCAGTGGGGCGTGATGACGACGTGCCCGATCATCCGGCGGATCTCCGGGACGCTGAGGGGTATCAGGTCGTGCTCGTCATTTCCGCTGCCCCTTTTGCGGCTTCTGCGGCACGGACGGCAGTCAGGTAGGCGAGGACTGCCATGGCCAGGGTGATGTGCCGGTACCAGGCCCGGTAGAGCCGCACCTGGTAGTGATCGAGCCCGCACTCGCCCTTCGCGGTCTGGAAGCACTCCTCCACCTGCCAGCGCGCGCCGGCGACTTTGACCAGGTCTTTCAGCAGGGAAGCGACGGGTCCGTGGCAGACGTAGTAGGAGATCTCGGTGGGGTCGGCCAGGCTGCGGCGAGCGAGTACCCAGTGCCCGTACCCGTCCTTCCAGAACGGCCGGATCGCCACGCGGGCCCAGTGGTAGATCCGCTGACCGTGGGCTCCGGCTCCGGCCGAGAGCCGCTTCCATGCCTGCTTGGGCAGCGCGGCGATCAGCTCATCCACGCGCGCATCGCGGCTGTCGGTGGTGGTGACGGTGTCGTTGACCTTGGTCGCCAGCACATACGCCACCCGGCGTTCCTCCAGCCACGCGCGAAAGTGCTTGACCTGCCCGTATGCCTCGTCCGCAGTGACCCAGGCGAACGGCACCGCCGCGTCGATCGCCCGCTGCAGCATCCACTTCAGGTGCTCGATCTTCGTAGCAAACGGCACCGTGTCGTCGATCCCGGCCGCCCGGCATCGGTCCCGGTCGTCCGTCCAGGACTTCGGAACGTAGAGTTCCCGGTCGATCAACGCCCGTCCCTTGGGGGAGGCGTAGGCGAGGAAAGTACCGATCTGGCAGTTCTCGGTGCGGCCGGCGGTCCCGGAGTACTGCCGCTGGACACCGGCTGACTTCACACCCTTCTTGAGGAAGCCGGTGTCGTCCCCGACGAGCACGCCGTCTTTGGTGCCGATGGTCTCCATGACGAAGTCGCGGACATCGTCGCGGACCGCGTCCTCGTCCCACTCGGAGTGGTTGAGCAGGCGTTGCACACCGTCCGGGCGGAGCTGGCCGACCTGCTCGGCCAGCGTCCAGCCGTTCTTCTTCTCCAACGGCGCCAGCAGGCCCGTCATATAGTCCAGAGCCCGATCACGTGGCTCCGACCTGCCAAAACGTCGCGCGAACCGGGCATGCAACCCGGCTATGCCCTCGGACCACGACTCGACCTGCTCGACCGTCAGCGACTGTTCACACTGTCAGACCAACGAGTAGCACCGCAGACCGTCACGCCACATGCGGTTGCAGTA
>NZ_JBHWKX010000232.1:0-1383 GCF_042730885.1 Streptomyces sp. NPDC059909
GACCAGGACCTTGCGGAGCAGCGGGTACTTGAGGCCGCCGCCTCGGACGTAGACCGGCTCGACGTAGAGCAGACCGCCGTCGAGGGGCACCGTCAGCAGGTTTCCGTACTCGACCTCGGAGTCGCCGCCGCGCAGCAGGCGGATGGACTCGGCGATGTCCTGTTCGGAGTTGAACTGGCTCTGCACCTGCTTGGGGCCGCTGACCGTGGTGCTGGCCGGGAGTTTCAGGACTCTGATCTTCCCGTAGTCGTCCGCGTCCGCCTCCGCGTTGACCGCCATGAAGGCGCTCAGGTTGTCGCGGTTGTTGGGCGTGAACGTCGTGGTCAGCGAGAACGCCTGCTGCTCCTGGTCCGGCATCCGCATGCTGAGGTAGTAGGCGGGGACCGATTCGCCCGACTTGTTGGTCGGGTCGTCCGGAACCTGCCAGACCTGGCTGCCGGAGAGGAAGGTGTTGGCGTTGTCCACGTGGTAGCGGGTGAGCAGCTCACGCTGGACCTTGAAGAGGTCCTGCGGGTACCGCAGGTGGTCCATCAGCTCCTCGGAGATGTCGCTCCGCGGCTCGACCGTGCCGGGGAAGGACTTCATCCAGGTCTTGAGGACCGGGTCCTTGGTGTCCCACTCGTAGAGCTTCACCGTGCCGTCGTAGGCGTCGACGGTGGCCTTGACGGAGTTGCGGATGTAGTTGACCTGGTTCTCCTGGGCCACCACCGCCCGCTGCTGGTTCTCCGCGGTCAGCGAGTCCGCCGTGGTGTCGCCGAGGGTGGTGCGCGAGGAGTACGGGTAGCCGTTGCTCGTCGTGTACGCGTCGACGATCCACTGGATCTTGCCGTCGACCACGGCCGGGTAGGCGTCGCCGTCGATGGTCAGCCAGGGGGCGACCGCCTCGACTCGGTCCTTCGGGGTGCGGTTGTACAGGACCTGCGAGCCCTCACCGATCGCTCCCGAGTAGAGGATCTGCGGCTCGCCGAAGGCGACGGCGTAGGCGGCGCGGTTCACCGGGTTGGAGAGGTCGACCCCGCCCTTGCCGGAGAAGCTCGTCGTCTTCTCACCGTCGTCGTCGGAGTAGTCGATCTCCTTCTGGGGACCGCCGACGATCGAGTACTGCTCGGTGCGCTCGCCGTAGTAGATCCGCTGCTCGTACTTGTTCTTCACCAGGTCGCCCTTGGAGGGCAGGTCCGATTCGGTGAAGACCGGGCGGCCCTCGCCGTCGGCCGTGGTGCCCTCGGCGGCGACCACACCGAACCCGTGGGTGTAGCGGAAGTGGTCGTTGATCCAGTTGTTCTTCGGGATGCCGTTGAGATTCAGCTCCCGCAGGCCGATGACGGTGTCCTTGGTGTTGCCGTCGGCGTCCTTGTAGCGGTCCACGTCCAGGTTCTGCGGGAA
>NZ_JBHWKX010000233.1:0-606 GCF_042730885.1 Streptomyces sp. NPDC059909
ATGTAGTTGAGCTGGGACTCGATCATGAGGATCATCGAGGAGTTCCCGAGGCCGGTGTTGGGGCCGATGATCGTCATCCAGTTGGGGAACCCGGCAGCGGTGGCGCCGCGCAGCGAGTTCATGCCGTCCTTCCAGGTGGCGGCGAGCGTCTCGCCCTGGTCGCCGACGACGCGTTCGGCGATCGGCATGTCGGTGACGTGGAAGCCGGTGCCGAAGATGATCACGTCGACCTCGGCCTCGCTGCCGTCGGCGCCGACCAGGGTGTTGCCCCGGATCTCGCTGAGACCGGAGGCGACGAGGTCGACGTTGGGCCGGGCGAGCGCCGGGTAGTACGTGTTCGACAGCAGGATGCGCTTGCAGCCGATCCGGTAGTCCGGGGTGAGTTTGGCGCGCAGCACCGGGTCCTTGATGGCGCGGGCGATGTTCCGCTTGGCCAGCGTCTCCACGGCGCCCAGCTCGCCGGGCCGCTTGGTGAACGCCTGCACCTGGAGTTCGCGGATGCCCCAGAGGATGCCGCGACGGGCGGTGGCGGTGGCGGGCAGCTTGCGGTGCAGCCAGCGTTCGGCACCGGTGACCTTGCGGTCCATCCGGGGCATGACCCACGGG
>NZ_JBHWKX010000233.1:616-1378 GCF_042730885.1 Streptomyces sp. NPDC059909
GCTTGCCGCGCAGGTCGTAGTCGTGGTCCCAGCGGGCCGAGTGGAAGATCTTGCCGGGGAAGGTGTCGATCCCGGGCACGTCCGGCAGCTTCGGGTCGGAGAGCGGCCCGGTGGCGGAGACCACCACGTCGGCGGTGAGGGTGCCCTGGCTGGTCTCGACCTCCCAGATCAGCCGCTCGGTGTCCCAGCGCATCATCTCGACCTCGTGGTCGAAGCGGATGTGCGGGCGCAGTCCGAAGGTGTCGGCGACCTGCTCCAGGTAGGCGCGGATGTGCCGCTGCCCGGAGAAGGTGCGCGGCCATTCGGCGTTCGGCGCGAAGGAGAAGGAGTACAGGTGGGAGGGGACGTCGCAGGCGCATCCCGGGTAGCTGTTGTCGCGCCAGGTGCCCCCGACCGAACCGGAGCGCTCCAGTACGACGAAGTCGGTGACGCCCTCGCGGCGCAGCCGGACGGCGGCGCCGAGTCCGCCGAAGCCGGTGCCGATCACGATCACCCGGTGGTGCTCGACGCGTTCCGCCCGCTGTTCCTGGTTCTTCCCGGCCATGGCTTCGCCTCCCGCAACTTCTGCCATCGCGCCAGCAATCACTGGCACGGTTGGGAGAGTAGGGCAGCGGCATACCGATGGGTAGGGGTACGACGGAGGAAAGTTACCGGCGGTACGACATAGGGTTCCCGCGTGGACGACGAAGGAGAGCGCGAGTACCGGACCGCCGAGCTGGCCAAGGCGGCCGGCATCACCGTGCGCACCCTGCGCTTCGACCG
>NZ_JBHWKX010000234.1:0-1367 GCF_042730885.1 Streptomyces sp. NPDC059909
CCGTGCCCTGGACGCCATCGCCCCGCAACTGGCCCAGATCAGCGGCAGTGTCGGCGCCAAGGCGATCGCCGAGTTCGGCATCGACACCACCCGCTGGCACTGGGACATGACCAGCATCTCCCTGCACGGTGCCTACGAGGACCCGGACACCGGCTACCCCATGGTCCGCTTCGGCCACCCCAAGGACCGCCGCACCGACCTGAAGCAGATCCAGACCGGGCTCGCGGTCACCGCCGACGGCGGCATCCCCGTCCTGCACCGCGCGATCAGCGGCGGGGCCGGCGAGGTCTCCCAGGTCGTGGACACCATGCACGCCCTGCAACAGCTCGCCCAGCGCCCCGACTTCCTGCTGCTGGGCGACTCCAAGCTGCTGTCCTACGACAACGTGGCCGCGATGAACACCGCCGGCGTGCGCTTCGTCGCCCCGGCCGCGGCCGCCTCCGTCGATCCCGCGCTCTACGCGGCCCAGGACCTCACCGCGGCGGTGGTGGTGGAGTACTGCGCCGAGCGCGACCAGGACAAGCCCGCCGACCAGCGCGGCAGCTACCGCGTGGTGGAGGCCGACGCCTTCGTCTGGAAGGGCCGCCGCAAGAGCGATCCCCCGCAGGAGCTGCGCAGGATCCTGGTGCACTCCAGCGCGAACGCCGCCGGGCAGAAGGCCGCCCGGGACCGGAAGCTGGCCAAGGCCCGCGAGGACCTCGAACGCCTCCAGCGCGGCCTGGGCAGCCACCACTACCCCGACCAGGCCACGGTCGACGCCCGCCTCACGGCGATCGCCCGCGCCCGGCGCGTCGGCGCCTACCTGCACGCGACCACCGGCACCGGCCCGGACGGCAAACCCGCCCTGGCCTGGTCCTTCGACCAGAAGGTCATCGACACCGAAGCGGCCGTGGACGGCTGGTACGCGCTGCTGACCAACCTGCCCGCCGACCAGGCCACCCCGGCCCAGGTCCTGCTGCACTACAAGGGCCAGCCGGTCATCGAGCGCCGCTACGGCGAGTTCAAGGGCCCCCTCGCGGTCGCCCCGATGTTCCTGCGCAGCAACAAACGCATCGCCGCCCTGATCACCGTGATCTGCCTGGCCCTGCTGATCTTCTGCCTGATCGAACGCCAGATCCGCCAGGCCCTGGGCCCCCAGCGCACCATGCGCGGTTTCTACCTCGAACCCCGCGCTGCCCGCCCCACCGGCGAGCTGATCCTCACCGCCCTGTCCGAGCTACGGATCAGACCCGGCACCGCCACCAGCCCACCCACCGTCCTGATCACCGAGGGCATCCAAGCCCAACTCCTCGACCTACTCGACGTCGACCCAACCCGCCCACGCTGGCTGGACACTCGTTTCCCCACCTGCGAAAGACGGGCCTAGT
>NZ_JBHWKX010000235.1:0-1104 GCF_042730885.1 Streptomyces sp. NPDC059909
CCGTCGAGGGTGGGGTGCTCGGCCGACCAGCGGCGCAGTTCGGCGGGCTGGGGCAGACCGAGGCGGCGGGTGGCGAACCGGCCCGGGGCGGTGTGGGTGAAACGCAGATAGCGGTCGGCCATTGTCGAACTCCCGGGTAGGTCGGTAATTTACTTCTGAGTAAGGTTACTCAAGGGTCAGGAGCTGGTCGAGATGAATCCGCCCCACCGCGCCACACGTCCGGTCGCCGTCCTCGGCGGCAGCCGCATCCCGTTCGCCCGCTCCGACGGCCCGTACGCCACCGCCTCCAACCAGCAGCTGCTCAGCGCCGCCCTGGGCGGCCTGGTCGAGCGGTACGGACTGACCGGCGAGCGCGTCGGTGAGTTCGTCGCCGGGGCCGTCCTCAAGCACAGCCGCGACTTCAACCTCGCCCGCGAGGCCGTCATCGCCGCGGCCAACAAGATCGCCCTCGGCCAGACCGACTCCGCGATCGCGGGCGGCTCCGACACCGCCAGCGACGCCCCGATCGGCCTCAACGACCGGCTTCGCCGCATCCTGCTGGAGGCCCGCCGCGCCAAGTCCGCCGGGGCCCGTGCCAAGGCGCTCGCCAAGGTCCGCCCCGGCCACGTCGTCCCGGACGTCCCGCGCAACGCCGAACCGCGTACCCACCTCTCCATGGGCGAGCACGCCGCCGTCACCGCCCGCGCCTGGGGCATCAGCCGCGAGGCCCAGGACGAACTGGCCGCCACCAGCCACCAGCGGCTGGCCGCCGCCTACGAACGCGGCCTCCTCGACGACCTCGTGGTCCCCTTCCGCGGCCTCGCCCGCGACCAGAACCTCCGCCCCGGCTCCACCCCCGCCGAACTCGCCACCCTCAGGCCCGTCTTCGGCACCGCCCACCCCGGCGCCACCATGACCGCGGGCAACTCCACCCCGCTCACCGACGGCGCCGCCACCGTGCTCCTCGGCAGCGAGGAGTGGGCCGAGGCCCGCGACCTGACCCCGCTCGCCCACCTCACCTGGTACGAGACGGCCGCCGTCGACTTCGTCTCCGGCGACGTCACCGACTGCGTCCCCGAGGCCGACGGCCTGCTCATGGCCCCCACCCACGCCGTCCCCCGGCTG
>NZ_JBHWKX010000235.1:1114-1360 GCF_042730885.1 Streptomyces sp. NPDC059909
CTCGGCACCGTCGACCGCGACCGGCTCAACGTCGCCGGGTCCTCGCTGGCCACCGGCCACCCCTTCGCCGCGACCGGCGCCCGCATCGTCGCCACCCTCGCCAAGCTGCTCGCCGAACGCGGCGGCCCCGGCCGGGGGCTGATCTCCATCTGCGCGGCCGGCGGGCAGGGCGTCACCGCCGTCCTGGAACGCCCCTGACCGGGCCCCCGGACAGGGAAGGCGCGGCGCGCACCCGCCCACCCACGC
>NZ_JBHWKX010000236.1:0-1347 GCF_042730885.1 Streptomyces sp. NPDC059909
CCTGGCCGAGGACATTCACGACAGTCGCTTCCTGCGGCTGATCGACGGACTTCTCCAGGCCGGATACCTGGAGGAATGGCGCTATCACGAAACACTGAGTGGTGCGCCACAAGGGGGTGTTCTGAGCCCCTTGCTCTCCAATATCTACCTGGATCGGTTGGACAAGTACGTTGAGACAACACTCTTACCCGTCTTCAACCAGGGGGCCCGCCGCAAGCCGTATCTGCCGTATATGCGGCTACACAAGGCCGCCTGGAAACTGGAGAAGCGCGGACAACGGGAGGAAGCACGGCAGTTGCGCCGTCAACTGCAACGGCTCCCCTCCCACGACCCCAATGATCCGGGCTTCCGGCGGCTGCACTACGTCCGTTACGCGGACGATTGGCTGCTGGGGTTCTCCGGGACACGACGGGAAGCCGAGTACATCAAGGAGAAGATCGGGAAGTTCCTGCGGAACCGGTTGAAGCTGGAACTCTCCGAGCCGAAGACCTTGATTACCCACGGGCGGACACAGGCCGCTCGCTTCCTCGGCTACGAAATCGTGGTCCTGCACGACGATGCCAAGCGCGATCGGAACGGTCATCGCTCTATCAACGGGCAGATCGGCCTGAAAGTGCCAATGGACGTCGTGCGCGGAAAATGCAGACCTTACATGCGCCGCGGTAAACCGGTCGCCCTTCTGGAGCGCGTGCACGACTCGGACTTCCGGATCGTCGCGCGGTTCCAGTCAGAGTTCCGGGGCCTTGCGGAGTATTACCAGCTGGCCTACAACCGGCACCGCCTCGGCCTGCTGAGGTGGATTACGGAACGCTCCCTGACCAAGACGCTGGGACATAAGAACAAGATCAGCGTCAACAAGGTCTGGAATCGCTACCGTGCCACCTGGCAGACACCTGCTGGCCCTCGAAGGGGCCTCCAGGTCAAGGTCGAACACGGCAAAGGAAAGAAGCCGCTGGTCGCCCGTTGGGGCGGAGTCTCGCTGGCACGAAGGACCATGAGGGTAACTCTCAAAGACGATCTTCCGGTGGTATGGAGGAAGCGTCCCGCAGAACTCGTCGACCGGCTCATTTCCGGCCGTTGCGAACTCTGCAAGGCGCAAACAGAAGTCGAAGTGCACCACATTCGACGTCTGAGTGACCTCCGCCCCGGGAGCCAGGCTCAACAGCCTGACTGGGCAAAGCAGATGGCATCACGCCGCCGCAAGACCCTGATCGTCTGCCGTGACTGTCACGGCGGAATCCACAGCGGACTTTCCGTTCGGCAGGATTCGATGGAATCGACGCTGGAGAGCCGGGTGCGGTGATAAGTCGCATGCCCGGTTCGGTGGGGGGCCGTCGGAAAAGGGTC
>NZ_JBHWKX010000237.1:0-1321 GCF_042730885.1 Streptomyces sp. NPDC059909
TGCCCGGCCTGCCGCTGCCCAGACCCTGACTGGGCCCGTACGCTCCAGGCGCCCCGGGCGGGGAGAGTGACGACCCCTGCCCCGGGCGCCTGTGCCGCACCGGCCTCGACCTGGGAGCCGCAGCAGCCCCTCCGCCGTCAGCCTCGCCCTCTCGACGGTGCGGGGGTTACCTCTTCTTCGGGGCGAAGAAGAACTCGCACAGGATCAGGAGAACCTGGCGGGCGTCCTCACGGCGGCGGGCCTGCTTGGACCACAGAGCCGCTGCCGTCGCCGCAGCGACGAGAGCGAGCATGGCGAGCGCGAAGAACAGGATCATGCCGGAGGCCAGCAGAGGATCAACGAAGAACAGGAACGAGCCAGCCAGCGCAAGCATGTACTTGAACAGCACGACGAAACCCTCCAAGGGTTCCGGCGTCCCACGGCCGCACTTCCGACTACCGTCAGTGGCTGACTTATGCAGGTTGGATGCGGATAGCGGTGCGCTGCCACTCGGGTTTCAGCAGCGTGTCCGATTCTCCGGGCGACCACCATACGATGCCCGGCTTGCCGGTGCGGTGAAACTCCTCGAATCCGGGGCGCAGCGCTCCAAGGTCCACGCACACGATGACGGTCCGGGTCGAGCCTGAAGACTCGAACTTCTCGGCGATCTCCTTCGCCTTGGGCGCGCCGGGCGCTACGTGCGCGATGCCCTTGTCCTTGAACTCGTTGTGCCCTTTCCGTGGGCACAACGGTCCGGTCACCACTCCGGTGAAGTTGCGCTCGATCAGGATCGGCAGTTGCGCCGCCATGGTGGGCAGCAGTACCAGCGCATGTTCCGCGCCAGGGGGTAGAGCCAGGGCGACTCCCCGGCTCCGTCCGCAGCCCTGGTTCTGTGCGGAGCAGCGGATCGTGAACGCGGTCGGTAGATCCCCGTACAGGGCACGCACGTATGCAGCGCGCCGGTCCCCGGGGCCGAATCCTCCGGGCAGTTCCCCCATTGCCGCCCCCTTTCCGGGGTGATCCTCACCTGGGGGCTGCATCCCGTCAACTCGTCAGGAAGCGGGCCGTTTCTATGTCTCGGCCGCTGGCTGCGGACGCGGACAGCCGCAAGGCCATGAGACCCCGTTTCAAGGAAGATTGATGGTCTGGCGCATCTCCGCTACCTTAGACGCATCGACTCCGTTAAGAGATGGTCTCAAGGAGGTGCGTTGATCCAGATCACGCTGGGCAGACACAGGCTGATCGACCCGCGCAAGGACGCCTTCGCGCGGTCACAGATCGGATGGACCGAAGGGCTCTCCGACCAGCAGCTCCATGACATCGCCCGGGGAACCTGGGCGAT
>NZ_JBHWKX010000238.1:0-1317 GCF_042730885.1 Streptomyces sp. NPDC059909
GTAGAGGCGGGCCCCCTGGTCGTAGGGGTGGGCGACGAAGCGTTCCGAGGTCAGGTGCGGCCGGCCGATGTAGCCGCGGGCGAGGCTGCCCGCGAGGTACAGCTCGCCCCAGGAACCGGCCGGGACGGGGTTGAGGGTCGCGTCCAGGACGTAGGCGCTCTTGCCCGCCAGGGGACGGCCGATGGGGACCGTGGTGGCCTTCGGGTCCGGGTTCTCGTCGGAGAACCAGCCGGTGGCGTAGACGGTGGCTTCGGTGGGGCCGTAGATGTTGGCGACGGTGGTGTGCGGCAGGGCGCGGCGCGCCTGGTCGAGGAGTGTGGTGGGGAAGGCCTCGCCGGCCAGGATCAGCAGCTTCGGGTCCAGTCGGGTGGTCGGCTCGGCCACCAGCGCCTGGAAGGCGGAGGGGACGGCGGAGACGAGTGTGCCGTTCCAGGTGGGGTGGTCGGTGAGGCTGAGGATGTTGTGGGCGATCTCCAGAGTGCCGCCGGTGGCGAGGGTGCCGAAGAGTTCGAAGACGGAGACGTCGAAGTTGAGGCTGGTGGAGAAGAAGGTGTGGGCGAAGGTGTCTTCGCCGAGGGTGGTGGCCCAGGCGACGAGGCGGGTCAGGGCGTGGTGCGGGACGACGACGCCTTTGGGCTTGCCGGTGGAGCCCGAGGTGTACATGACGTAGGCCAGTGAGTCGGGGTGGATGGTGGCTGGTGGCCGGTGGTCTGTTGTGGGTGGGGTGGTGACGTGGAGGGTGGGGGTGCCGCAGAGGTGGGTGTGGTTCTGGTCGGTGAGGATGAGGGTGGTGTGGCTGCGGGTGAGGATGTCGCGGGTGCGGTTTTCGGGGTTGGCGGGGTGGAGGGGGATGTAGGTGCCGCCGGTTTTGAGGATGGCGAGGATGGCGGTGATGAGGTCGGCGGAGCGGTTGAGGTGGAGGGCGACGCGGGATTCGGTGGTGATGCCTCGTTCGGCGAGGGCGCGGGCGAGGTGTTCGGCGCGGGTGTCGAGTTCGGCGTAGGTGAGGGTGCCGGTGCTGGTGTGGAGGGCGATGGTGTGGGGGGTTTGTGCGACGTGGGTGGCGAAGGCGGCGGTGACGGTGGTGGGGGGTGTGTCGGTGGTGGGGCCGTGGGCGGCGGTCAGGGCTTCGGCGTGTTCGGCGGGGCTGAGCATCGAGAGGTTCCGCAGGGGCTGGTCGGGGTCGCTGGTGGCCAGGCCGGTGGCCAGTTCCCGCCAGTGCGTGGCCATCCGGGCCACCGTCCCCGCGTCATACAGATCCGTGCTGTAGGAGATGACGGCGAGAAGCCCGTCGTCGGGCCTCGGTTCGAACTCGAC
>NZ_JBHWKX010000239.1:0-457 GCF_042730885.1 Streptomyces sp. NPDC059909
GGGTGGCAGCGACACGGGGACTCCGTTGGTCGATCGGGGACAGGACAACCCCCGCACGGGCGGGGACCGCTAGCCGTAACACTGCCACGCCCTTCTTCATTCCGAGACACCCGTTCCGACCTGCGAGACGAGGGTGTCCCAGTAACCGGGCATGGTCTCCCAGCAGGCACTTCGGCTCTCCTTGGCCGTGCGGTCGGTGAACCAGACAGTGCCCGCACCCTGCCAGCGGGCGACGCGCAGCGCCTGGGCGAGGTGGCCGCGCGGCAGCCCGTGGACGAGGTGGCAGAAGCGCTCCGGCGGGTAGGCGGCGGTCCATTCGGGCGCCTGGGACCAGCGGTAGTCGTGCCAGGGACCGCTGAAGGTCACCAGTTGGTCCGCGACCTCGGCGTAGCCGGGATGCGGGTGGGTGCCGTGGGCGGTGACGAGGTGTCCACCGCCGAGCAGGTCCCGCAGCGCC
>NZ_JBHWKX010000239.1:467-1306 GCF_042730885.1 Streptomyces sp. NPDC059909
GCGCGCTCGACGGGGCAACGGTCGAGGTAGAAGCCGTCGACCAGGTACCAGTCGCGGAAGCGGTGGGCGTCCGAGAGGAGCGCGCCGAAGGTGCGCCGGCCACCCGCGAGATCCAGCTGCCCGATCACGCGGACCTGTGCGTTCCGCAGGCGGCCGGCCGCTTCCAGGCAATGCGGGTCGGGGCGTTCGCCGGGGCCGTCGGCGATGTTGAGGACGGCCCAGTGGACTCCGGCGCCGACGCGCGGGAGCGCCTCCCATTCGCGTGGGGCCAGCAGGGGGTGGGCGTAGCCGGGGACGCCGAGGCGGAGCTGTCCGGCACTGACGGCGGGCTGGGTGTCGGGCTGCGTCAGATACGGCACGCCGCCTCCATCCAGATGTCGGCCAGGGACTCCTCCAGGTTGATGCGCGGCCGCCAGCCGAGCCGGTCGCGGGCGGTGCGGACGTCGGCCTGCTGCCAGCTCCCGCAGCCGTCCGGGTACGGGTACGCGGCGGGCGAGGGCGCGAGGTCCGGGTCGGGCCGGGGGTGGCCGATGGCGGCCCGCAGTCCGCCCTGGCCGTGGTCGGCGCGGGCGTGCAGCCCGCCCGGGGCGGCGGCCGGGTAGCCGGAGGGGGTGTCCAGTTCGTGCAGGGCTCCGCCGTAGCCGGCGACGCGGGCGAGGACGGCGGCGGCGTCCCGGAGTCGGACGGCGCGGCCGGAACCGATGTTGATCACGCCTTGAGCGGCGGAGAGAGAGGCGGCATGGACGGCCCGGGCGACGTCTCGGACGTCGACGAAGTCGCGTTGCACGCCGAGGCCGCCGAGCTTGAGCTCACCGTCACCGGACTGCATGGCGCGGCGC
>NZ_JBHWKX010000240.1:0-1299 GCF_042730885.1 Streptomyces sp. NPDC059909
GGGTGGCGCGGCCGGCCGACGGGTCGGCGCTGTGCCGGACGATCTCGCGCAGTGCCGCGGCGGTCTCCTCGGCGAGCGTGCGCACGGTGGCCTCGTCGTGCACGCCCGGGGAGTGCACCCACTCCACGGCGAGCCGCCCGTCCTCCACCCGGGCCACCACGTCGAGGAGGAACGGCCGGCGCCGCGTGGGGTCCTCGGTGAGCTGGACACCCGAACCGCCCTGGACCAGGGGCCCGTCGGCGCCCGCCGAGTCGAACCGGCCGAGGTAGTTGAAGCTCACCTCGGGCAGGCCCCCCGCCACCCGGCCGTCGGCGGGCTCTCCGGGCGCGCCGCCGGACAGGTACCGCAGGGCGCCGAAGCCCACTCCGCGGCCGGGGACGGCGCGTAGCTGCTCCTTGACGGAGGGGAGCGTCACGTCCCAGCCGTCCTCGGGGCCGACCGAGAGCGCCACCGGGTAGAGCGAGGTGAACCAGCCGACGGTACGGGTCAGGTCGACGTCGTCGAAGAGTTCCTCGCGGCCGTGGCCCTCCATCGCGACCAGGGTGCGGCGCCGCCCCGTCCAGCGGGCGAGCGCCCGGCCGCAGGCGGCGGCCAGCAGAGTCTCCACCCCCGTGTGGTACGCGGCCGAGGCCCGCCGCAGCAGGCTGCCGGTCTCCTCGGCGGACAGCTTCACGGTGACGCTCCGGGCGGCGCCCGCCAGGCGCGGGCCCTCGCCGTCGCGGGGCAGCGCGGGGCCCGGCGCGGCGGCCTTCTCCCAGTAGCCGGCCTCGGCGTCGAACCCGCCCTTGGCGGTGTGCTCCTCCAGCCTGAGCGCCCAGGCGCGGAACGAGGTCGTCGGCGCCCCCAGGTCGACGGGGTGCCCGGCGGCCGCCTGGTGGTAGGCGGTCTCCAGGTCCTCGGTGAGGATGCGCCAGGAGACGCCGTCGACGACCAGGTGATGGGCGACCAGGCTGAGCCAGGGTTGCGAAGAGGCGCCCCGCTCGCCGTACAGGACGCGGAAGAGCGGGCCGGAGTCGAGGCGGAAGCCGGACTGGGCGTCGGTGAGCAGGGCCTCCCAGGCCGCCTCCTGGTCGGGGGCGGTGGTGAGGTCGTGGACGGTGAGGACCGCCTCGGGGGAGAGCTCCGCCAGGACCAGGCCGGTCCAGCGGCCGGTGCCGGGCTCCTGGGCGTAGACGGCCCGCAACATGCCGTGGCGGGCGAGGAGGGCGCCGACCGCGAGGCGCAGGGCGGCGGGGTCGGTGCCGGGGGCGAGCGTGAAGGACATCGTCATGTCGAAGTGGGCGGGCGCCTCCGGGTGGG
>NZ_JBHWKX010000241.1:0-764 GCF_042730885.1 Streptomyces sp. NPDC059909
GACTCCACCCGTCCGCCCCCTGACCCACCCCGTGCCAACGGCCCCGTACGGCCATCCGTCTCCCTGCGAGGAACACCCATGTCCACCCGGACCCCCGAAGCCCCGCCCGAACCGGCCCCCGCACCCCCGTCGCCCACCCGGCGCGGCAACCCGTGGCTGACCCTCATAGCCGTCGCCTTCGGGCTCTTCATGGTGGCCCTGGACGGCTCGGTCGTCTCCATGGCCAACCCGGAGATCGGCCGCGACCTGAACGCCGGCACCGCCGACCTCCAGTGGGTCACCAACTCCTACCTGCTGGCGCTCGCCGCCGCCCTCATCCTCGTCCGCTGCGTCCGCGCGGGACTCGGCATCTGCGGGGCCCGGCCCGGTACGCGGCAGCGGCCTGGCCGGGTCGATCGAGGGCGTCATCGCCTTCCGCGCCGTCCAGGGCTTCTTCGGCGCGCTGCTGATGCCGAACACCCTCGGGCTGCTGCGCGCGGTCTTCCCGCCGAAGAAGTTCGGCATGGCGGTGGGCATCTGGGCGATGGTCTCCTCGGTGTCGACCGCGCTGGGCCCGATCGTCGGCGGCCTGCTGGTCGAGCACGTCAACTGGGAGTCGGTCTTCTTCATCAACGCCCCCGTCGGCGTCCTCGCCCTCGCCTTCAGCGCCTGGGTGCTGCCGCAGGCCAAGGGCGAGGAGGGGCGCGGCGCGCGCTTCGACATCCCCGGGGTGGTGCTGCTCGCCCTCGGGCTGCTGCTCGTCGTCTTCGCCGTCGTCAAGGGCG
>NZ_JBHWKX010000241.1:874-1268 GCF_042730885.1 Streptomyces sp. NPDC059909
CTGACCCTGCTCGCCGGCCTCGCGGTCCTGGTCGCCTTCGGCCTCTACGAGAACCGGGTCGCCCACCCGCTGCTGCCGATGCGCCTCTTCCGCAACCCCGCGCTGACCGTCGGCACCGTCATCACCGCCGTCAACTTCTTCGTCCTGCTCGGCGTGATCTTCTTCGTCATGCTGTACCTCCAGAACGTGCGCGGCTACAGCCCCGTCGAGTCCGGCGTACGCACCCTCCCGCTCAGCCTCGCCTCGGTCGTCGCCGCCCCGCTCGGCGCCGCCCTCACCGGCCGCTTCGGCGCCCGCCTGACGATGCCCCTCGGCATGCTGCTCCAGGCCGGCGCCTCCCTCGGCATCCTCGGCTGGGGCCTGGACACCGCCTACGCCGTGCTCTGGCCGCCCC
>NZ_JBHWKX010000242.1:0-1261 GCF_042730885.1 Streptomyces sp. NPDC059909
CGACGTCCAGCGGGTTGGTGCGGGACGCCTGGTAGAAGGGCTGGGAGACGGGGGCGCGCCAGTCGATGACCATGGGGTCGCCGGCCGGGTCGTGGACGTGGCGGCGGCCGATGTAGAAGCGTTCGGCGCGGTACGGGCCCTCGGCGGTACCGCTCGCCTCGTCGGCGGCGACCTGGCGGACGTAGTCGAGGCGGCCGAAGAAGAGCGGGGTGTGCGCGAGGTCGGCGAGGGAGTCGATCCGCTCCTCGATCCGGGCGTTCAGGACGGCGGCGTTGACCCAGTTCGCCGTGACGTCGGTGAGGTCGAGCGATTCGACGTCCTCGCGCATGGCCCGCAGCGAGGCCCGGGAGGCGGCCAGATGGGCGCGTTCGCGGGCGAGCGGGTCGCCGTCGGACGGGACGCCGGCGGAGTGCGGGGTGCCGGGAGCGGTCTCGGGGGTGTCGTGCGGCGTGAGCACGGGCGCTTGCCTCCGTGGTGCGGTCTTCGTACGGACATCGTGCGGGCACGCGGGCGGGGCGCACCGGGCCCGGACGAGGTCGGGGGCGGGTGCGCGGCGGGGCGTACCGGGTGTGTGAGGGTCGGTCCGCCACGACGGGCGGTCACTTCACGACGCGCCGGCCGGTTTCCGTCCGGCCGACGGCGCTCCCCCGAAGGGGAGGCGGGCAAGGCGGCAGATTGTAGGCGGGAGGAGGGGGCGGGGGCCAATGGATTGCCCGGCGGCCCCGCGCGGGCGGTCCGTGCGCCCGCTCGCCGCGTCCCTCCCCGCGACCGGCGCCCCCGGCCGAGCCCGCGCCCGAGGCCCTGGAGGACGACCGGTCACCGGCCCGGCCGGAACCGTGCGGGCCCGCTTGCCGGGGCGCGACGATCCACTAATGTCGCGCGGGTGACACACCTGGCAGTGATCAAAAGGTCACCCGGTGTACGACTGGCGGCCGGTGTGCTGGCGCTCTCGTTCACCGCGTTCGTCGCCCTGTGCCTGATCCAGCACATCGCGATGGCGGACACCCTCGTCTACCGCGCCGAGGGCCGGGCCGTCGTCAACGGCAGCGACCTCTATGGCTTCACCGTCACCGAGTGGGAACTGCCCGCGACCTACCCGCCGTTCGCGGCGATCCTCTTCGTGCCGACGACCTGGCTGCCGATACCCGCGCTGAAGGTCTGCTTCATCCTCGGCAACACCGCGCTGCTCGCCCTCCTGGTCCACCTCTCCTGCCGCCTCGCCACACGCCCCACCCGCGCCCCGTTCCTGCTGCTCGCGGTG
>NZ_JBHWKX010000243.1:0-1247 GCF_042730885.1 Streptomyces sp. NPDC059909
CGTCCGGGCCGCCCTCAACGCACTCGGGCCCCGCACCGCGCCCCGCCGTCCCACCGTCGAGGAGCTGGCCGCGCACACCGCACTGTCCGGCGAGGACGTACGCCGGGGGCTGGAGGCCGTGCACAGCTACCGGCCGGTCTCCCTGGAGGCCCTGCTCAACCCGCACGTGCCGTTCGCGGTGGGGGACGTGCAGGGGGCCGCGGAACCGGGGTACGCCCTGGTGGAGGACCGCGAGTCGGTGCGGCGCGCGCTGGCCGCGCTGCCCGAGCGGGAGAAGCGCATCCTGTACCTGCGGTTCTTCCGCTCCATGACGCAAGGCTCGATCGGGGCGGAGCTGGGGCTCTCCCAGATGCACGTCTCCCGCCTGATCGCCCAGGCGTGCGCCCGGGTCCGCAGCCACGTGGAGAGCGATCAGGCCGCCGCCGGCCCGGAGCGCGGGTCAGCCGACGTACCGTCGTGACCCACCCGCGCGCTGCGCCTCCTCCAAGGCCCGCATACGTGCCTCCAGCGGCGCGGAGACCGGGTCGCGCAGCCGCAGTACCCAGGGCAGTCCGGCCAGTGCCCGGCCGAAGGCGGTCACCGAGGCGGCGTCCCGGGGCACCGTGCGCGCCAGATGGGCGGTGCGGCGGACCGCGGACCACAGCGGGCGGCGCAGCCAGGTGAACCACAGGGTGTTGCGCAGGCCGACGATCCGCCGGGCCCGGGAGTCCCGGAGCCGGGAGGGGGCGTGGTGGATCGTCAGCGCGGGCGCGTAACTCAGCCACCAGCCCGCCCGCTGGAGGTCGGTGGCGAGCAGTTCCTCCTCGCCGCCGAGCCACAGCGCCGGGTGGAAGCCGCCCGCCTGCCGGAAGGCGTCGGCGCGCAGGACGGTGGCGGCGGCCAGGAAGGAGCCGAGCGCCGGGCCGGGCAGCCACGGTGGTCCCGTCAGGGGCGAGTCGCGCAGCTCCGCGACGACCGGGTCCTCCTCGCCGGAGGGCTCCACGAGGATGCGCGCGGTGACCCCGGCCAGCCGGGGGCGGGCGTCCAGCAGGTCGGCGGCCGCACGCAGCGAGCCCGGCTCCCACCAGCTGTCGTCGTCGCAGAAGGCCACGTACGGCGTACGGACGCGGGCGACCGCGAGGTTGCGCCCGACGGCGCCCAGGTTGCTCCCGGCCCGCAGCAGGGTCATCCCGGGGAACGCGGCGGACACCGCCTCGGCGGCGCCGTCGATGGAGTCGTTGTCCACAACGAGGACCGGGGGCCGCCCC
>NZ_JBHWKX010000244.1:0-1240 GCF_042730885.1 Streptomyces sp. NPDC059909
GTCCCGGAGAGGACCGCCGCGCACAGCGAGGTCGGCGGCTGGCCGCTGGCCCCGGGAGCGGCCCACGCCAGGCCCACCATCATGCGGTCGTACACCCTCATCGGCTTCTGGATCAGCCCCAACGGGGCGAAGAAGATCTCCGCGGTCGAGAAGTTCCTGCGGTTCATGTACCGGCCCGAGTCGGTCTCGCGCTTCATCACCGAGAGCGGGCGGGACATGGCCCTGGAGACCGACACCGTCAGCAAGGACTTCCCCCTGGTGGCGGCGGCGCAGCGGCTCGGTGACGAGGTGGGCCAGGTGCTCCTGCCCGACCTGTACGTCCCGCCGACGGCCACCCAGCCGCTGATCACGGCGACCAGCACCGCCTTCACCCGCGGCACCAGCGCGGCCACCGTGCGCTCCGCCCTCGAATCCGCCTACCGCACGGGCTGATCCCGCGCGCCCGAGTCCCGAGGGGATTCCCCATGACGTCGCTCTCGTCCGCCCCGGCCGGCGCCCCCGCCGCCCGGAGCACCCCGCCGCCCCCCGGCCGCGCGCCCCGCCGCAAGCAGGGCGGAGTCGTCCTCGCCGTCCCGGCACTGGCCTGGTACCTGATCTTCATGGTCGGCCCGCTGGTCGCCATCTTCGTCATCGCCGTCCTGCACTGGCCGGGCATGCTCCAGCCGGTCTCCTACGCCGGGCTCGGCAACGTGCGCACGGTCCTGGCCGACCCCGTCTTCGCGGACGCGGTGGTCAACACCGGTATCCAGCTCGCCGTCGCGCTGCCGCTGATGATCGTCGGCGCGTACATGCTGGGCTACTACGTCGCGCAGCGGCCGCCGGGCCACCGGTTCCTGCGCTACCTGCTCTTCATTCCCGGCCTGATCTCCACCCCGGCCAAGGCGATGGTCTTCTACGCCGTCCTGTCGCCCGACGGCCTGTTCAACGGGGCGCTGGACAAGGCCGGCCTCGGATCGCTGACCGACGCCTGGCTCGCCTCGCCCTCCACCGCGCTCGCCTGCCTGATCGTGCTGGACGTGTGGAGCGGCATCGGGTTCACCGCCGTCCTCTTCGCCGCCCGGCTGGGCAGCGTGCCGGACGAGGTCGGAGAGGCTGCCCAGCTCGACGGGGCCGGGCACTGGCGGGCCATGTGGCGCATCCACTTCCCGATGATCCGCGACTTCGTCGGCGTCGTGACGATGCTCCAGTTCCTGTGGACCCTGTTCGGGTCGGCGCAGAACGTCCTGCTGCTCACCCAGGG
>NZ_JBHWKX010000245.1:0-1238 GCF_042730885.1 Streptomyces sp. NPDC059909
TCCGCCGGACATACCCCAGCTGCTCCAGCCCTCCGACCGTCTTGTGAGCAGCCTGCTTGGACACCCCCAGCCGCCGCCCGAGGTCGGAGATGCTCCCGCCCTGCCTGATCATTTGCATGGCGAACCCATGGGCCGGCCGCAGATCGGGGTGCCCGGCCTCGGCGAGGCGTACATGCAGCTCGTCGATCAGCGTGCGGAAAGCCTGGAGAAGAAGAAAGGGAAGCGCATTCCCGGGGCGGTGCGAAGACATAAGAGGACCCGTATATACGTGCGATCACTTTATTTAAAGTAAAACTGTATCAGCTCCTGGAAGCCTGATACGCAACCCCGCCCGGAACGATCACAGAATCTCGCCCCCGGGGTTCCATCCGGCCGACCGATATCGAACTTCGGCCACGATCGGTACGCTCTGGCGCTCGCAGATCCGGATGATCCGGTGGGTGCGGGCAGCGGTCAGGTCGTGGGTGCGGCCCGGCAGGGCGGGCGAGAGCCACAGCAGCCGGCCGCCGGGATCGGTGACGACCTGCACGTTCACACCGTGGCGCCGACGCTTGTGGGAGTAGTCGGCCCGGCCGTCGCCGACCCGGTCGCATTCGGCGAGGGTGCCGTCGAGCAGGACGAAGTCGGGTTCGTGGTCGCGCAGCGCCTTCAGCAGGCCCGGTGCACGGGTGGCGAGCAGGTCGAGGACCCCGCTGGTGCAGGCGTGGGCGGTGCACTCGCTGATCCCGAACCCGGCGGCGATCTTCGCGAGGGTGGCGTGTTCGCGCAGGTACACCAGTGCCACCATCGCGCGCTGGGACGGACGGAGCTTGCAGCGCCGGTCGCCCTCACGGGTGCCGATCAGCATGGTGACCCACTCCACGAGTGCGTGCGGCAGGTCGAGTGCGGCAGGGTGTGTGACCGACGAGGCCCCCGAGCAACGTGATGGAGACGTCAGACATCTCGATCAACAGCCCGGGGGCCTCGCTCGTTGCGCTTCACGGCCCGACACCCGATCGGTGGCCAACTCGAAGAAGCTCACTCATCGCGCCCGGACAACAGCCCTCACCCCCGTCAGCCGGCCCGCGCACCGCGAAACGCGGAGGAACAGAAGACCGGAGAAACAGATCGTGACCGCCCTCCCGGCGACCACGACACCCGGCCCCGACACCCCTTGCTCCCGACTGAGCGCCACGGACCTGCCCTCACCGTCCCCTGAGCAGCCTGGACCTCGGGCGAGATGACAGGCAGGCTGCAAA
>NZ_JBHWKX010000246.1:0-685 GCF_042730885.1 Streptomyces sp. NPDC059909
CCTCTGCAAATTTCTCGTGTTCCCCCTTTCCCCCCCCGCTGGCATGCCGCAGCCGGAAACGCTCAGGAGGAGGCCGACCGCCTGATCGCGACCGTCCGCAGCAGGCAGGACCTCTCAAGGCTGGCGACCAACCCCCTGATGTGCGCCCTGATCTGCGCCCTGCACCGGACCAGCCGAGGTTTTCTGCCCCGAGGACGCGAGGAGTTGTACGAGGCGGGTCTACGCATGCTGCTGGAACGGCGCGACCTGCAGCGGAGCATCGACGACGGCGTGCAGATGGATTACAGGTCCCAGGTTCTGCTTCTGGAAAGGCTGGCCTACTGGCTGATCCGCAACGGCCACTCCCAGATGGACCGGGAGGACGCCATCGCTCTCATCGACCAGACCCTGCCCGCCATGAACCGCGCGGTGGTCACCGCGTCCTCCGCCGAGGAGGTGTACCGGCGTCTGCTGACCCGCTCCGGCCTGCTCCGTGAGCCCGCCGAGGGTGTGGTCGACTTCGTGCACCGCACCTTCCAGGACTATCTCGCTGCCAGGGCCGTCATCGAACACCGCGACTTCTCCCTCCTCGTACGCAACGCCCACCTGGACCAGTGGGAGGACGTCGTCCGCATGGCCGTCGCACACGGCAGGCCCCACGAACGCGGGCGCCTGCTCACCCAGTTGCTCAGACGCGGTGACAAGG
>NZ_JBHWKX010000246.1:695-1234 GCF_042730885.1 Streptomyces sp. NPDC059909
GGCCGACACCGTGTCCGGCTGCATCTTCTCGCCGCCGCCTGCCTGGAACACGCCACCGAACTGGATCCAGAAGTGCGCCAGGAGGTGGAACTGCGCGCGGCAGCTCTTTTGCCGCCCAGGACCTACAGCGAGGCGAAGGCGCTGGCCGAGGTGGGGCATGTGACGCTGGAACTCCTCCCGGGCCCGGAGGGGCTGACCGAGCACGAGGCGGCGGCCGTCGTCTGCGCGGCCGCCCTGGTGGGAACCGACACGGCTCTGCCGAAACTTGCCGAATACCGGGACCATCCCTCCCCGAACGTCAGGAACGTCATACTCAGCGAATGGGGCGAATTCGACCACGCGAGGTACCAGAAGGCCATTCTGTCCGGCCTTTCACTGGAAGGAAGACCACACCTCCTGGTGCGCACGCACACCGAACTCGCGGCCTTCTCGCATTTCCCTCCCCACCCCTACGTGGCACTGTTCGGACCCTTCACGGGCCCTGAGATCACGCGGGCGCTGTGCGACAAGAACATCGAGGAGCTCTCACTGAGCTGTGA
>NZ_JBHWKX010000247.1:0-1208 GCF_042730885.1 Streptomyces sp. NPDC059909
GGCTCCGCAACGGGGCCGCTGGCCTCTGGGCCCGGCATGACTGTGTCCCCCTGTCGAAGGAATGACCTGGGGGGTGGTGTCACCGGGCCCGGGGGTGTTCGTCGGAGACGCTGATCAGAGGTCCGGCCACCGTCCGGTCCGGTGCAATGCCGGGCAGTTCGCGGGCGGCAGGTCTGCATAACGTGGATGCGCGAGCACGACACCCGAGCCGAGGCCGGCACCGTCAACACCCCTGGAAGGGGCACGATGTTCGAGATCGAAGACGTGGGCGTATTCCTCGGCCTGGACGTCGGCAAGAGCAACCATCACGGCCACGGGCTCACCCTGGCGGGCAAAAAGGTCTTCGACAAGCCGCTGCCCAACAGCGAGCCGAAACTGCGGGCCGTCTTCGACAAGCTGACCGCGAAGTTCGGCACCGTGTTGGTGATCGTGGACCAGCCCGCCTCCATCGGCGCCCTGCCGTTGACCGTCGCCCGCGACGCGGGCTGCCGCGTCGCCTACCTGCCCGGCCTGGCCATGCGCCGCATCGCCGACCTCTACCCCGGAGAGGCCAAGACCGACGCCAAGGACGCGGCCGTCATCGCGGACGCCGCACGGACGATGCCGCACACCCTGCGCTCCCTGGAACTGACCGACGAGATCACTGCCGAGCTGACCGTCCTGGTCGGCTTCGACCAGGACCTCGCCGCCGAGGCCACCCGCACCAGCAACCGGATACGCGGCCTGCTCACCCAGTTCCACCCCAGCCTGGAACGCGTCCTCGGACCACGTCTGGACCACCAGGCAATCACCTGGCTCCTGGAGCGCTATGGCTCCCCGGCCGCCCTGCGCAAGGCCGGCCGCCGCCGGCTCGTGGAACTGATCCGCCCGAAGGCCCCGCGCATGGCCGCCCGACTGATCGATGACGTCTTCGACGCGCTCGACGAGCAGACCGTCGTCGTCCCGGGCACCGGCACCCTGGACATCGTCGTCCCCTCCCTGGCCGCTTCCCTGACCGCCGTGCACACCCAGCGCAGGGCGATGGAAGCCCAGATCAACACGCTGCTGGAGGCCCACCCTCTTTCCCCGGTCCTGACCTCGATGCCCGGCGTCGGCGTCAGGACCGCCGCCGTCCTGCTGACCACCGTCGGCGACGGCACCAGCTACCCCACCGCCGCCCACCTCGCCTCCTACGCCGGCCTCGCCCCCACCACGAAACAGTCGGGAAC
>NZ_JBHWKX010000248.1:0-539 GCF_042730885.1 Streptomyces sp. NPDC059909
GCCTGGTCGACCGCGAGGAGCGCGGCCTCGCCCACGCACTGGCCCGCCCCTCGATACAGGACCCGTACCGCATGGTCGAGGAGCGCGAGGAGCGGGTGTCGGCCCTGCTGGGCCGCTCCCGGCGCACCCTCGGCCACCTCCTGGACCGCGCCGACTCCGAGCTGGCCCACACCCGCGCCCGGGTCGTGGCCCTCTCCCCCGCGGCGACGCTGGAGCGGGGGTACGCGGTCCTCCAGACGGCCGAGGGCGCCGTGGTGCGGGCTCCGGCCGAGGTGGCGTACGGCGCGGAGCTGCGGGCCAGGGTCGCGGAGGGCGAGCTGGTGGTGCGCAGGGTCGAGGGTGCCGAGGAGGCGGCCGGGGACGCCGCGGGGTGAGCCGGGGCCGGCGGGGTGCGCCGCCGGGCCGGAAGACGGCGGGCGGGTCCGCCGGGGCAGGGACACGACAGGCCGCGAGGCCACCGAGACGACGACGGGCCGGCCGAGCGCCGGGCCGGGAGAAGGACCACACGATGACCACGACACCCACCACCGGCGAGGCGG
>NZ_JBHWKX010000248.1:549-1199 GCF_042730885.1 Streptomyces sp. NPDC059909
TTCCGCAAGCTGGAGGCCGGCGGCAACACGCTGGAGGGGTTGTTGGCGTTCTGGGAGCGCGGCGAGGAGCTTTCGAAGGGCTGCCGCCGCTGGCTGGACGGCGCCCGCGCCCGTCTGGACGCGGCCCTGGCCGAGGAGGCGGCCGAGGAGGGCGAGGCGGAGTGAGGCTCCGGCGGGCCTTGATCACCAAGCGCGGGTAAAAGGCCAGCTCATACGCGCAGAGGGGAAGGCGGGCAAGGGCAGTGCCGAGTGAGCCCCCTCACAGCCCCCCAGCTTTTGTTGAAGTTTAAACGTCCGCATCGTACGGTCGGTCACGCACGTCACCGCACCACACGAAGAGGTTCCCCACGCATGTCTCTCGTCCTTGACTCCGCCGCACAGGACCTGCTGTTCCGCGAAGCCCGCACCGCGAACACCTTCACCGACGAGCCGGTGACCGATGAGCAGGTCCAGGCCATCTACGACCTGGTCAAGTACGGCCCGACCGCGTTCAACCAGAACCCGCTGCGCATCACCCTGGTCCGCTCGCCCGAGGCCCGGGAGCGCCTGGTCCGGCACATGGCCGAGGGCAACCGCCCGAAGACCGCCACGGCCCCGCTGGTCGCCATCCTCTCGACGGACCACGAGTTCCACGAGGAGCTCCCCAAGCT
>NZ_JBHWKX010000249.1:0-1186 GCF_042730885.1 Streptomyces sp. NPDC059909
GAACCGGTGGCGACGGTGAGAGAGGCCAGAGTGAAGGCGAGGGCCGCGCGCAGGGGCGCGGGCAGCCGCCCGAGCACGGGGACCAGCAGGGGTACGGCGATCAGGGCGGGGAGCGCGCTGGCCCGCAGGGCGAGGATCGCCGTGGAATTGCCGGTGACGGCCGGTGGGCCCGCGATGGCCACCGCCGTGTAGAGGGAGACGAAAGCCGTCATCAGGGCGACGGTGGACAGGCACAGGGCGCCCAGCCGCGGCTGTCGCAGCAGCCGCGGCATCGCCGCGAACGCCTGCAGCAGTCCGCCGTCGGTGCCTCCACGCGGAGTGGGTCGCAGGACCCGGCGCACCGGGAACAAGTTCAGGGCCATCAGCACGGCACTGATCCAGAAGACCGCACGCCAGCCGATTCCGGCCGCAACGGCCTGCGCACCGACCTGAACAACGACGGCGGCGGCGAGCATGCCACTGGTGATGCAGGTGAGGGAGGTGCCGCGGTGTCGAGGCGCGATGTACCGGACGACGTAGGAGAGCGCGGCAGGGGCGAAGGTCGCGGCGGTCAGTCCCTGCAGGCTGCGCAGCACGACGGCGGTGGGAAGGTCGGAGACCGCGCTGACCGCCGCGGTGGACGCCGTGGCGGCCGCGAGCCCCACGGTGATCACGGCGCGTGGTCCGTAACGGTCGCAGAGCGGGCCGGCGAAGAGGAACCCGGCTGCGTAGGCGAAACCGAACGCCGTCGCCGTCCACGTGACCTGACCGGGTGTGGTGCCGAACTCGGTGGCCATGGGGTGCAGCAGTGCCAGGACGGTGTACATCTGACCGACCATCAGCATGCCCAGCGTGGTGAGCAGTGCTGTGGTCCTGGCGGCCGGGGCCCAGCGTGGTGGCCGATCGGGCATTCCGCTCCCGGTTGTGTGATCGAGTGCGCTGGTGGGGTGGGGCATGGGGACTCCGAAAGAACGTCTGGTGGCCCCGTGTGCGGCATGACCGGCCGATGGCAGGCGCCGGGGACCGGGTCGCCCCCGGCCGGCGAGGGGCCGGCCGGGGGCGGTGACGGGGTGATCAGGCTGCGTGGGTGTTCAGCACGTACTCGCGTGAGGCGTGGACCTCGCTGCGCAGGGCGGGCAGGTCGACGTCGAGGACCTGTCCGTCCCACTTGC
Organism: Streptomyces sp. NPDC059909; assembly: GCF_042730885.1. Classification (NCBI taxonomy): domain Bacteria; kingdom Bacillati; phylum Actinomycetota; class Actinomycetes; order Kitasatosporales; family Streptomycetaceae; genus Streptomyces; species Streptomyces sp. NPDC059909. The sequence continues at coordinate 1,152 of NZ_JBHWKX010000249.1, forward strand.
GGGGCACGCCGTTGATGAGGACGGTGCTGATGTTG
>NZ_JBHWKX010000251.1:0-444 GCF_042730885.1 Streptomyces sp. NPDC059909
GCCCGGCGCCGGTCCCCCCGGACCTCGCCGAGCACTTCCCCGGCCGCACCGAGGTGACCGCCTACCACCGGCTGCGCCACGACGAGGAGACCGGCGAACCCACCAACCACGCCCGCAACTACCTGCCGCCGGAGATCGCGGCCCGGATCGACCCGGGCGACCTGGAGAACCAGCCGATGACCAAGGTGCTGCGGGACACCGTCGGCCTGGACATCGCCCGCATCACCGACACCGTCGAGGCCCGCCTCGCCGACCCGGAGACGGCCCGGCTGCTCGACGTGCCGCTGCTCAGCCCGATCCTGCACTACACCGGGATCACCGTGGACGGGGAGGGCCGCACCCTCGACGTGACCCGCATCCGCTACCGGGGGGACCGGTTCTCGTTCACGGTGACGCTGGACGCGTAGGGGGCTTCGACGTGCGGGACTCCGAAGAGGCCCGGCC
>NZ_JBHWKX010000251.1:454-1169 GCF_042730885.1 Streptomyces sp. NPDC059909
CGAGCGTGTCCACGCTCCTTGCCACTCTCAACCTATAGCGCACGGGGGCCCTTGCGGCAAGGCCCCCTGTGCGGGGCAGAATCACGGGCCGTTCCCGTTCCCGCCGAAACGAGTGATGCACGCAGTGCCCACCCCTTTGTCCGGTCCTCCCGCCGCGTCCCCGGCCGCCGCCACGGCGTTCGCCCTCCCCGACCGCCTCGCCGCCAAGGCCGACCCGGCGCTGACCGCCCGCGACGAGCGGCACTTCGCGGCCGTCTCGGCCGCCCTCGCACGCTCGGCCGCCGAGCTGACGGCGAGCCTCCACACCGCCCTCCGCTCCCCCGGCGGGGCCGGCCGCGCCGCGATGGACCGGGACACGGAGGTCCACCGCCTCACCGCTCGCCTGCGGACCCTGAACCGCTTCGGCCTCGACCTGTGCCTCGGCCACTTCGTCCGCGAGGACGACCCCGAGCCCGTGTACATCGGCCGGCTCGGCCTGACCGACGGTGACGGGAACCGCCTGCTGACCGACTGGCGCTCCCCCGCCGCCGAGCCCTTCTTCGCAGCCACCCACGCCCAGCCGATGGGCCTGGCCAGCCGCCGCAGGTACCGGTGGAGCGGCGGCCGGATCAGCGACTACTGGGACGAGGTCTTCACCGCCGACGGGCTGGAGGGGCACGCGGCGCTGGACGACCAGTCGGCCTTCGTCGCCTCCCTCGGTGCCCACCGTTCGGAC
>NZ_JBHWKX010000252.1:0-274 GCF_042730885.1 Streptomyces sp. NPDC059909
GCTCTGGAAGGCCACCAGACCGGTCATCCCTGGCTGGTCCTGAACAAGGGGCGCATCGGCTTCTCCGCCGAGGACACCGCGCGCTGGGCGCCCGAGGCCCGCCGCCCGGCCCGGCTGCCGTGGATCGCCGTCCACACCTCCCTCGCCGACTACCGGGGCGTGCACGGCCTCGACGCCGAGCGTCTCTACCGCGGCGAGCTGGACGAGGCCACCCGTGAGCTGTTCGCCGGCGTCCTGCGTGACCAGGGGCTGGACCCGGCCGCCTACCTCTACC
>NZ_JBHWKX010000252.1:284-1169 GCF_042730885.1 Streptomyces sp. NPDC059909
GTCCCGCTCTTCGCCCCGGCCGTCGCCGACCGGCGCATCGTGCCACTGGCCCCCGACCCGGACGAGCGGCTGCCCCAGCAGTCCATCCGCACCTTCCTCAACCTGAGCCGACCCCGGCGCCACACCGTCAAACTCCCGCTCACCATCCTCAACACCCTCGTCTGGCGCGGCCTGCCGACCGAACGCACCCTCGCCGCCCCGGCCGTCACCGACTGGGTGCGGGGCCTGCGCGACAACGACCCGTACCTGCGCGACGAGTGCCGCGTCATCCTCCTGGGCGAGGTCGCCTCGGTCACCGTCGGCCAGTACAAGGAGTTGCTCGGCGCGATCTGGCGGGAACCGCTCAGCCACCATCTGGACGCCGGGGAACGCGCCCGCACACTGGCCTCACTGATCCACACCGGCCGCGACGGCCGGGCCTTCACCGCCGAACTCGTCGCCCGGTCCGGCCTCGACCCCCGTGACTGGCTCCGCCACCTCTTCGCCGCGCTGCTGCCGCCCCTGGTCCACTTCCTCCACCAGTACGGCACGGTCTTCTCCCCGCACGGTGAGAACGCCATCGTCGTCTTCGACGAGCACGACATCCCCACCCGGCTCGCCGTCAAGGACTTCGTCGACGACGTCAACATCAGCTCCGAACCGCTGCCCGAGCACGCGGACATGCCCGACGAGGTGCGTGCCGTCCTGCTCACGGAGAGCCCGGGCTTCCTGCCCCAGTTCATCCACTCGGGCCTCTTCATCGGCGTCTTCCGCTACCTCGCGCCGCTCTGCGCCACGCAGCTGGGCGTCCCGGAGGCCGACTTCTGGCAACTGGCGCGCGCCGAGATCGTCCGCCACCAGACCCGCTTCCCCCACCTCAAGGAGCGCTGCGAGCTCTTCGACCTC
>NZ_JBHWKX010000253.1:0-1160 GCF_042730885.1 Streptomyces sp. NPDC059909
GGCCGGCGGCATGGGCGCGGGGGCGGTGATCATGGACAAGGTCTCCTGATCGACGGGACCTACTGTTTACGCAGGTCGGGGGCGGGATGGCCGAGGAGCAGGCGGCGCACCGCGTCCCAGGCCGTGTGGACCGCCGCCGTGACGCACGGCTGCTCGTGGCCGAGGATCCGGGTCCAGGCCCCGCACGCCTCGGGCAGGACGCTGGTGCCGTGCAGCACGTCGGCGTCCGCCAGCGACCGGTGCAGGGTGTCGGCGATCTCCTGGGCGGGCCGCCGGGTGCTGACCACGTGGACCGAGGCGACGTGGTCGTGCCCGGCGAACACCCCGGGCCCGGTCACCCCGCCGACGTCCTCGGGACGCAGCCTCATGGTGTCCACGGCCAGCAGCGTGCCGTCCGGACGCCGGATCTCCAGGTCGCTGGTGAACACGGTGTACTCGTGCCGTTCGCCCCGCGCCAGGCGCCCGCCGGTGACCGTCTCGGCGTAGACGACCGTGGCCGTCTCGTCGGCGGTCACCACCGAGCTCTGGTGGAAGCGGGACCCGGCGAAGGGGATGACGGCGTCGGGGAGGTACTCGACGTAGGAGCCCTCTCCCGCGGTCAGGTGGACCCGCTGCGTCGCGTAGTCGTGCTCCATCCGGTAGACCTTGGTGGCGGCCTGGGTCGTGAACAGGGCCTGGGTCCCCGGGCCGCACACCAGGTCCTGGCGGTAGCGGTCGGCCTGGGCGACGCCGCCCCCGGTGGCCATCACATAGGTGAAGGCCATGCCGGGGACGGCCGGGTCCACGTAGAGCGGCCGCATGATCTGCAACGGCGTCTTCTGGTAGCGGCCGACCAGTTCCGTACGGTCGCCGCGCAGGGCGAACTCCAGGTCGAGGACGCCGACCTTGGCGGGAGAGCCCGGCCCGAGCGTGTCGGGCCGGGAGGCGAGAGCCGAGACCTCCGCGGGGAGGACGGCGATTTCGTAGTGCTCGGGGGCGAGCCGGTCGCGGACGGCCCTCACGTCACACCAGTACCGTGCGCCGGGACTCCAGGTACGCGACGACCTCGTCCACGCCCTTGCCGGACAGGCAGTCGGTGAGCTGCACCGGCCCCTCGCCGCGCACCCGGTGGGCGTCCGACTCCATGACGTTGATGTCGGTGCGCACGTACTGGGCGATGT
>NZ_JBHWKX010000254.1:0-1151 GCF_042730885.1 Streptomyces sp. NPDC059909
TCGAACAGTCCATCCCCGCCACTCATACCAGCATCATCCCGCACGAACGATCACGAACCGCAGGCGGGTTGCGGTTACTGAGACACGCTCCTAGCCGGTGAATCCGGCGGTGATGGACGTGAACTGCCAGTTGTTCTGGCTGATTCCGGAGCAGTTGCTCACCACTCCGCCGCCGGGGCAGGGCCGGTCGCGGTTGACCGACCAGAAGGCCAGCCGCGCGATGTGGTGGGAGTTGGCCCAGTCCTTGATCTGGGTCCAGGTCGCGGGGCTGGTCAGCTCCTGCTGGTCGCTGAGGCCGTTCATGCCCGAGATGCCGATGTGGGCGTAGGCGGTGGCGTCGTCCCAGCCGAAGGTGCTCTTCAGCTTGGCCTTCAGCCCCTCCGTCGCGTTCACGGTGTTGCCGTACATGTCGGCACCGCCGCCGAAGTCGAACGGCATGATCGTGAAGACGTCGATGTTCGCCTGGAGTGCGTTGGCACGCTCGATGAGCCGGTTGCCCCACCAGGTCGGGCCGGTGGTGGAGGTGCCGAAGGTGATGATGGTCCGCAGGCCCGGGTTGTTCTGCTTGACGATCTTCAGGGCGTTGAGGATGCGGTCCTGGACGGCCTCGTTCTCGAACTCGTCGGTGTTCTCGATGTCGACGTCGATGGCCTTCAGCCCGTACGCGTTGATCACCTGTTGGTACGCACCCGCGAGGGCTTCCGGCGTGGTGCAGTTGGGGCCGAGCTTGTTGCCGCTCCAGCCGCCGATGGACGGGACGATGTCGCCGCCCGCTGCGCGGATGGCGTTGATGGTGGACTGGTCGGTGCCGCCGGTGAGCGGCCGGCTGCCGTCCCAGGCGGGGCTGCAGCCCCCGGACGACAGGATGAAGGCCATCGTGAACCACTTGATGCCCGTGGCGCTCATCACGGAGGGAGCGCTCGGCGGGTCGCCCCAGCCGAGATAGAGGTACGGCGCGGCCTGCTTGAAGCCGCCACCGCCACCACCCGGGTCGGTGGTGACGCTCACGGCGGATGACGCGGGGGAGGTGTTCCCGGCCGCGTCGCGGGCGCGGATGGTGAAGCTGTAGGGGGTGTTGGCGGCGAGTCCGGTGACGGTGGCGCTGGTGCCGGTCACGGTGGTGGCGAGGGTGGTGCCGCGGTAGACGTCGT
>NZ_JBHWKX010000255.1:0-1151 GCF_042730885.1 Streptomyces sp. NPDC059909
ATGCGCGCGCTGGGCAGCGGCGACCACGTCGAGCCCGACCTCTCCATCCGCGAGGTCCGCGCCGGCGACCGGTACCTGATCTGCTCCGACGGACTCTCCGGCGTCGTCTCCCACCAGACGATGGAGGAGGCCCTCGCCAGCTACCAGGGCCCGCAGGAGACCATCCAGGAACTGATCCAGCTCGCCCTGCGCGGCGGCGGCCCGGACAACATCACCTGCATCGTCGCCGACGTCCTCGACGTCGACGCCAACGACACCCTCACCACCCAGCTCAACGACACCCCCGTGGTGGTCGGCGCGGTGGCGGAGAACCAGCACCAGCAGCAGGACAGCGGTGCCATGGAGACCCCGGCCGGACGCGCCGCGGGCCTCGGCCGCCGCTCGTCGGCCCCCAGTGGCTCCTTCGGCCCGCCCGGCAGCGGCTCCTCCGCGGAGTACACACCGGAGAACTCCTTCGGCGCGTACGGCGAAGGGGACTTCGAGAAGCCGCGGCGCGGCCGCACCTGGCTGAAGCGGTCCCTCTACACGGCACTGGCGCTCGCGGTCGTCGGCGGCGGCCTCTACGGCGGCTACCGCTGGACCCAGACCCAGTACTACGTGGGAACCAAGGACGACCACGTCGCCCTCTTCCAGGGCATCAACCAGGATCTGGCCTGGGTGTCGCTCTCCAAGGTCCACCGCGACCACCCCGAGATCGAACTCAAGTACCTCCCGCCCTACCAGCGCAAGCAGGTGGAGGCGACCATCGCCGAGGGCGGCATGGACGAGGCCAGGGAGAAGGTCGAGGAACTCAGCGTCCAGGCGTCCGCCTGCAAGAAGGACGCCGAGCGCCGCGCCGCCGCGCAGAAGCAGCAGGAGGAGGCGAAGCCCGGCAAGGGCGACTCCGGCGCGGCCGAGAACCTCACCGACGACTCCAAGAGCAAGAACAAGTCCGATGCCACTCCCACGCCCGGCCCCAGCCTCTCGGAGGAAGAGCAGAAGCTGGTCCCGCTGTGCGGTAAGCAGTAAGCAGCCGTTGGGGGCCTTTTCACGCCATGAGCAGTAGTACGACACAGACTTCGACCATCGGGGCCATCGGCGCGCCGAGCCGCCGCAACACCGAGCTAGCCCTCCTGGTGTTCGCGGTGGTCATCCCCGTGTTCGCGTACATC
>NZ_JBHWKX010000256.1:0-1142 GCF_042730885.1 Streptomyces sp. NPDC059909
TGTCCACGGCGATCCGTGCCAGGTTGTACTTCTCCTCGCGGCGTACACCGCGCTGGCCAAGCCAGTCGCCGGCCAGGATCAGACGGTCCCGCCGGTACACGTAGAACCCCTGCTGGTCGAGCCAACCGCGTGGGCCGCTGGCCTTGTCGTACTCGGCAGGCGTGAGCCGCTGCGCGCTGGGGAGGACGAACGCCTCCACTCGTACGAAGCCGGTGCCGAGCGGAAGTTGCTCCACAGGGAGGGGCTGAACAGAAGGGTGACCGGAGAGGAAGGGGTCCCAGGGCTCGACCGGGCTACTGGAGACACGCATGGTACGGCGACGACTGCCCGTCAGGAACCGGGCGAAGACCATGCCCAAGTGCGACTCCGCGCGGGCGGCCTCTGCGTAGAACTGCTTCTGGGTCCGCTCGTCGTCCTCGGTCACGCCGTCGACGTGGTATCCGTTTAGCCGCCGCCACAAAACGACCGTGCCATGATCAGCCCTACCGCGGATCCTGTCGAGCAGGTCCGCCGTCGCCTCGTCCGCGCCGTGCAGCAGCCTCCACTCACCGAACTTCTCAACGACGTCGAGATCCCACGTACGTACGTGCCACTCTCCGGAGACAGCGGTCGCGACGGTGAGCTGACGGGCCTGGGAGAACGACGCGGACTTGAGTCCGACGCCGAAGCGCCCCAGGTCCGTGGCGGTACGCGGTGTGGCGGGACCGCGCGCAGCCACGGTCATGGCGGTCACGAGATCGTCCGCGCTCATCCCTTCGCCGTTGTCGACGACAGCGATCCACGAGTCCTGTCCAGCCCATGTGAACTCGATGTCGATGTTGGCTGCCTTCGCGGAGATGCTGTTGTCCACGAGATCCGCGATGGCGGCGGGCAGTGAATAGCCGAGAGAGCTGAGCGAGGCGACCATGCCTGCAGGTTCAGGGGCTGCGATGTCGTATTTCATGCCCAGTTCCAGCCCTGCTCCCGTTGCAACCCCTTGCCGACGCCTGGTGTCCGAGCGATCCGTGGAGCTGAGAACCGAGACGTTCCTCTGGACGTCTCGTAAGTAGCTCTGTTCTCATCCCCCGGGCCAAACCCCCACCTACGCAGGATGGTAGTTGAGCCTGGCCAGCAAGGTCGGTGCCTCGGCTGGTCTACATCAC
>NZ_JBHWKX010000257.1:0-1140 GCF_042730885.1 Streptomyces sp. NPDC059909
TCGCCACCTCGGAGCGGTACATCGAGGGCACCTTCTTCCTCCGCGCCCGCGTCGAGGGCAACGACATCGGCTACGGCTCCATCTGCGCCGCCGGCCCGCACGCCACCACCCTGCACTGGGTCCGCAACAACGGCCCGGTCCGCTCCGGCGACCTGCTGCTGCTCGACGCCGGCGTCGAGACGCACACCCTCTACACCGCCGACGTCACCCGCACCCTGCCCATCAACGGCACGTACTCCCCGCTCCAGCGCAAGATCTACGACGCCGTGTACGAGGCCCAGGAGGCGGGCATCGCCGCCGTGCGACCCGGCGCCAAGTACCGGGACTTCCACGAGGCATCGCAGCGCGTGCTGGCCACCCGGCTCGTCGAGTGGGGAATTCTCGACGGCCCGGTCGACCGGGTTCTGGAGCTGGGTCTCCAGCGCCGCTTCACCCTGCACGGCACCGGCCACATGCTCGGCATGGACGTCCACGACTGCGCGGTCGCCCGGACCGAGACCTACGTCCAAGGCACCTTGGAGCCCGGCATGTGCCTCACCGTCGAGCCCGGCCTGTACTTCCAGGCGGACGACCTGACGGTGCCGGAGGAGTACCGGGGCATCGGCGTCCGGATCGAGGACGACATCCTGGTCACCGAGGACGGCAACCGGAACCTCTCCGCCGCCCTGCCGCGCGCCTCGGACGAGGTCGAGCGCTGGATGGCCGAGCTGAAGGGCTGACCCGGCCCCTGCGAGGCAGCCGGGCACGGCCTCCCTCCCAGGGCGGGTGACGGCATGACGAGGGGCGTTGTCTCACGCGGGCCAACGCCCCTCGTCGCGTTTCACGTGAAACATCCGACCAGGTCACGTCGCAGGTGAAACACCACGTCGCTGCGGCAATGAGAGTCCTGTCGATGTTTCACGTGAAACACCGCACTGCCCCCCTTCAGCGGGCCGACGGTCTGACGGCACGGTCGGAGGACTCCGTCAGACGGCGCGCTCAGACGGCTACCAGCGGTGCGTCCTTGCGCCACTTGAGGATCTTGTCGAAGGACACCACGGCTCCGGCGCGGCCCGGCTTGTTGCCGAAGTGGGCGTGGTCGGAGAGCTGCTCGATGAGGTCGAGCCCGCGACCGCTCTCGTCCTGCGGAGCGGTCAGGGG
>NZ_JBHWKX010000258.1:0-694 GCF_042730885.1 Streptomyces sp. NPDC059909
CGGTGGCGCCGCGCGCCGTCCGGGCCAGCGAGAGGCAGGCGCCGAGGGCCCGTACGAGGTCGGGGTTGCCGACCCGGGCGAGCGGCCCGTCCCCGCCGTAGGCGTCGGCCCGGGTGTCGGCGACGTAGGGGGTGCGCCAGAGCTGGACGGGGTGGACGCGGGTGGGTTCGCCGCCGTCGTCGGCCCGGAGCACGAAGAGCCGGAAGCCGCGTCCCGGCGGGACGCCGTGGAGCAGGGCGTTGGTGGCCAGTTCGCTCACGCAGAGCAAGACGTCGTCGCGGGGCACGCGGGCGTCCCAGTCGTCCAGCACGGCGGCGGTGAAGTCCCTGGCTGCGGGGACGGATCGGCGCTCGCGGCGGTAGAAGCGCTCGCAGCGCGCGGGGAGTCGGGTTTCGGTTTCCACCCTCCTAAGGTCACCCAACGTCACTAGCCTTGTGCAGGGCGTCGACCCGTACAAATCCGTTGTACGGGTCGTGCCGGGTGCGCGACGGGGCGCGTCGGGAGATGGAGTGCGTATGCAGCAGCGAAAGAAGTCCAGCAAGAAGGTCACGTCGTGGGAAGTGCTCGGCAAACAACTGGCCGAGTTCCGGCGGGTGGCGGGGCTGACCCAGGGGCAACTGGCGGACCTGGCGAGGGTCGGCGAGGACACGGTCTCCTCCGTCGAGCAGGGCAGACGACGGCTACAGGCCGACTT
>NZ_JBHWKX010000258.1:704-1132 GCF_042730885.1 Streptomyces sp. NPDC059909
TGCAAACGTCGGAATACGCACGGACCGTGTTCGGCAACGCGTATCCGCCCTTGACAACGCAGGGCCTGGAAGAAGCGGTGCAAGCCCGTGTCGACAGGAAGCAGATACTGTCTCGCGATATTCCTCCGATGATGAGCTTCATCATTGAGGAGAGCGTGCTGCTAAGGCACTTGGGCGACCCGCAGGCGATGTCACAACAGATCCAGCATCTCCGAGACTGCGCCGACCTGCCCTGTCTGAGTCTCCAAGTCATGCCAACGAACACTGACGCCCACGCAGGGCTGGCCGGTCCCCTCGTTCTGCTGGAAACGCCGGACCACGACCACCTCGCCTACATCGAGGGACACCACAGGGGCTTCATGGTGGACGACCAAGATGAGGTCAGTGCGTACCAACAGAAGTATGGGATGCTGTGGGCGCAGGCCACC
>NZ_JBHWKX010000259.1:0-1120 GCF_042730885.1 Streptomyces sp. NPDC059909
GTCTCAGCCGCTCGGCGATCACGTCGGTGTTCCAGCCGTTGCCGTAGATGCTGTGTATCCATGCGTGCACGGAGGCGTCGGTCACCGGCATCGGGCATCGGGCCGCCTGCACGATCGCTTCGACAAGGTGATACCGGATGTCCGTGGAGGGCCTGCGGTCGGCGATCCGGTGCGCCAGCTCCGTCAGCCATTCGGCGGGGCGCTCCTTGAGCATGGGGAGGAATCTCTTCTCCGCCCCCACATGCGCTCCCAGCCGGAAGCGGTGAGCCAGGACGCGACGGCCGCCGCTCCGGTCTGGCAGGCGACGCCCGCCACCAGCAGCGCAGGAGAGGCCGCTTGGAGCTGCGGCGTCACCCAGGCGTCGCGGAACTCCTTGCGCAACGCCTTCAGCGCCGGCAGTTCCCCGCCCCGTTCGGCGGCCGTCATGCCGTCCACGATCGTCACCACGTCGTCGGCCCGCCCGCCGCGCACCGCTTCGATCAGCTTGCTCAACTGTTCCTCTCCCGTCGTGCCATCCGTACCGCCAGCGCGTGCTTGCAGGGGCCGCGTCCGCCCCGGTATCTCGCCCACCACAGGCAACTGCACCTCAGGACGCCGGCGTCCTCGCGCACCCGGTGGGTGTGGCCGTCCTCGGCCGTGACGGTGCCCATCGCGCCGTCCAGCGTCACGGCACCGGCCGACAGCAGGGCACGGGCATACCGCAGCCTCGGGTTGTGACGCTCGGCGAGACCGGAGTCGTGGGGCAGCTGCCGGTGGAAATAGGCGGCTTCGGCCGTGTCGTAACCCACCCGGCCGGAGGTCGCCAGGCGCATCAGCGCCGACCGGACCCGCGCGGTGGTCACCCCGCAGGCCGCGGCCAGAGCACTCACGTCGATCCGCGGTTCCCACGCCAGCAGCACGGCCACCAGTTCCGCGTCCTGGACGGTCTCGTCGTCGGCCAGTGCCTCCAGTACGCCGCCCTCACCTTTGGCACCTCCCTTACGGCCGGCCGGTAGCTGCTCCGACGGTGGCTGCCGCTCAACGCCGCGTCGCTGTCCGGAAGTTGTGAGGCCGCTGGCACCACTGCGCTCTCGTAAGCTGCTCAGGTTCGATGCGTGTGTACGGGAGGAGTTCGTCGTGG
>NZ_JBHWKX010000260.1:0-1112 GCF_042730885.1 Streptomyces sp. NPDC059909
CGGTGGTGACGAACGTCCAGTCCAGCTCCGTCAGCCGTAGCGCGGCGGGCGGCTCGCTCGTCACCACGACGAAGGCGGGCCGGCCGGCCTCCCCGGCGCCGTAGCCGGTCTTCTCGTCCCAGCCCCGCGCCCCGTCGACCACGTCGAAGAGGCGGCGGCCGAGGACGACGGCGCCCGAGCGCGCCGTGGCCTCGCCGAGGACCCGCCGGTCCTCGGGGTCCTCGGAGAACGCCCACGTGTGCAGGGCTTCGCCGCCGGTGCCCAGGCCGTTGTCCGGGCCAGGGCCGGGCCCGGTGACGAAGCCGTCCAGAGAGACGGAGATGTCAGCGATGATGCGCGTCATGCCGGGGAAGACCTCCTTGGGCGGCCGGGCACATCGGTCTCAGCAGTCCCCCCGGTCATACGGGAAGCGTCTCCCGGCGCCACGGAAGCCGCGCCCGCACCGCTCCGGCGGGGGAACCCGCACGGTCCCGCGCGAGCCGCGCGGGGGCCGTGTGGCACGCTTGACACAAAAATCGAACATCTATTCTTATGAAGAATCTGGCGATGCGGCGCCCGGGATCCAGACGGTTCGCGGCGGAGTTTTCCACAGGCCCGAAGGCGTCGAGGCGCATTGTCAGTGCCAGGCGTTAGCGTTTTCGACGTGAAGCGAACGACTCAAGCAAATCGGGTGGAACCCATGGCTGGAACCGACCGCGAGAAGGCGCTCGACGCCGCGCTCGCACAGATTGAACGACAGTTCGGCAAGGGCGCGGTCATGCGCATGGGCGAGCGGCCGAACGAGCCCGTCGAGGTGATCCCCACCGGCTCGACCGCGCTGGACATCGCCCTCGGCGTCGGCGGCCTGCCCCGCGGCCGCGTCGTCGAGGTCTACGGCCCGGAGTCCTCCGGAAAGACGACCCTGACCCTGCACGCCGTGGCCAACGCCCAGAAGGCCGGCGGCCAGGTCGCCTTCGTCGACGCGGAGCACGCGCTCGACCCGGAGTACGCCAAGAAGCTCGGCGTCGACATCGACAACCTCATCCTCTCCCAGCCGGACAACGGCGAGCAGGCGCTGGAGATCGTCGACATGCTGGTCCGTTCCGGCGCGCTCGACCTGATCGTCATCGACT
>NZ_JBHWKX010000261.1:0-1105 GCF_042730885.1 Streptomyces sp. NPDC059909
GGGGCCGGAAGTGCCTGGGCCGGGGCGTGGCGGCTTTGACGTTCCGGGCGACGTTGCGCGGCAGCTCGTCCTCGCGGACAGCGTGTTCCAGAGCCGACTTGAGCACCGAGTGCACGTAGGTCACGGTCAAGGGGGACAGCCGTTTCTGGCAGCACTTGCCGATCGTGCAGCACTTCTTTCGTTCGGTGTCCAGGCCCTGGGTGCAGCACTGGCAGGTGGTGCGGAGCCGGTCAAGGCGACCCGCTGGCGCGGGTCGCGCGCGGCACGGCCGCCCACCCGGCCCGCTCTCGGCTCCGCCACCGCGGGCCGGCCAGCGATCAGGCCGCGCAGAAACGGCGCAGCGGACTACCGGAAGCGCGAAGGAAGCCGGACGCGCCCGCACGACGGGCGCCAGGCCGACGGCGAGGCGACGGCGGAGAGTTGGTCGGGACGGAGGCCCGGGGATGGGGCCGGTCGGCTCCGTGGGCTTTACCCACCTCCCCGGGCCGGGGCCCGCGTCGGGCAAGGCCAGGGGGCCACTCGTTCAAATTCCGGGCAGGATCACGACCTGCCCGAGTTGCCGGGCCAGCGTACGGCCCCCTGACCATGCCCGACCCCAACCCGGGCAGGACGCCGGCCAAACCCCACTCCACCGCCCTCAGGCGCGCAGCCGTCTGACGGCAACACGGTCGCACAACAGGGCACTTCCACGCACACCCACGGATAGGCCGGAATTCGCTGACCAGCAAAAACGCAGATGACGACCGACCGGCGCGCACACGTACTATGCGGTGGCGGGGGCTGCGCCGGTACTGACGCACAACTGCGGCAACGCTGCTACGTATTGAATATGGATCAGGTCGGCACGAGTACTCCCAAGAAGGAAGGTACTCTCGCCAGGCTCGATTATCAGGGGCAGACTTTCTACGGAATGAATGCGCCTGGAGTGCAGCACAGCAATCCGGGAGGTGTGATGAACATGCACCTCCTGCATGCCGAAGGTGATGCGCTCGCCCAGGCCCACCGGGCGGGCTTGAGAGGTGGTGTCGCCACCTTGCATACGGACCGTGCGCCCTGCCCCTTCTGCCGGAACAATTTCGCAGGAATGTCACGTGCGCTGAACCTG
>NZ_JBHWKX010000262.1:0-1091 GCF_042730885.1 Streptomyces sp. NPDC059909
CAGGTGTGGGGGAGCAACTGGACGGCGAGGGTCGCTCCGCCCGCCACGACGACGGGGACGACGGCGAGGAACACGCGGTTGCGGCGCCGCCGCTCGCCGGGGGGCTTCGGGCGGGCCTTCTCGCCCAGGTCGAGTGTCTCCACGGAGACGGGCGGTGGGGGGTCCAGCTCCTGGACGTTCGCCGCGAAGGCCGCCTTCTCCGCCAGGTCGGCGCTGAAGGAGTCCGGCCACAGGGGCGCGGTGGACGGTCCGCGCCCCGTGGCGCGCCGGACCAGCTCGGCCGCGGTGGGGCGGGCCTCGGGGTCCTTGGCGAGGCAGGCGGTGACGAGGTCGGCGAGGGCGGTGTCCAGCTCCCGAACCGCCTCCAGCCCGGGTTCCTCGTGCACGATGCGGTACAGGACGGCGGGGCCGGACTCCTCGCCGAAGGGCGGCTTGCCGCCGGCCGCGTACGCGAGGACCGACCCCAGCGCGAACACGTCGACGGCGCCGGTCAGGTCGCGCCGCGTGACGGCCTGTTCCGGGGCCATGTAGGCAGGGGTGCCGACCACCACGCCGCTCCGGGTCAGCTGGCTCTGCTCGGTGGCCCGGGCCACGCCGAAGTCGATGACCGTCGCGCCCTCGACCGTCAGCATCACGTTGGACGGCTTCAGGTCCCGGTGGACCATGCCGAGGTCGTGCACCGGGACGAGCCCCTTGGCGGCCTCGCGCAGCAGCAGCCACACCGCCTCGGCGGGCAGCGGGCCCTGGTGCCTCCGGACGGCGTCGCTGAGGGTGAGCCCGGGCACGTAGGCGGTGGCGAGCCACGGGGGACGGGCGTCGCGGTCGCTGGCGATCAGCGGGGCGGTGGCCTCCCCGGGCAGCCGGGAGAGGTTGTCCAGCTCGTGCCCGAAGCGGCGGACGAAGTCCTGGTCCTCGCCCGCGACCGACGGCAGCACCTGTTTGACCGCGACGTACCGCCCCTCGTGGACGCCGAGGAAGACGCGCCCCATCCCGCCGGTGCCCAGCCGTCCGGCGAGGGGAATCCCGCCGATCCACGCCGGGTCGTCCGGTAGCAGTGGCTTGGCCCCGCTGCCGGGCAGGTCGAACACACC
>NZ_JBHWKX010000263.1:0-1091 GCF_042730885.1 Streptomyces sp. NPDC059909
CGTCTCGCCCTCCGGCACCGCCGGCGGCAGCGTGGTGTCCGGTCGCCTGTCGTACACCTTCGGCTGGGAGGGCCCGGCCGTCACCGTGGACACGGCCTGCTCCTCGTCCCTGGTCGCGCTGCACCTCGCGGTACAGGCGCTGCGCTCCGGCGAGTGCTCGCTCGCCGTGGCCGGCGGCGCCACCGTGATGTCGACGCCCGGCATGTTCGTCGAGTTCAGCCGCCAGCGGGGCCTCTCCGCCGACGGCCGCTGCAAGGCGTTCGCCGGCGCGGCGGACGGCGTCGGCTGGGCGGAGGGCGTCGGCGTCCTCTTGGTGGAGCGGCTCTCCGACGCCGTGCGCAACGGCCACCGCGTGCTGGCCGTCGTCAAGGGCACGGCCGTCAACCAGGACGGCGCCTCCAACGGCTTCACCGCGCCCAACGGCCCCTCCCAGCAGCGCGTCATCCGCCAGGCCCTGCGGGGCGCCGGAGTGCCCGCCTCCGAGGTGGACGTGGTCGAGGCGCACGGCACCGGCACCACCCTCGGCGACCCCATCGAGGCCCAGGCGCTGCTCGCCACCTACGGCCAGGACCGGCCCGGGGACCGGCCGCTGCTGCTCGGCTCCGTCAAGTCCAACATCGGGCACACCCAGGCCGCCGCCGGCGTCGCCGGCGTCATCAAGACCGTCATGGCGATGCGCCACGGGGTCCTGCCGCGCACGCTGCACGTCGACCGGCCCTCGACCCACGTCGACTGGGAGGCCGGGGCGGTACGGCTGCTCGTGGAGGAGTCGGCCTGGCCCGACAGCGGCCGCCCCCGCCGCGCGGGCATCTCGTCCTTCGGCATCAGCGGCACCAACGCGCACACCATCATCGAGCAGGCGCCCGCCCCGGAGGCCCCCGAGGAGGCCGGGACGGACGCCGGACCGAGGCCGACACCGACCGTCGTGCCGTGGCCGGTGTCGGCCAGGTCCGAGCAGGCCCTCGACGCGCAACTCGGCCGCCTCACCTCCACCACCGGGCCGAACAGAGCGGCCCCGCCCGACGTCGGCCACTCCCTGGCCACCGAGCGCTCCCGCTTCGACCACCGCGCCGTGCTCCTCGCGGACCCCA
>NZ_JBHWKX010000264.1:0-287 GCF_042730885.1 Streptomyces sp. NPDC059909
CCGACCTGCCGGTCTGCCTGCGGACCGTGGTGGGCGGCGAGACGGTGTACGTGCGCCCACCCGAGTGATCTGGCGGCGCGGCGCGCTCCCGGCGACTCGCCGTCCTTGCCCGGGCCCGCCGCGGGCACCCCGGGCCTGACCTGGACCTTCCCGAAGACGCCCCAGGTGACACGGGTGTTGACAGAACCGCGAGGCGGACGGGTAGGTTCGGCCGGGTCCACCACTGGACGCCCGACCGGGGAACCCCCGAACCGTCGCCGTACGCCACTGGGTCAGGGGCGGTACGC
>NZ_JBHWKX010000264.1:297-1089 GCF_042730885.1 Streptomyces sp. NPDC059909
GTGGTCCCCTGTGCACGGACAGGTAAGGGGCAAAGGTGAACGACGGCGGTGACAGGGCTTCTTCGGCCCCGCGCGAGGAGTACGGTCCGCTCGGAACCACGCTGGTGATCATTCCGACCTACAACGAGGCCGACAACCTCGCGCCCGTCGTCGCCCGGGTCCGCGAAGCCGTCCCCGAGGCCCACGTCCTCGTCGCGGACGACAACAGCCCCGACGGCACCGGCAAGATCGCCGACGAACTCGCCGCCGACGACGAGCGGGTCCACGTCCTGCACCGGGCCGGCAAGGAAGGGCTCGGTGCCGCCTACCTCGCCGGGTTCCGCTGGGGCCTGGAGCACGACTTCGGCGTCCTGGTCGAGATGGACGCCGACGGCTCCCACCAGCCCGAGGAACTGCCGCGCCTGCTCACCGCCCTCAAGGGCGCCGACCTGGTCCTCGGCTCGCGCTGGGTGCCCGGCGGTCGGGTCGTCAACTGGCCGCGCAGCCGCCAGCTCCTCTCGCGCGGCGGCAGCACCTACTCGCGCCTGCTGCTGGACGTGCCGCTGCGCGACATCACCGGCGGGTACCGCGCCTTCCGCCGCGAGACCCTGGAGAGGCTCGGCCTGACCGAGGTCGCCTCGCAGGGGTACTGCTTCCAGGTCGACCTCGCCCGCCGAGCCGTCCAGGCCGGCTGCTCCGTGGTGGAGGTGCCCATCACCTTCGTGGAGCGCGAACACGGCGACAGCAAGATGAGCCGCGACATCGTCGTGGAAGCCCTCTGGCGCGTCACCGCCTGGGGCGTCGGCGGCCGCG
>NZ_JBHWKX010000265.1:0-1086 GCF_042730885.1 Streptomyces sp. NPDC059909
TTGGAGGGTGACTTGGTAGCCGAGTTGGTTGAGCTGGCTCACCAGGCGTCGGGTCTGCCTGGCCCGGCCGGTGCGTTCGATGAAGTACTGGCCGCCGAGGTCGGCGTATTCGGCGTCGTGGGTGAACATGTGCCATACGGCGGTGAGGATCGAGTGTTCGACGGCGACGAGGGCTCTCTTCTTGCCGCGGCGGGCGGCGATGCGTCGGTAGCGGGCGGCGAGGTAGGTGTCCTTGGTCCGCGCGGCGCTGACGGCGGCCTGGCCGAGGGCGGCCTTGAGCCAGGGGTCGCCGTGGCGGGTCTTGCCGCTGCCGGTTCTGCCGCCGGACTGGTGGTTGCCCGGGCAGACGCCGGCCCAGGAGGCCAGGTCGGCCGCGCTGGGGAAGCGGGTGATGTCGGCGCCGATCTCGGCGAGGATCACCTGTGCGGCCCGGGTGTCGACGCCGGGGATGGTCACGAGGAGTTCGATGCGGCGGCGAAAGGGCTGCAGCATCACCTCGATGTGCCCGCTCAAGTGGGTCTCGGTGGCGGTGCAGGCGTCGATCCGGTCCAGCATCGCCCGGGCCAGGAAGGCGTGGTGGGCGGTGAAGTTGCCGGTCAGGGCCTCGACGAGGGCGTCGGTCTTGCGGCGCATGCTGCCTTTGGCCAGGTCGGCGAGCACGTGGGGGTCGCGTTCACCGGCGATCAGCGCCTCGAGCATCGCGCGGCCGGAGACGCCGAGGATGTTGGAGACGGTGGCGGACAGTTTGATGCCGGTGTCCTCCAGCAGCTTCTCCAGCCGCTGGGTCTCCCGGGTGCGTTCGCGGACGATCTCGGTGCGGTAGCGGGTGACGTCCCGCAGCTGCCGGATCGGCTCCGGGGGCACGAACGAGGGGCGGACGAGGCCGTGTTCGACAAGCTTGGCGATCCACTCGGAGTCCTTCACGTCGGTCTTGCGGCCGGGCACCGACTTCATGTGCCGGGCGTTGAGCAGCCAGCACTCCATGTCGTGTTCCAGCAGGTAGAACACCGGCTTCCAGTACACGCCGGTGGCTTCCATGCCGACCACGGTGATGCCTTCGGCGAGCAGCCAGTCCCGCATCGCCAG
>NZ_JBHWKX010000266.1:0-601 GCF_042730885.1 Streptomyces sp. NPDC059909
GCCACGGGGTAGGCCCCGCCGTGGGTCCGGCGGACGAGACCGTGCTCCTCCAGGGCGTGCAGATCACGGCGGATGGTCTCCTTCGCCACGCGGAACAGGGCGGCGAGCGCGTTCACCTCCACCGAGCCGTCGCGGCGGGCCGTGTGGAGAATCCCTCTGCGGCGTTCCTCGGTGCCCACGGCGCCCTTCCGGTTCTGCTTCGATGCGGTCCAGTGTGGAGCCCGCACCAGTCCGTTCGGGCTCACGTGTCGTTTGTACAAGCACCTCCGGTTGCTCGGCCACCTTCTGCGCGAAGGTGCTCGTGCCCGTTCCTGCCCGCCCGGGACGGAGCAGCCGCGCAGGTCAGCGGTGCGCCAGGCGTGCGGGTGCCCCGGGGTGATGCCCGTTACGGGCCCGATCGGCGCCCGGAAATTGCCCGAATCGAAAGGAGGGACCCGATCGGGCGCGCGCGGTCACGGGCCGGGGCGCGCGTTCCGGTTGCAGGTCCCGGAGGGCTCATGGGGACGCCGGGCCGGGGGCGTCGGCCCGGACCGGTGCCCCGGAGGCCGGGCACGGGAACGCCGCGCTTTCGGTGCTCGCATTCCGGCCGGCTGTGCGTTTC
>NZ_JBHWKX010000266.1:611-1077 GCF_042730885.1 Streptomyces sp. NPDC059909
GCGGAAAGGCGGCCACCCGTCGCCTTCCCTCTTCGGTGTCGCCCCGGCGAACGTCGCGGGGACAACGGACCAACTGTCGGCGGAAGCGATCGACGGGCAGGTGGGCCCGCACTAGTCTGACCGGCGTCAACGGGGCCGCGTACGAGTGGATCAGCGAGCCGAGCCGCACCGACGGGAATCACGAGGACCTTATGAGAACAGCTCTGCTGGTGGCCGCTTTCGATTCCCAGCTGAAATGGTGTGCCCGTATCCAACGGGAACTCGAATCCCGCGGATTCGCCTGTCGTGTCGCCGTGCCGGACCTGCGTGCCGCGCTTTCCGCGCAGCAGATCGCCGACGCGGGCGTGGCATCCGTCGAGACCATGGCCTGGGACGACGTGATCGTCCGGTCGCTGGAGGCCGACGTCGTTGTCTCCGGTCTCTCGGGCCCGCTGACCAAGCGGCTGAGCATCGAGCTGTCCGCCCT
>NZ_JBHWKX010000267.1:0-1075 GCF_042730885.1 Streptomyces sp. NPDC059909
TCATTGATGTCGACTCCACCCACAAGCGGGTCTACGGCCGGGCCAAGCAGGGCGCCGAGTACGGCCGGTTCAAGGGCATCCGCACCCTGCACCCCCTGCTCGCCACGATCTGCACCCCCACCTCCCGGCCGGTGATCGCCGCAGTACGGATGCGCCGCGGCAAGGCAGCCGATTCCCGTGGGGCCCCGAAGTTCGTCAGTGAGGCGCTGGCCACCGCTGTCGAGGCGGGCTGCACCGGCACCCGGGTCCTGCGAGCGGACTCGCAGTTCTACAACGCCGGGGTGATCGCCGCCTGCCGCCGGGCCGGAGCCCACTTCTCGATCACCTGCGGGATGAACCCCTCCATCAAACGGGCCGTCCTCGGCATTCCCGACCAGGCCTGGCAGCAGATCACCTACCCGACCGCGGTGCCCGATCCCGCAACCGGTGAACTCATCTCGGACGCCGAAGTCGCCGAGATACCCGCCTACACCGCGTTCGCCAGCCGCACGAAAGCGGAGCGGGTCACCGCGCGGCTGATCGTTCGCCGGGTCCGTGACCTGGCCAAACCCGCCGTTGTGGGTGAGCAGGGCGAGTTGTTTCCCGTCTGGCGCTACCACCCGTTCTTCACCGACCAGCCCGCACAAACCCTCCAGGCCGAACGCGAACACCGTCACCACGCGGTCATCGAGCAGGTCATCGCCGACAGCAAGGCCTCAGCCCTGGCCCACCTGCCGTCCGGGCACTTCCACGCCAACGCCGCATGGCTCACCCTCTGGGCGATGACCTACAACCTGCTGCGGGCCACCGGCGCACAGGCCTCCGCCTTCCACGCCAGGGCCACCACCGCCACGATCCGCACCCACCTGGTCCACGTTCCGGCCCGGATCGCCCGCTCCGCCCGCCGCATCACCCTGCACCTGCCGCACAACTGGCCCTGGCAGCACGCCTGGACACACCTGTTCCCCACCGCCCACGGACCGGCCGGCTGATACGAACAACCCCCGCCCGCCCCGCCCGCAAGGGCCCGACCGGAACCGAACCGTGGAAATGCTGGGCAGACCAGCGGACACAACCTGCCCTCACCCGGCCACCC
>NZ_JBHWKX010000268.1:0-1073 GCF_042730885.1 Streptomyces sp. NPDC059909
CCCGGGAGGTGCCCCGGGGTCAGCCGGCGCGGCCCGGGCCCCGCGGGGGCGGAGTGCCGGAGCCGGCGGAGAGGCGGCCGATCCGGCCCGCCTGGATGACCAGGCCCTGCTGGGAGCCGCCGCTGATGGTGTTGGTGACCTGGAGGGTGGGGCCGGGCGCCTGGGCGGGGGCGGTCTCGTCGAGGAGGCGGCGCAGTTCGGCGGCGGCCTCCGGGTCGGCGCGCAGCAGGCGGCGCAGCCGCAACTGCCACTCCTCCTCGATGTTCCGTTTTGCTTTGAGGGCGCGAGGCGCGAGGCTGGGCCCATGAGTACACACTTCGACGTGGTGGTGCTGGGCGCTGGCCCCGGCGGGTACGTGGCGGCGATCCGGGCCGCGCAGCTCGGGCTGCGGGTGGCGGTGATCGAGGAGAAGTACTGGGGAGGCGTCTGTCTGAACGTCGGCTGCATCCCCTCCAAGGCCCTGCTGCGCAACGCGGAGCTGGCGCATCTGGTGAACAACGAGGCGAAGACGTTCGGCATCCGGATCGACGGTGAGGTCACCTTCGAGTACGGCCCCGCCTTCGACCGCAGCCGGACGGTGGCGGACGGCCGCGTCAAGGGCGTCCACTACCTGATGAAGAAGAACAAGATCACGGAGCTGGACGGCCGGGGCACCTTCACCGACGACCACACGCTGCGGGTGGAGGGCCCCGGCGGCGAGCAGACGGTCACCTTCGACCACTGCGTCATCGCCGCCGGCGCCACCACCAAGCTGCTCCCCGGTACGGAGCTGAGCGAGCGGGTGGTGACGTACGAGGAGCAGATCATGACGCGTGACCTGCCCGAGTCGGTCGTCATCGCCGGTGCGGGCGCGATCGGCGTGGAGTTCGCCTACGTCATGCACAACTACGGCGTGAAGGTGACGATCGTCGAGTTCCTGGACCGGATGGTCCCCAACGAGGACGTCGAGGTCTCCAAGGAGCTGGCACGCCGCTACAAGAAGCTCGGCATCGAGGTGCTGACCTCGACCCGGGTGGAGTCGATCGAGGACTCCGGGCCCCAGGTGCGGGTGACGGTCAGCAAGGACGGGCAGC
>NZ_JBHWKX010000269.1:0-1065 GCF_042730885.1 Streptomyces sp. NPDC059909
GTCCGTGTGTGTGCCCGTGGTCGTGCCCAGCCCCCATGGGAAGTGTCCTCCGCCTCGTCGGTCTGCACGGCGATGCCGTCGGCCGACCACAGTGAACTACGGGTGGGGGGTATCCGGCAACACGGCGCTGAATACCGTTGTCATTCCCTCTGACCTGCGAAAACTCCTGGCAGGTCAGCGCGCCGGACGCCCTTCGAAGGGCCCGTCCGACCCGTTCGTGGCGCCCCTGCCGCCGCCTGGCGGAATCGTGCCTTCCGTCCGGTGTGCGGAGAGAACGGGCGAACGCCACCGAAGCGGGGCCATGCGCCGCGACCAGCGACGGAGGGCGGGACGCGGTTTGTCGGCCGGGCCGTTGATCGACCATGATGGCGGCGGCCCCGCGCCGCGCCCCCCTCCAGGGAAGCCGCGCGCACCAGGCCGCGCCCGCCCTGCGTGCCCCCGCACGGGATGCGAACAGGTACCGAACGGGCGGTGAACGCGGGCTCCCCACCGTCCGATAGCCTCAGCCGACGTGCCGCCAGGCCGTTGTCACCGGCACCCGAGCTGTCCGGCGCGGAACGCACCGGCACCCAAGGAGTGAGTTCGTCTGTCGACCGCCATCGTCACCGGTCAGCCGGTCCCCGGGTCGCCGATCGAGGGCGAACTGCGGACGCTGGGCTTCGACGTGCGGACCGCCTCTGACGCCGCCGAGGCAGTCGCCCTGCTCCGTGACGCGCCGCCCGCCGGCCGCGTCGCCCTGGTCGACGCGAGCTTCGTCGGCCACCCGCACGCTCTGCGCCTGGGTCTGACCGACCCCCGCTTCCCGGCCGGCGCCGTGCCCGGCGCCGTCACCGTGCAGGACTCCTCCCGCGCCGCACTCGTCCGCGCCCTGGAGTCCGAGGCCGCGGCGCCCGCTCCAGGCGGCGACACCGCACTGCGCACCGGCACCGGCCTGCCCGACCGCCTGGCCGGCGCCCTGGAGGCGGAGGGGGTCGCCGTGCACCGGCCCGAGCTCGGCGACCTCGTCGCCCGCGTCCCGCGTGCCCCGCAGGAGCGCAGCGAGGCCCGGCAGGTCGTCGCCGCCGT
>NZ_JBHWKX010000270.1:0-509 GCF_042730885.1 Streptomyces sp. NPDC059909
ACCCCGCCCCGCCCCCCGACACCCCCTCCAGGAGGACGCGATGACGACCACCGAGGCCGGAGCCCCGACCCCCGCCGCCCCCTCCGCCGACCAGCAGGGGACCACGGCCGGCGACAAGCCGGACACGCAGGCGCACCAGGAGGCGGACGTGACGAACGAGACAGCCGGGTCCGTCGAGCCGCAGGAGGTCGCCGAGGCCGCCGGGACCGCCGACACCACCGAGGTGCCGGGCAGCGGCGAGATCGTCACCGACCACGACCGGGGCATCCACGGCTACCACCACAACAAGGCCGAGCACCTCAAACGCCTGCGCCGCATCGAGGGGCAGATCCGGGGGCTCCAGCGGCTGGTGGAGGAGGACGTCTACTGCATCGACATACTCACGCAGGTCTCCGCCAGCACCAAGGGCCTCCAGTCCTTCGCCCTCCAGCTCCTGGAGGAGCACCTGCGCCACTGCGTCGCCGACGCCGCCGTCAAGGGAGGCGACGAGATCGACGCCAAGGTGGAGG
>NZ_JBHWKX010000270.1:519-1057 GCF_042730885.1 Streptomyces sp. NPDC059909
CGCCCGCCTGCTCCGCACCTGACACTCCGGCGGTGCGGGACACCCCCCGGGGGCCGGGGACGGGGTCGGCTACTCCTCGCCCCAGCACCCCGCGCCGACCGGCACCCGGGCCTCCCGCACCCGCAGCACCTCATCGATCACGGCGAAGCTCAGCCGCTCCCCGGCAGCGGTCGACGCGACGATCATCAGCTCGCCGCACAGCTCTATCTCCGCGAGCGCCACGGCGTCCTGCACGCCGCCCGAGCGCATCCCGCCCATCCGCTCCCGCCCCTTCCCACGCCGCCGGCCGATCCTCCAGCGTAGGCAGGGCCCTTGTGCCCGCACATGACACAGAGGGGCCATTTCCCTCATGCCCCGTTGGGGTCAAGGGGGCGGGCCACACGGCCGTCCCCGCCCGCCCCGCCCACCGGCTCAGGCGGCGGCGCCTCCATCCACCACGAGGTCCGCGCCGACCACGGAGGCGGCTTCGGGCGAGGCCAGGTACAGGACGGCTGCCGCGATCTCGGCGGTGGCGGAGACCCGCCCCAGCGGGGAGTCC
>NZ_JBHWKX010000271.1:0-1056 GCF_042730885.1 Streptomyces sp. NPDC059909
GCGTCGGCCCGCTCCTGCGCCGCGGCGAACCGGTGGGCTGGTACGAGGTGCGGGTGGCGGGCGGGCCCGCCTCCGGGCGGGTCGTCCGGCTCGGCGCCGGCGTCGCCGAGATCGGCTCCGGCGCGCACTGCACCGTGCAGGTCCCCGACCCGACCCTGCCCGGGACCGCGCTGCGGCTGCGGATCGACGTGCGGGGCGAGGCCACGCTCATACCCGCGCCCGGCGCGGGGCTCACCGTCCTGGTCGACGGCGAGAGGGCCGACGGGGAGACGGCCTGGCCGCTCGGCGACACCGTCCGGGCCGGCGACACCCTCCTCGTCCTCGACCGGGCCGTCGCCCCCGACGCCCACCTCTCCCGGATGAGCGAGGGCGGCCTCGCCTACAACCGCCCGCCCCGCCTCAACCCGCTCCGGCGCCGCCCCCGGCTGGTCGTGCCCCAGCCGCCCACCAAGGCGGAACGGGCCAAGTTCCAGTTCGTCATGGCCTTCATGCCGATGCTCTTCGGCATCACCATGTGGCTCATCACCAAGCAGATCTACATGCTGCTGTTCTGCCTGATGAGCCCGATGATGATGGCCGCGCAGTGGATCAGCGACAACCGCGACGGCAAGAAGAAGCACCGCACGTCGATGAAGCAGTACCGCAAGGACCTCGCGGCCCACGAGGAACTCCTCGCCGCCACCTGCAAGCAGGAACAGCGGGAGCGGCGCGCCGAGATGCCCGACCCCGCCGAGATCCTGCTCTTCGCCACCGGCCCCCGCCGCCGCCTCTGGGAGCGCCGCCTCACCGACCCCGACGCCATGCTGCTGAGGATCGGGACCGGCACCCTGCACTCCGACGTCGAACTGGCCCTCGGCAAGGGCGGCATGTGGGGCGAGGAGGACAAGCCCGAGCAGCCCGAACTGCCCGATGTGCCCGTCTGCCTGCCCTTCCAGGACCTCGGCGTCGTCGGCGTCGCCGGGGACCGCGCCCGCGCCCTGTCCACCGCCCGCTGGCTCACCGTCCAGGCCGCCGCCCTGCACAGCCCCCGCGACCTCTCCGTGGTCTGCCTCACCT
>NZ_JBHWKX010000272.1:0-1050 GCF_042730885.1 Streptomyces sp. NPDC059909
CGAACAACGGCGCGTAGGGGTGGGTCTCGACTGCCTCGGCGATGGCCTTGTCCAGGGTGCGGATGGTGGTGCGTATGCCCTGCACCAGCTGGACCTGGACGCGGACGAGCTGTTCGACGACGCCCTCGCTGAGGCGGGAGGCCGCCTTCGGGGCCGAACGCAGGCGTTCGATGAGGACGCTGCCGGGCTTCTTGCCGGAGTAGCCGCGGCGCTTGCACCAGGCTTCGATGCGTCCGGCGGTGAGCTTGGCCGCGGAGGCCGGGGTCGGGTACTTCTCCAGGAAGGCCATGGCGATGTCGCTGTCGAGTTCGGCGAAGACGCTCTTGCCGCCGGGCCAGTGCTCATCGAGCAGGGCGGCGAGCTGGTTGACGGCGGCGATGCGGGCTTCGATGTGGTCGGCCCGGGTCCGGGTGAGGACCTGAAGGTCGAGGGTGGCTTGCTCGGTGGGCTCCAGCCGGGGCAGCAGGTGCCCGTCGGTGCGCAGGTAGTCGGCGAGCTTCATGCTGTCGCCCGCGTCGGTCTTGGCCTTGGAGGCGCCCCAGCGTGCTCGCATGGCGTGGAAGGCGTTGGGGTGTACCGGCACGATGGGGTGGCCGGCGGCGAGCAGTCGGTCGACGGCCAGGCCGCGGGTGGTCTCGATCGCGACCGGCAGGTCGGCCGGGTCGCCGTGCTTGCGCAGCCTGGCCAGGGCCTTGGCGAACCCTTCCTCAGTGTGGGCCAGTTCCCACCGGTCGATGCGCTCGCCGGTGTCGTCCATGACCGTCACGTCGTGCGTGTCGGTCGCCCAGTCCCATCCGATGAACACGTGCGTCGCACTCCACTGCCGTTCCAGGAGCACCTGCTCGGTGGTGAGGTCGTCTGCCGGGAGCTCATTAATCGGCCCTCTGCGGGGCGTGTCCCTGAAGCCGATCAGACGGCCTCGGCCCGGCGGGGCCGGCGGAACTCATGCAGGCCGTCGAGCGGCTCGCACCGATGGCCGTGCACCCACCGGGACCGAGAGGTCACAACCCTACTCGTGAGGGCTGCAGAAGGGATGGTCCTCTAATGAGC
>NZ_JBHWKX010000273.1:0-1050 GCF_042730885.1 Streptomyces sp. NPDC059909
GAGGAAGCCGATCGCCTCGGAGAGGGCGGTCGTCAGGGGCACGCCGCGGACGGCGCGTTTGGCCACGGCGAGGAGCCACAACAGCAGGGTCAGGACCGTGGAGGCGGCGAAGACGACGGCGTACTGCTGGAGGAACTGGGGGTTGGTGAAGTCGATGTTGGCCGTGGAGTCGACGGCGGCGGAGAGCTTGTCGACGGTCCAGGCGGCAGCCTGGGCACAGCCCTTGGCCAGGGACGCCAGGGGGTCGAGGGTGGAGCTCAGGGGGTCGGAGGTGGTGCCGGAGCCGCCGCCTGAGGAGCCGCCTTCGCTTTCGCAGAATTCCCGGGCAGAGCCGACTACGAGGTCGCAGCGGCCGTCGTCAGGAGGGTCCGGGGCTGCGAACACGCGGGTTGCGGTGAGCAGGATCCCTGCGGGCACCGCCGTCGCAAGGGCGGAGAGCTTGACGGCCCGTGAACTAGCGCGCATAGGTGAAGCCCCCGAATTCCTCAACGGCCTTGGAGATGTCGTCTGCGGGGGAGACGCGGTTGTCACCGTTCACGGGGGCGGGGCCAGGTGCCTGCGAGAAGCCTTCCACCTCGCCCGCTGTTCCGTACACGCCTGTGCACCACACCTCCAGAGAGGC
Organism: Streptomyces sp. NPDC059909; assembly: GCF_042730885.1. Lineage (NCBI taxonomy): Bacteria > Bacillati > Actinomycetota > Actinomycetes > Kitasatosporales > Streptomycetaceae > Streptomyces > Streptomyces sp. NPDC059909. Next base: position 623 of record NZ_JBHWKX010000273.1, read on the forward strand.
TCGGCCGGAGGAGTAGCCCCGGATCTTGGTGCCGACGGGCGTGGTCCTGGAGATGTAGGTGGAGCCGGGGGCTGCCTCGCCATTCTTGTCGAGCCCGAGGTCGCTCAGGAACTTGTTCGAGTACGCCTTGTCGAACTTCTCCCTGAGCTCGTCCCTCTTCTCGGGAACGAAGAGGCCGTCGATGATCTCGTTGCGGCGGTCCGGCTTGATGATCTCCGCCGAGACGAGCGCCACCGCGTAGTTCGCTGCTGCGCTCTCCGCGCCCTGTTTGGTGCGGGGGTGGCCGGTGGGGATGTCGGCGGTGGTGGTGTCGACGGGGTCCGTGCCGGTGGGGGCGGTTTCGGAGGCGGCGGGGCCTCGGGCGTCCGAGGGGCTGTCCTGGGAGCCGCCCTGGTTGGCGAAGGCGATGGCGGCGATGAGGAGGACGA
>NZ_JBHWKX010000274.1:0-1045 GCF_042730885.1 Streptomyces sp. NPDC059909
GCACAGGATGCAGCGGGCGTAGTTGATCTGGTAGACGCGGCCGTACCGCTCGCCGGGCGAGTAGCGCTCCTCGTCGGTGTTGTCCGCGCCCTCGACGTAGATGGCGTCGGCCGGACAGGCCCAGGCGCACAGCTCGCAGCCGACGCACTTCTCCAGCCCGTCCGGATGCCGGTTCAGCTGGTGGCGGCCGTGGAAGCGGGGCGCCGTCGTCTTGGGCTGCTCCGGATACTGCTCGGTCAGCCGCTTCTTGAACATGGCCTTGAAGGTCACGCCGAAGCCCGCGACGGGGTTCTGGAACCCCTGGTCTGATTGGCTCCCTCAGTCATCGGACGCCTCCTTTCCTTCCGTGTCACCACGGTCACTCACAGTGTCCGGCGCGCCACTGACAACGAGCTCCCGCTCGCCGCGCGCGGGCCGCCTGGGCACCGGTGGCAGGGCCTGACCGGGCAGCGGCGGCACCGGGTAGCCCCCGGCCATCGGGTCGAACGCGGGCTCCTGTGCGCCCTCCTGGGCCTCGCGCTCCTTGTCGCGGCGGTCGCGGTAGAAGTCGATGACGAAGGAGAGCAGCAGCAGGAAGATCAGCCCGCCGAAGACGTACAGGGCGATGTCGGCGAACGGCATGTTCTCGTTCCGCAGCGTCCGCACGGTGGCGACCAGCATCAGCCACACCACGGAGACCGGGATGAGCACCTTCCAGCCGAGCTTCATCAACTGGTCGTAGCGGACCCGGGGCAGGGTGCCGCGCAGCCAGATGAAGAGGAAGAGCAGCAGTTGCAGCTTGAGGGTGAACCAGAGCATGGGCCACCACCCCTGGTTGGCCCCTTCCCAGAAGGCGGTGACGGGGAAGGGCGCCCGCCAGCCGCCGAGGAAGAGCGTCACCGCCACCGCCGAGACGGTCACCATGTTGATGTACTCGGCGAGCATGAACATCGCGAACTTGATCGACGAGTACTCGGTGTTGAAGCCGCCGACCAGGTCGCCCTCGGACTCCGGCATGTCGAAGGGGGCCCGGTTGACCTCGCCGACCATCGTCACGATGTAGATG
>NZ_JBHWKX010000275.1:0-1042 GCF_042730885.1 Streptomyces sp. NPDC059909
GTCGGAGCGGGCCGGGATGAAGGCCACCTTGCGGTCCACCACGATCAGCCGGTCGACGCTCTCCTCCAGCGTGCGCACCTCGACGTCGGTGCCGATCCGGTCCACGTAGGCGATGGTCGCCGGGTGGTGCCGGGCGGTGTGCTGGTAGAGGGTGCGCATCTTCACCCGGCGGTCGAGCAGGGGCATGACGCGGCGCAGCCCCTCCGCGATGGTCTCCGGCTTGCGGCCGCTGCCCGGCTGCACGGTCAGCAGCTCCTCGGAGCACTCCGCGACCACCCGGTCGAGGGTGGTGTTGATGAGCCCCAGCCCCTCCAGCACGGTCATCCCGCTGGCGGCGACCGGGTTCTGCGCCGCCATGGCCAGGAAAGGGGCGAAGGTCTCGGTGAGGCCGATGGCGACGCGTCGGCGCTCCTGGATCTCCTGCTCGATGGGGTGTACCAGATGGCCGAGCGCTACCGTCGGGGGCAGCGGCCGCAGCCACTCCGGGTCGTCCGGGTCGGCGTGCACCAGCGCCAGATCGATGAGGCAGGGCGCCTGCGCGGCCTCGCTCCGGGGTATGCGCCCGGTCCGCAGCGCGTCGGCGTAGAGCTGCCGACCCGCTTCGCACAGCTCACGTGGGCTGTGCGGATGTCCCGGTATCTGGTCGTCTGTCCCCATGTGAACCCCCCTCAGGGTCATGCATTACAGGAACATGATGCCTGTTTCCGCTGGTGCGAGCGGTCGCGGTGAGCGATCGTCATGTGCACGGGGGAGGAGGAAATGATTAGAAGAGGTGGAGATCGTCCATGAGCAAGATGGTTCGTGTACTTTGCGCTTTCGCGGTCGCGGCTGCCTTCGGTGCGATCGCCAGTGGCGAGCCCACCTGGGAGAGCGAGCCCGCTTCCACGGTGCTGGCCGAGCCGACCTGGGAGACCAACCCGGTGGCGGTCCAGTCCGAGCCCACCTGGGAGTTCGCCCCCACGGGTGAGCCGACCTGGGAGACCGCCCCCGCAGGTGAGCCGACCTGGGAGGACCTGCCCACGGGTGTCCGGGCATGAGCATG
>NZ_JBHWKX010000276.1:0-1036 GCF_042730885.1 Streptomyces sp. NPDC059909
TGCGGCTGCGGGCAGGTCACCGCCGCGTCCCCGCCGGCCCCGGTGGCCTCCCCGGCCCAGTACGGGCCGCGCCTGAAGGCCCTCGCGGTGTACCTGTCCACCCGCCAGCACCTGCCGTACGAGCGGTGCACCGAACTGCTGGCCGACTGCCTGGGCGCGGACGTGGCCACCTCGACCCTGATGACGTGGAACGCCACCGCCGCCGAGGCGGTGGCCGCGCACACCGAAGCGGTCCGACAGCAGTTGACCGAGTGCGAGGTGGTCGGCTTCGACGAGACCGGAACCCGCGTTGCCGGGCGAACCTGCTGGGTGCACACCGCCTGCACCCGCACGCTGACGCTCTACCAGGTCCACACCAAACGCGGAGTGCAGGCGTTCGAGACGATGGGAGTCCTGCCGCACTTCGGCGGGATCGCGGTCCACGACGGCTGGAAGCCCTACAAGACCTACACCGACGCCGTCCACGCCCTGTGCAACGCCCACCACCTGCGCGAACTCGCCGCCGTGACGGACAACGTGCCCGCCGATGCACCCCAGGACTGGGCCGACGACCTCGCCACGCTGCTGGTGGAGGTCTGGGACCAGATCAAGGACATCCGGGCCGCACACGAGCACGCCACCGGCTTCACCGTGGACAAACTCGAGCGCATCACGGCCCGCTACGAGGAGATCATCGCCGCCGGGCGGACGCTGCATCCGCCCCGCGCCCCCGGACAACCCCGCGGGAAGCGGCCCAAGGCCGCGAACCTGCTCGACCGCCTCGACACCGAACGCGACCAGGTGCTCCGGTTCGCCTTCGACTGGCGCGTCCCCTTCGACAACAACACCAGCGAACAGGCCATCCGCATGGCCAAGGTCCAGCAGAAGATCTCCGGCGGTTGGCGCACGATGCTCGGCGCCGAACGCTTCTTCGCCGTGCGCGGCTACCTGTCCACCGCCGCGAAACAGGGCAAGAACCTGCTCGACGTGGTTACCCAGCTCTTCGACGGCCGAGGAGCCTGGATCCCCATTCCAGCCTGACCACCAAACCAGTCAC
>NZ_JBHWKX010000277.1:0-1035 GCF_042730885.1 Streptomyces sp. NPDC059909
GCCTTCTGCGCGAGGATGCCCAGGAACACCCCCCAACCCGCGTCAAGAATGCTGCGGTTGAGCCCGGCCTTCGAGGCAGCACCGTTCGGCAGGAACGCGCCGGGCTGCTCGGGGTCTGGCTTCGGCTTGGGGGTGCGAACCATGTTCGCGATGTTCAGCCGCTCGTGCGCGATCTGGTCGTAGTCGCGGACCAGGGCAAGCGCGGCCTTGTGCGCGTGGTCGAGCCGCTGACGCCGGACCTTGCGGTGCAGCGTGGCAACCTTCTCCACTGCCCGGCGGTGCTTGGCGGCGCGGTTTTCCCGCTTCCGACGCGGGAACGCCTTGAGCGCTCGCTGAGCGTCGGCCAAGGCGTCGGCGTTGCGCTTGCCGTGCCGTGGATTCTCGACATGCGCTCCCTCGGAGGTGGTGAGGAAGTGCGTGACGCCCATGTCGATTCCGGTGACCGCGCCCGTGGCGGGCAGCGGTTCGGCGGGCACGTTGTCGCAGGCGAGGATGACGTACCACTGCCGTCCCTCGCGCTTGATGCTGACGGTCTTGACGCGGCCCTTGACGGGCCGGTGCTGGTGGACGCGGACGTGGCCGACGCCTTGCAGGCGGACGCGGGTGACAGGGTGGTGCGGGGTGGAGTTCCAGCGGCAGCCGTCGCCGTCCTTGGGGAACTCGACGGTGTCGAACCAGTTCACTCCACGGAAGCGGGGATAGCCCGGCTTCTCCCCGGCCTTCACGCGCCGGAAGAAGGCTTGGAACGCCTTGTCCAGCCGGCGCAAGGTCGCCTGCTGGGACGAGAAGGACCAGCGGCCTTGCCGCTCGGGGTCGAACGCCCGGATCTCCTTGAGCTGCGCGGACTGCTGCCCGTACTTGATCGAGGTCTTGGAGGCGTGCCGGTAGGCGTCGCGGCGTTCCTGCAAGGCGCCGTTGTAGAGGGAGCAGTGATCGCGCAGCATCTCCCCGAGGGCCTGGCGCTGCCGGACGGTGGGGCGAAGGAGGAACTTGTAGGCACGTATCACGCCTGCCCCTCCTTCTGCTTCTTCGTCC
>NZ_JBHWKX010000278.1:0-593 GCF_042730885.1 Streptomyces sp. NPDC059909
CGACCGGATCGTCTCGGCGCCCGGCATGCGCGAGACGGTGCCCTGCGGCACCGGGATCACCGGCGGCTCCACCCAGATCACCGGCGGCTTCGACGCCGAGGGCGCCCGCGAACTGGCGGCACTGGTCAAGGGCGGCGCGCTGCCGCTGCCGGTGGAGGTCGTCGAACAGTCGACCGTCGGCCCCTCCCTCGGGGCCGAGGCCATCCGGGCGGGCGCCTGGGCGGCACTGATCGGCCTGGCCTGCACGGCCGTCTTCATCACCGTCGTCTACCGCCTCCTGGGCCTGCTCGCCACGGTGGCGCTCTCCCTGTACGGACTCATCTCGTACGCCGCGATCGTGGCGCTGGGCGCGACCCTGACCATGCCGGGCATCGCCGGGTTCGTGCTGGCGGTCGGTATGGCGGTCGACGCCAACGTGCTGGTCTTCGAACGGGCCAGGGAGGAGTACGGTCAGGCGTCCCGGCGGCCGAAGGACCTGCGGCGGCCGCTGGCACGCGGGTTCTCCAAGGCGTGGAGCGCGGTCCTGGACTCCAACGTCACCACGCTGATCGCGGCCGGGCTGCTCTTCGTGCTGGCGTCGGGCCCGGTGAAGG
>NZ_JBHWKX010000278.1:757-1027 GCF_042730885.1 Streptomyces sp. NPDC059909
CGCTGGCGGTCGGCGTGCTCGCCTCGATGATCTCGGCGCTGGTCATCACCCGGGTCCTCGCCGACTGGGCGCTGGGCCGGGGGCTGGTGCGGCGGCGCCCGCAGACGAGCGGGATGACCGGGAAGGGGCGGCTGCGGACCCGGCTGGAGCAGCGTCCGCCCCGGCTGATGCGCTTCAGCGGCCGCTGGCTGCTCGTCTCGGGCGGTGTGCTGCTGGTGGCGTTGGCCGGACCCGGAGTGCGCGGGCTGGAAACGGGCGTGGAGTTCACCC
>NZ_JBHWKX010000279.1:0-1014 GCF_042730885.1 Streptomyces sp. NPDC059909
CGAGGGTGGCCACCGCGCTCGGCACGTCGGCGGCGAGTTCGTCGGGCACCACCAGGAAGTCGGTGTTGTTGCCGGGCGTCAGCGTCGCGACGTACTCCGAGCGCCAGCCGCGGCCGCCGGCCAGGGCGACGGTGTCCACGACGGCGGGGACGATGGTCGTGCCCGTGCAGTCGACGACGATGGCGTTGTCGTCCTGCGCCGCGGTGATGATGCCGGGGCCGACGCCGACGATCAGGTCGCCGACGAACAGGATGTCGGCACCGGTCATGGTCCCGATCAGCGGCTTCCTCACGGGCGGGTCGCGGCTGCTCGGCCGTCACGGCAGCCGCATGACCACCAGGTTCGTCCGGCCGGACAAGCGGAACCAGGCCGCCGTGCACCCGGGTGCACGGCACCCACCCATGCCCGGCCGGAGGAGAGCGGAAGGGGCCGGCACCATGGCCGGCAGGGAGATGACGGGCACGGCACAGGCCCGGCGCAGAGCGTCCGGGGAATCTGTCCGCCCCGGCACGTCACTCCCGCTCCGTTCCGCGATCATGGGTGCAGGGCTCCCAGGAAGCCCGTACCCGGGGACGCGGCGGCCTGGCCACGTTCCGTCCATGGGGCCGAGAGTGAAGCCATGACCAGCAACGACACGCCTCGCGCTCCGCACCCGTACGTCGGGATGTGGGTGACCGCGGACGGATTCATCCGCCAGGAACTACTGCCGAACGGCCGCTACGACGAGGCCCGCGGACGGCGTCGGAGTGCCTACACCGGCCGGTACACCGTCAGCGGCAACCACATCGACTACGTCGACGACACAGGTTTCACCGCCACGGGGGACGTTCGTGACGGCGTTCTCTTCCACGAGCATCTGGTGCTCTACCGTGAGGGCGATCAGCGCGTCCGGCGGGAAGGTACGGGGTCGCGCGGCTGAGGGACCTGATCCTGGTTTCCCGTGGGGCCGTCGGTTCCGGGCGGCGACGCCGGGAACGGGCGGCCGACGGTACGAGGCACGGTTGCCCTCACCGG
>NZ_JBHWKX010000280.1:0-1004 GCF_042730885.1 Streptomyces sp. NPDC059909
GACACCCCGGCGAACCACCGGGGCAGCGCCTCGTTCTTGGCCACCGCGTACGTCTCCCGGCTGCCGGCGGCCACCGCCACGTACGTCGAGCCGCCCGGTGAGAACACCGCGTCGGCATAGACGACCGCCGCCAGCCAGCTGAGGTTGAGCAGCAGGGCGAGCTCCCCGAACGGCGAGGCGAAGGTCAGCCCGCGCCAGCCGTCCCCGAGACTCTCCGTCGGAACGGCGAAGACGAACGTCAGCTGGAGCACGATGTTCAGGAGGACCGCGAGTCCGATGGCGGTGAGAACCGCGCGCGGTATGTCCCTCCGGGGGTTCTTCGCCTCGGCGGACAGCTCGATCGGTGAGGCGAAGCCGTCGATGGCGTAGATGATCCCCGCACCGGCGATCGCGGTCAGTGACGCCGACCAGCCGTAGGGGGCGAAGCCGCCGCCGGCTGAGATGTTGCCGGGGTGGAAGCTCGACACCAGCAGCGCCACGATCGTGAGCACGGGGACGAGTACCTTGACGGCGGTGACCAGCAGGTTCAGCCGGGCGAAGAGCCTGACCCCGAACCAGTTCAGGATGACGAGGACCAGCAGGAGCCCCACGCCGGCGAACCGGCCCCGGAGCGTCAGCGCCTCGTCCTCGTACAGACCCGGCAGGTAGCGGTTGGCGTACTGCACGATGGCGGAGGCCTGGGCGGCCATGGTGCTGGCGACCGCGAGGAGCATGGTCCAGCCGATGAGAGTGCCCGCGAGGGGTCCGTTCGCGATGAACGGCCACCGCACCATGCCGCCGGCCTCGGGCCTGCCGGCGCCCAGTTCGATGAGGACCAGGGCGACCAGCGTCAGCGCGGCACCACCGATCACCCAGGAGATCACGGCCGCGGGGCCGGCCGCCTGGGCGCCGTAGAACGAGCCGAAGAGCCAGCCCGAACCGATGATGCCGCCGCACGCCACGCCCGTCAGGCTCCAGTAGCCGAGATCGCGCTTCAGGTTGGCGTCCTGCCCGGGCTCCGGCCG
>NZ_JBHWKX010000281.1:0-1003 GCF_042730885.1 Streptomyces sp. NPDC059909
GTGTACGGTTCCGCGTGCCCCGGAAGGCCGGGGGTGCGCGGCGCCTAGGGGAGAGTAACGACCGTGGCGGCGTAGACGAGACCCGCCCCGAAGCCGATGACGAGCGCCGTGTCGCCGCTCTTGGCCTCGCCCGTCGCCAGAAGCCGCTCCATCGCGAGCGGGATCGACGCGGCCGAGGTGTTGCCGGTGGTCTCGATGTCACGGGCGACCGTGACGTGCTCCGGCAGTTTGAGGGTCTTCACCATCGAGTCGATGATCCGCATGTTGGCCTGGTGCGGGATGAAGACATCGAGGTCCTCCGCGGTGATACCGGCGGCCTCCAGCGCCTGCTGGGCCACCTTGGCCATCTCGAAGACGGCCCAGCGGAAGACGGCCTGGCCCTCCTGCGTGATCGCCGGGAACTTCTCCGGGTGGCCGTCGCGGTACTCCGCCCACGACGTCGTCTGCTTGATGGTCTCCGACTTGTCGCCCTCGGAGCCCCACACGGTCCGGCCGATGGCCGGGACGTCCGAGGGGCCGACGACGACCGCGCCCGCGCCGTCACCGAAGAGGAAGGCCGTCGCGCGGTCCTCGTGGTCGGTGAGGTCGCTGAGCCGCTCCACACCGATGACCAGCACATGCTCGGCCGACCCGTCCACGACCATGCCCTTGGCGAGGGTCAGGCCGTAGCCGAAGCCCGCGCAGCCGGCGGAGATGTCGAAGGCGGCGGGCTTGCCCGCACCCACCAGGTGCGCGATCTCGGTCGCCACCGCGGGGGTCTGCTTGAAGTGCGAGACCGTCGAGACGACGACGGCGTCGATCTCCGACGGGGCTATGCCGGCGTCGGCGATGGCCTTGCCCGCCGCCTCCACCGACATCACGGTGACGGTCTCCTGGTCGTCGGCCCAGTGCCGGGTGGCGATGCCGGACCGCGAGCGGATCCACTCGTCGGAGGAGTCGATCTTCTCCAGGATCACGTCGTTGGGCCCCACCCGTGTCGGGCGGTAGCAGCCGACGCCGAGAA